>CAJUBM010000056.1 GCA_910584735.1 uncultured Muribaculaceae bacterium
TTCGGGTGGCCTGCCGTCCCGGAGGTCCGGCGCCACTATAAGTTACCACGGATAAGTAACTGTTCAAAATTATTTTATACTAACAGGTCTGATTATTTCAATGTTTCTCCGGCAAAATTTTTGAATCTTTTCCTCGGACAAACATTAAAATAATTTCGACCAGTTACTTAATAACTTTCTCGTTGGGTGACGTTTATCTGGATTTTGACACACCGCCATTGCCAAAAGTGTTATATAACAGAAGCGGTGTGTCAAAATTCATCTTTTTTGACACACCGCCCTGATATGGTTTATACGTATCTGTATATAGGGTGATTATTCGGCTTTGCCGTTGGAGCCGAGCACATTGACGATTTTGTGCTTATAGAGTTTCTCCATCTCGTCGCGAGCCGGGCCCAGGTATTTGCGCGGGTCGAATTCTCCGGGTTTGTCGTGGAATACTTTGCGGATGGCGGCGGTCATGGCAAGGCGGGAGTCGGAGTCGATGTTGATTTTGCATACGGCGCTCTTGGCAGCCTTGCGGAGCTGTTCTTCGGGAATACCGATGGCATCGGGGAGTTTGCCGCCGAGCTCGTTGATGGTCTTCACATATTCCTGGGGAACGGAGGAAGAACCATGGAGTACGATGGGGAAGCCGGGGAGCTCTTTCATCACGGCATCGAGTACATCGAAAGCCAATGGAGGGGGAACGAGGATTCCCTCGGCGTTGCGGGTGCACTGCTCGGGGGTGAACTTGTATGCGCCGTGGCTGGTGCCGATCGAGATAGCCAGCGAGTCGCAACCTGTGCGGGTGGCGAAGTCAACAACTTCGGCGGGGTCGGTGTAGGTGTGGTGGTCGGAGGAAACCTCGTCCTCTACGCCGGCGAGTACGCCGAGTTCACCTTCTACGGTGACATCGTACTGATGTGCATAGTCGACTACCTTCTTTGTGAGGGCCACGTTTTCCTCGTAGGGGAGGTGTGAGCCGTCAATCATAACGGATGAGAAACCGTTGTCAATGCAGTCTTTGCAGAGTTCGAAGCTGTCACCGTGGTCAAGGTGGAGCACAATCTGGGGGTGTTCCCAGCCGAGTTCTTTTGCATAAGCTACGGCGCCCTGTGCCATGTAGCGGAGGAGGGTGGCGTTAGCGTAGTTGCGGGCACCTTTGGAAACCTGGAGGATTACGGGCGATTTTTCTTCGGCAGCAGCTTTGATGATGGCCTGCAGCTGCTCCATGTTGTTGAAGTTGAAAGCGGGGATTGCATAACCGCCTTTAATGGCCTTTGCGAACATCTCACGAGTGTTTACAAGACCGAGATCTTTGTAATTTACCATTTGGATATGGAGTTTTTAGTTGAGATTATACTCATGTGGTTTTCTTCCGCAAAATTACGAAAAAAATGCGAAACCGCCACAGAACCTCCATGGCTTTGTGACGGTTTCGCTTTTTTTAGCAATATTTTGCGCGGCAACAGAATACTTAATGCTCCATGCATATGGCGCATCCGCATCTGTCGTTGGTGAAGTGTCTTACACCAACTATTTTACCATGTGCCTTGTCGAAGCGTTTCTTTAATAGGTCGAATAATTCAGTCTCATTATTCTCAAAATACCTCCTTAGCACATAAGAGCATAGGTCGGCTACCTGCACCATCCCAGTGAGTTCGGAATTTACAAAGAGCGGGGTCTCAATGATATGGTGGATTTTTGTCCATAGTGTCCCTTGTCGGTGAAAACGTTGCATGAGTTCCGTATGGCGTTTTGCCACGGTTTCATTATTGTCATGGATAAGTACGCCGTATACAGCTTCGTTATTGTTTTCCATATTTCCCATATAGCGCTCGAAACGAGAAACGAGTTGTTCAAGGGCTTGTTCGTCGACGGTGCGTTTTGCCGTTGCAGGGTCAAAATGTGCTTTATCAATACATTCTGCGAAAATGCGGGCAAAAGACCATCGGCTTATTGTCTGGGCGATTTCCTTTATGAACGACCGCCGTTCGTCAAAGGTAAGGTGTATATATGGTTCTGTCTTACGATAATTTTTGCGTAATTGTTTGTAGGCGCGTTTGTCCCCACTTCTCTGCAATCTGTATATTTCTTTTTTCCGTTCGGTTTTTACCGCTAATATTCTTTGAGGAATGTCAAGCTTTTCAAAATCGGGGATGCGGCTTTGTTCAAGATAGGAGCGTAGAATCCAACCTGTATGTATCTCGGCATTATCAAGTCCGTATTTCTTTTTGATTTTCGATAATTGTTTATCGCAAAACTTCCATTTATACAAAGGTATAGAAATTCCACATAATACATAATGGCTTGAATTACCGGGGATTCCCGGTGTACCTGATTCATCGATGTAACAAAAATTTACCATAATTATTGTTTTTTAATAAATTTGATAAAGATATAAAAAAAGCGACTAGTGTCAGGGATAAACCCATGATTGAGACGCTTGGCGACTCATCCTAGACGCATTGCAAAATTACTAAGAAAATAATAAACTCGCAAATGAGATTTGTGTTTTGTGTGCTATTTTACAACTATTTAACAAATCAATCGCACCCACGGATATAATATCCGTTGGCGCGATTGATTTGTGACAGTTGATGGCGTGTCAGCTAATGGCGTGTCAGTTGATGGCGGGGAGGTTGGTGAGCGGTGTGCCTGAGAATGTGGCGTTGAAATTGCCGATGCCGGAGGCGTCGCAGTTGAAGCTGAAGTCCAGCTTGCCGGCCACGCTCATGGAGCCTGAGAAATCGGTGATTTTGAACCGTTCGTTGGGGGTGCGTTTGTCAACCGAACCGTCCTGTTTGAAGGTGACCACGTTGGGCGTCAAAGAAGCGGATTCGAACGTGATGCCGTCGTTTGTGAGCTTGAAGGGTACTTCCGCGAACGACAGATTGAACATCGGCATGTTTACAACGAACCGCGAGCGGTATATAAACATCTCGGCCTTCATGGTCTTTTGGTCGAGGGCCATGTTGTAATATGTGATGTCGGTGGAATAGGGGGAGTTGTCGGCCAGGTTGGTGGTCTTGGTGTCTCCGCCGAAGTAGTTCACCGTAGGCATCACGCGGACTAAGTATTCACCGTCGACCTCGAACTCTGTCTTTACTACTGCCGGGCAGTTTGCCGGGATACGCAGATAGGTCTTGAGATTGGTGATGATGTGGGTCTGCCCCTGGTAGGAGACTGTGAACGGCCCGGCGGCGGTTGACGACCATGCGCCGTCCTTGTCATAGGTGATGGGTATGGCGGGCAGGGAGAAGGTGATAATCTGAGTGGGGGCAATCTTCATATTGGCAACGCCGAACTGCATCGAACCGCTTGAGAAGTTGTACATGTAGCGTACGGAACTTCCTTCGAACGCCTGCCATGCGCCTCCGTCAAGAGCCTTTACGGCGGTGAAGTTCATTTCGGCCGGAAGGTTGGCCGTAAAGGTGTCGGGCTGTTTGGGGTCATCATTGCCCAGGCAGGAGGTGAGAGTGGTACCTGCGGCGATGGCGCACAGTATGGCGCCCGTGAAAAGGAATTTCTTCATTTAAAATCAGGTTTGTATGTTGTTTCAATCTGTGGAGAACACGCGCCTGAGGGTTACGCCGCATGAGAAGCGCGGACCTCTTTGCAAGAACGCATTCCCTATAGAAACGAAATAAAATGTATCATATTGCGTGGCCGTGATATTGTCGGCCCATAATTCTACCGTGAGGGGTTTCAGGTCGGCGCGGGCACGTGCCGAAAGGGTCATATAGAAGGGCTGTGTCACGGTGTTCGCCTCGTTCCACCATATGCGTCCTACCCCACGGGCTGATATGTCGAGACCGTAGCCGTGTAATATCCCGGAACCCGGGGTGGGGCGGTTCCAGCCGGCTCCGATGAAGAGGGTGTTGGCCGGAGCATAAGGCACATGTTTCCCGGCAAAGTCCTCCTTGCCGTTGTTGTACTTGCGGAATCGGGCGTCTGTGAGGCCGTATGAGGCCGTGAGGCTGAGGCCGCAGTCGGCGTTATATCGCAAAGAGGCTTCAACTCCCCGCGAACGCGTCTTCCCGGCATTAGTCATGATACGCCCTGTTGTGGTGCCCGGGGGGAAGATGGTAATCTGCTGGTCGGTACACTCAATCCAGAACGCAGAGAAATCGGCGCGAAGCCGTCTGTCAAGAAGGTTGAGATGCGCTCCGACTTCGAAATTCCAGTTTTTCTCGGGATTGTAGGCGATGATGTCGTCCACATCGTAGAGCATCACCATTCCCATTTTTTCCATCAGTTTCTGTTGCAGAACGTCGGAGAACATCTGGGTGTTGTACCCTCCCGATTTGTATCCTTTTGTCACGGATGCATAGATGTTGCCCAAAGAGCCGGGAAGGCGGTAACTTGCCGATAGTTTGGGGAGAATTTGGCTGAAATTCTTGGAAAGCCGTCCCCGTTCGTCAATCTCCAGCGGGACGTTCTGTATGGGTACGGGGTTTGCCGGGTCGGTGGCGTTATACATCGTGTAGGATGTCTCTGCCTGCGAATGGTATCTTATTTTGGCCTGTTCCCAGTCTAAGCGCAGTCCGAGGGTCACGGAGAAATCCGACAGTCGCAGTTCGCTTTCATGGTAGGCCGACATTCCACCGGATGGGAGTACGAACGAACTGCCCAGCACCATCGAGCGCTCGTCCCAGCGGATGGGGTAGGCGGAGCCTGTGCCGTTCACATGATTCTCGATAAGCTGGGTTATGCCGTAGTCGCCGAAAGTCACCGGCGCACGCATGTCGGTGCGGCGTGCCATGCCGAACATCCCTCCAAGCCAGTGCCATATGCCGCTTGACCCACGGGCTACGAAGTCGGCGGTCAGGGCCCATTCATGGCGTTTCTGTTGCAGCGTGAAGTAATCCACGGGCATGAAGTCCTGGTCGAGGGTCATGTCGTCATTCAGATATTGGAACGAGATAATCGATGAGAAGTCTACACCCCGGAAAGAGTGTTTCACTGTCAGGCCGTCCGTGAAGCTCAGGCGTTTGTAATAACAGGTGTCGTTGTAGTTTACCACTTTAGAGCCCGCAGGGGCATAAGGGTAGCCGTGCTGCCATGTCTGGCTGAGGGTGGCGGCATTTTCAAATATCACATTCTGGGCCGGACGCCATACGGTCTTCCAGCGGGCGCTCCACTGGTTCTCCTTCCCGGTGCGTGAGTTGTTGAATTTGTTGCGGTAAAACCCATCCGTTCCTGTGGCGTACACATTAAGGCTCATGCCGAAATCCTTTATCGGGAGGCGGCGGCTGTAGACACCCACGGCGGCGCGCCATGTATTCTGTGTGCCGTAGCTTACCGACAGCCTTGCCCCCTCGAAGCTAAGAGGGGAGATTGTATAGACGTTTATCAGCCCCGCCATGGTGTTGCGTCCGTATAGAATGTTCTGTGGGCCTCTGAGCACCTCCACTCGTTCTATATCGGCAAGGTCGAAGTCGAAATTGTCTTTGTTTATAATCGGCACGTTGTCGATGTTGAGTCCCACCACAGGTTGGTCGATACGTGCGCCGAGGCCGCGCACGTACACGGTAGAAGTCATGCGCGAACCATAAGCCGGGATATAGAAATTCGGTGCCAGCTCGGATGCCTGCTTTATGTTGTCGATTCCGAGCCGTTCTACGACAGTGGAATTTATAGTTGTCACCGACTCATCGGAATTTGCCAGGCTACCCCCCTTTATGGCCGTCACAGTCACCTCGCGAAGCGACATCACGGTGTCGGCCTTCTCGGCTCCGAATATCGTGACAAATGACGACAGACACATTAATAATATATATGCAAGAAAATGTTTTGTGGCCATAATCGTAACCGCAAAGTTACTCCTTTTCCGGGAATGGACAAAGTTAAAATGATTAACTGATTTTAAGTAAAATTAACATTGGGGGGGGTAATTCTTCGTATCTTTGCACGAATTTTCTCAAATTATAGAAAATTCACTATATAAAGGGCTGTTTCAGATTAGTAATAACCTGACAGGCTGTGTATTGCGGCGAACAGACTAAAGGCCCTGCGGTGTAGGTTCTTAAGCCCTTGACAGATGGCTTATTGCTGTTGAATAAGGATTCATAGCGAGATTCAAGAAATATATCTCCCTGCATTTGAAATATATATCCACTGATTTTTATCCACTGATTTTATTGCTATTTAAACTATATGAGATTTAAGATTTTATCTTCATGCTTTTTTGTTGCATTGACTTCCTTTGCCGGTGGGATGACAACCCATGTGGCGGTTTCTGACAATGCAACCACGGCCACAGGCCGGTCTTCAGCCGTTGTGTTTGATACGAACAGACCTCTCTGTCATGATTCCGATCCGGCGGCTGACGGAACCCTGAGTGATGAGGGGCTTATGCTCCACTATATGGGGAACCGCCGCGCGTTGGCCGGTGACGGATGTCACGTTAATATGGTACATACAGAGGTCGGGGTTGCCAGCGTGGCATCTAATTTACAGAACCTGACTGATGAGGATCTTTCAAATTCGGCATCCTTTATAAAAGGAGTAAAGGTTGATCTTGTTAGCAACCCGTATGTTTCGGTGCGTGATGTAAATCATTATTATGCCAAAGGGACGGAGGCCGGTTTCTGCATCGTAGCTTCCACAGGTGCAAACGTGCTGACAATCGATGTGGTAAAGCTGTTCCATATAGGTTTTTATCGAGATGGTAAGCTTATAGGCACGGAGGCTGTTGACACCGGGGCTGACGGCACCGGACTTGGCGTGTCTCTGATACAGATTCCTGGCAGTGATGATGCCGCTATCTGCGTAAGTGCGGTAGCCCCTGATATTTTTGATGAGATTTCGCTCACCGGCGATGGCATAAGCATAGATACGTTTGAATCATTCAAGATTAAGTATGCTTTCGTCGGTAAGGAAAGGCCCAACATATTGAATCGCGACTGGAAATCGAACGGGTTCCCTATAAAAGGGGGTATTTCCGCTTATAACGAGCTTTCCGGGAGGAGTCTGAAACTTGTTGATGCAAAATGTAACAATGGCCTTGCGATCTCTGATAAATTCGTTGAGAATCCCGAAGAGGGCGCACTCATCGCGGCTGTGGTGACAATCGGAGGTTGTTCGGCAGAGGTGCATATCGAAGATGAGGCTAATGCGGATTCGGAGGTGTTTGATGCCGGGACCGAGGTTGGATTTAAAATCGGCATGTCAAGTCTTTTGGAACTCGGCGTTGGCGATGCCGCCCAGATAATCTTCTATAGCAAGGACAAGAAAACAATAGGTTATACGGAGACCGAGCGTGTCACGGTTAATGCCGGTGTGCTGGGATTGGATGTGGCCGATATAACGCCCGAGCAGTTTATCTCGGCGACGGCCAGCAAGCCTTTCTCCGGCGCCAAGTTGTATCTGGGGAAAGGTCTGGAGGTGAATCTGGGAAGCACGATGGCCTATTATGCCTATTTCAAGGAGAAGCCCGATGTCCTTCATCATTGCGACCTGGCACACTCATCGCGTGTATATCTCGCTCCTGACGCTACGGAGTGCACTCTCCAATGGAACAAGACGCTGGGCTATCCTGTGGAATGGACACTTGTAGAGGCGCCCGAAGGCTCTACGGCAACGGTTGACAGTTCTACAGGCTTGTTGTCGGGAATCGACCTCAAAGGAGAGTATGTGCTCCGGGTGCAGGTGCTGGGCGAGGGCCATGAGGAGTGTAACGGCGAGGTGATAGTGAAGAACGACCAGTTCCGGGATGAAGAAGGTGGAATGGTGGCCGGAGGATGCGGCAATCCGCTTGTCAACGGCATTGAAAACGGCACATATGAAGTGCAGAAGGCCGTGTACGAGTCAAGCGGTTCTCTGATTTCTATAAGCAATCTTGAGAATGAGAATAATGTTGTAAGTCCTGATTTCGAATCATATGCCACATATAACGGTGGTCTCGGTATTGCTACGAATGTGCGTATTATCGGAGTAAAACGTACGGACGGCACCCCTATCAGCGATGGTTCCGCAGCCGTGCGTGTAGGTTTCGTAGTAGAGGAATCGGTTAACGGCCTTAATGCCAATGTGCTTGAATTCATGCAGATACGCACGTATTACGCCGGCAATCAGACAGAGTCGAAGCCTGTTGACGAATCAAACGCCGTATCTGTGGATCTGATTGGTAGCGGAAAGACCCGCAAGGTGCGTTACTCCATAGAGGTTCCTGCCGGCAAGATGTTTGATGAGATACAGCTTTGGAAGAGCGGTGTACTTAATCTTGACGTGAACAATCTGAAAATTTACTATCCTTTTGTGGAAGAGGCCGGTTCGGTATGTAGCACAATCCTTGGTTGTGACGGTGAACTCGTCAGCCTCCATGCATCTGTAATGCCTCTTATGGCAGGAGGTGTTAATGCCTTCCAGTTCATCAAAGACCTTAGCTTCTTTATTGATAACGACCTGGATAGCTATATGGCCATAGGCAACACCGTGTCGTTGGGTGGAGGCGTGAACCTGTCTGTGAAGTTGGGACGTACCATAGACCCGTCGCAGCAGATAGGCATAATCGTCGGGAACGAGACTTATCTGGCCGGTGTAAATGCCGGGGAATGGCTCAAAGTCCGTCTTAAGCGGCAGGTTTCGGAAGCATCCTCGACGAGGGCCTACAAGGCTGAGGCTCAAAGTGAATATACCGGCGATGAATTTACCGACTGGAGTGTGGCGGATGCCAACGTTGCGGGATTCGGAGATAAGAATGTTCTACACATAACTCCTACCAAGCCTTTTGACGAAATAGAGATGGTTGTCGCCAATGTGGTCGGAGCGGTTGACTATCAGAAGTTCTACGGCATATGCACCAAGGGTGACTCCAATGGCAACGGAATCCCGGACTGCATGGAAACCAGTTATGAGGCTCTGCCGGATGTCCCTACAGGCGTGGCATCTCCTGAAAGAGACACCCTTGAGGTACGTGTGGCGGGTTCCACGGTTACGGCTTCTTGTGGCGCCGGAGGTATAGAGCGCGTTATCGTTTATGATATGGCCGGTATGGCATTGGACGGTGCCGTATGCCACGGGGGGAATGAATGTTCGATTGACATGGCCCCCGGAATATATATTGTCTACATAATGCTGTCTGACGGGTCGGCCCGCAGTGTGAAGGTCGAAATCTGATCCGATTAAGACCATAGGCAGACTTACGCCACTTTCATGTCCGGGGGTAATATCCCGGGGACGTGAGGGTGGCGTTATGTTATATGTTACTATAAAGTGGCGGAAAGGTTGCTTAATAATAATTAAAAAGGAGGAGGAGGGTAGGTTATATCGGTGGAAAGTGTTAAATTTGAACCGAAAATAAAACATGGGTACTGACATAGCACAGGAAAACAAGGAACTTATAGAGCGTCTGCGCCAGCCTCAAAGCTGCCGCGAGGCGTTCAACGAAGTTATGCGCCTGTACACCGAACCCCTCTACCGCCAGATAAGGCGCATGGTCGAGAACCACGATGACGCCGCCGACATATTGCAGAATACGTTTTTGAAAGCATGGCAGTCGATAGAGAATTTCAGGGGCGATGCCAAACTCACCACCTGGCTCTACAAGATAGCCCTCAACGAGAGCATCACACACCTGCAGCGTGAGCGCAAGCGCCTCAGTCTCAGCATAGACGATGAGGAAGGCCATCTGATTAACCTTATCGAGGCCGATGAGTGGACCGATGGCGACGAGTTGGTGAGAAAACTGAGAAAGGCCGTGGCCACACTGCCTGAGAAACAGCGTATGGTCTTCAACATGAAGTATTACGATGATATGAAGTACGAGCAGATTTCCGAGATACTCGGCACGTCTGTGGGGGCTTTGAAGGCATCGTACCATCTCGCCGTGAAAAAAATAGAAAATTATTTCAACAACAACGATTAAGGCGTTAAACCTTCCATCCCCGCGTAAGTCATATTAGTGCTAAGCTTCAAAAACCGATATGAGAAAAGATAACGACATACTCTCCCGGGTGGGGCGCCGAGACGGGCTGACCGTCCCCGACGGCTTCTTCGAGCAGTTCGCGGCGAAGATGGCTGAGTCGTTGCCTGAGAATCCGGCTGCCGAGCGTCCTCGTGAAGCGGTTGTCGCGCCACGGTCGTTCTGGAGCAGGGTGCGTCCCTATGTATATATGGCGGCCATGTTTGCCGGCGTATGGTGCATGATAAAGATGTTCTCGCTGATGTCGCCTGCCAACGTTGACCTGTCAATAGACAGCAACCAGGCCCTTACCGATGCCCTGCGTGACGACAACTTTATCTACGAGTATATAATAGACGATATTTCCGACCGTGAAATCATGGAGGAGATGTACGATGACTCCCTTTCCGTAGACGATCTCTTTCCTGCCGATTCCATGCTTATGGAGTGACCCCTTTACAGACGGCTTTATCGCATTGAATAAACCTGAACAATATGGCGAAAAAATTACTTATTTATATATCCGTTCTCCTTTTCCTTATGCCATGCGTGGCTTCTGCCCAGCGGAAGGAGGATGGCGCCCGCAGCCAGTGGCTTACGGAGATGCGCCAGTATAAGCGCAATTATTTTGCCAAGGAACTGGGGCTTACCCGCGAGCAGCAGAACAAATTCTTCCCCCTCTATGAGGAAATGGACGATGAGACTTACCGAATAGAGGAGGAGGCCCGCCAGATGGAGAAGCGCGTTTCGGAGATGGCCGACCCGTCTGATACGGAGTTCGAGAAAGCCACCGAGGCCCTTTATGACGCCCGCCTGCGCACGGCCCAGATTGAGAAGGACTATCTCGAGAAGTTTAATGACATACTGTCGCGCAAGCAGCTTTTCCAACTTAAAGCCGTGGAGCGCAAGTTCCAACGCGACATGATGAGGCAGCACCACCGCCTGCGTCAGAACGCCAAAGGTCGTAAAGCCGGCAGATGAACATCCATCTCCCCGTTTCTATTAGCCGGGCTGAGATTAAGTAATAAGACACAATATTTGCAAAGGGCAATGAGGGCGTGGCCCTGGTTGCCCTTTGCAAATATTTCGATAGTTGAAATATAAACCCCAGTTATTTTCCTCAGGAATGAAGAAGCTCATAATCCTCCTTATGGCCTTTGGGGCGGCTATAGCCGCTTTCTGCCAGAAGAAACAGGCACCTGATTTCGCTTTCCCGGCACAGGTGGAGAAAACAGCCCGCGCCGATTTGGAGCGTGCCGTAAAGTCGGGCAACGGCCCGGCGACGGTGGATGCCGCAGTACGTTGGTCGTTGGCAAAGGCGCAGGTGTCGTCTGATTCGCTGCCGGCAGTTATAGCCGGCATAGGGCGGATAACTACCAAAATTAACGACCCTGCCGCCAAGGCTATGCTAAACACCCTGCTGGCGAGGATATATACTGAGATTTACGAGTATTCCCGATACAAGATTGACGAGCGGCCTACGATGGCCTCCGCCGGGGATGACTATAATCTCTGGAGCCGTGACAGGTTTGCCAGCGAAGTGGATTCCCTTACCACGAAGGCTCTTGCCGATTCCGGGGCGCTGAAGGCCGTTCCGTTGTCGGATTATGCCGGCGTGATTGATTTCAGCCGTGCCGACCTGAAACTCTACCCCACGCTATATGATTTTGTTGCCGTGCGCGGCATAGATAATCTATCCCCTTTTATACCGAGGGCAAGCAATGTGCTGAACGGAAGATTGCTGCAATACCCGGACGACACATCGCTCTATCCCGGCGCGGGATCTGTATTGGGGCATATATTGGGGATATATCACGAGCGTGGACAATATCTTGCCTCTCGCGAAAATCTCCCTGCCGAGATTGACAACGACCTTGCCCGGCTCGAATTCATAAATGAAAACCGGTTCATCATATCTTCCGTAAACGGTGATGAGGATTCGCTGTATGAAAATGTCTTGATTGAGAGGTATGAGGAGATGCTGCCGCGTACGCCCGATGCCGTGCGCTACCTTTTGGAACTCCCGGCCTCATATGATAAGGTATATCCCATCTTGTCGGAGTTCGCCGCCGGTCATCCATCGTATGCCGATATAAACGCGGTGAAGAACCGGCTTAACTCCATGTCGCAGCCCACTGCCAATGTGTCCTACAGTTCACGTGCTGTACCGGGTGTGCCGTTCAAGGTGACGGTAGAGGCCGGCAATGCGTCTAAGGTGACACTGAAGCTGTATGATGTGACGGCTATCTCCAACCGTGAGAATTCAAACCTGCAATATAAAAAGGTTGCCTCACGGTTAGGGGAACCTAAGGCGACTGTCTCTGTAGAATTTTCCGATACTGTGCCTTTCTCCAAAAAAGAGACAGTGGAACTCACCATTCCCTCATTCGGACGTTATATAATAGTCCCCGAGATAAACGGAATACCTGTCGGAGCCAATAACTCGCAGTGGATTCCCGTTCTATACGGCACAGAGCTTGTCGCAACAAGTATAAATTCGTACCCCGATCCATTTGCGGTTGTGGTAAATCCTCTCACTGGAGAGCCGCAAAAAGGGGTAGATGTGGCGTTCCGTCCATGGTCGCGTAAGTCGGGTTTTACTCCCGTTTCCGGGAAGACCTCTGCTGACGGTTTCCTCACTCTTGACAAGAGTAAGGAAGGCGGCTCCGGGGAGATTAGGGTCAGCCGTGGCGATGACCGTTATTCTCCAGCTTCATCAGTCGCTATCCGTGATTATCAGAGCCATAAGGGAGAGTTAAGGGTTGACATCCAGACCCCACTCAAACTCTATCATCCGGGCGATTCGATTACATTCGCTGTAGTTGCTTTCCAAAGAGGAGAAAAAGAGAGGGATTTCCGTATAGGTGGGGACTGTAAACTATCTATAGTTTTGCGCGATGCCAATTATCAAGAGGCCGGAACCGTTGAGGTTACGACTGATTCGTGGGGTCGTGCGCAAAGCGGTTTCATTCTTCCGAAGGATGGTTTACAGGGACAATTTTCCCTACAGGCCATCTGCATTGATAAAGATGGTGATATTTCGTATGTTGGAGAATGTTGGTTCAATGTCAGCGATTACCGGCTTCCTACTTTCCAGGTAGAGGATGTGGCGGCACTTCGTCCGGGCACACTCGGAGAATCTGCACTCGTAACGGGTAAGGCTGTGACATTTGCCGGATTTCCGGTTTTGGATGCCGTTGTGAAGATTCAAATGAGTGTACGTACAGGCAACTGGTATTGGGCGTCCGTTTCTCCTGTGTTTGCCACACTGGAGGGTAAGACTACGCCAGATGGAAGTTTCTCTGTCGAGATTCCTGCCGAGGTGATGACCGGCGCGCCCTCGCCGTTGGGATATTTTATCGCAGATATTGCCGTTACATCGGCTGAAGGTGAGACTCAGACAGCTTCAGCCTCATTCAACCTTGGCAAACCTCTTTCGATACGCTCCGAGATTCCTGATGTAGTAAATCTTGACAAACCGTTTAAGGCCAAGGTCGAAGCCTTTGACTATAAGGATAAGCCACAGCCGATTGTGCTGAACTATACCATAAAAGGTGAGAACATAGATGGTGACATTCCTTCGCGGACAGGGATTTTGACTGATGGAAACCTTGTTGACGTTATCAAGGCTCTTCCTCCCGGGGAATATAAATTTGAGTTCGTACCTGCTGATTCAACTTTGGCCAACCCGCTCAAGGATGTGTCCTTGGTGGTCTATTCTCCGCGCTCGAAAGTGTCGCCTATGAAAGATAAGGTGCTTTGGCTCCCGGAAGGGGATATTACCGCAGATACCTCCGGGGACGCTTCCGTGGTATTCGGATCGAATGTAGAGGGCGCATGGATATGGCTTTTTGTAAGCGATAAAGAGGGAAAAACTGTAGAGAATCGTTGGGTGCGTACTCGCCGAGGGATGCAGTCAGTTGATATAAAGCTCCAATCCGATTTCCGCGAGGGATGCATCTCTATGCGCGGAGTACGTGACTATGATGCGTTTAGTGGAACTCTTAACCTCTACGCTTCCGAGTCGAAGTCCGCTATAAATCTTGAAGTAGAAACATTCAGGAACAGGATTACTCCCGGAGATGAAGAGACTGTGACGTTCCGTGTCAAGCCCATTGAGGGTGCAACGGCGCAGAGCGCGGTGATGGTTTCGATGGTAAATATGGCTATCAACCAGCTTGCCCCGGCTCCGCTTAACGTTGAGATGCCGCGAACCTGGAACTCCGTACCTTATGTTTCGGGTTGGAATCTTGGAACGGAGAGATCTTATCTATCCATACCATATAAACGTCTGTCCTCGTTGAGCTACGGCGAACCGTCTTGGAATTTCTATAACAGAGGGTATCTTACCTCTAACATCAGGATTCGCGGTTATGCGATGATGAAAAGCGCTGCCACTGCCGCAGGGACAGATGATATGAATGTAGTGCGTGAGCATAAGCAGGAAGTAGCTGTAGAAGAGGAAGCCGATGCAGTCGCCCCGCAATTATTTGGCGCGGTCGCAGGGGTGGATAACGGATTGGCACTTGATGAAGTTGTGACTGTCTCGACTGGGAAATCCGTAGACGACACCAAGGCTGTCTACCGCCCGGCAGAGATTCCGATGGCGTTCTTCCGGCCGATGCTGCTCACTGCCGAGGACGGCACGCTGGAAGTGCGATACACCGTGCCTGATGCGAACACCACGTGGCTTTTGCAGGGCGCGGCCTACAACCGCGAACTGCTGTCGGCCAACACGCGGGTGAACATCGTTGCATCGAAGCCGATAATGGTGAATGTGAACGCGCCGCGTTTCCTCCGTGGAGGCGACAAGGTTACCGTTCGTGCCTCGGTGATGAACAATACCGATTCGGTCGTAGGGGCCGAGGGGATAATCGAGGTCGTATCGCAGAGTGACGGCACTGTCCTTGCCGGCGAGAAGTTCAGTTTTGACAGCATAGCAGCGAAAGGTCAGCGAATCGTGGAGGTCGGCTATACGGCTGACGCGATGTCGCCGGCGGTAATCTTCCGTGCGAAGGCTTCGAACTGCAACTTCACCGATGGCGAGCAGCAGATGGTGCGTATTCTCCCCTCCGACCAGGATGTGATGGAATCGCACATGTTCTTCATCGCTCCCGATTCAACTCGTTTCGAGATGTCGCTTCCGGCATTGACGGCCGGAGGCAAGGCTCTGCTGAACTTCACGGAGAACCCCACATGGCAGGTTGTCTCGGCTCTTCCCGGTCTCAGGGAGGGCGATGTAAACTCGTCAGTGGAAGCGGCACATGCCCTTTTCTCGGCTCGCGTGGCTGACGGTCTTGTTCGCCGTTATCCTGAAATTGCCAGGACGCTGCGCCGATGGGCGGAAAACCCGCAGGATTCTGCGTTGGTTTCCGAATTGCAGCGCAACGAGGAGTTGCGCCAGGTGCTGCTTTCTGCCACACCCTGGGTGCAGAACGCCCAGAATGACACACAGCGCCTGCAACGTCTGGCGCTGCTGCTCGACTCCCGCGAGACGGAGCGCGTTACGCGTTCGGCCATCGAACTGTTGCGCAAAACTTTCGTGTCGGGTGGTGGATGGTGTTGGACGGCTTCCTATCCCGAGGTTTCGGAATGGGCTACCGGGGAGGTGCTTCTCACCCTCGGGCTTCTTAACCGTATGGGCTGGCTACCCGAAAACCGCGACCTGGCAGATATGGTCGAGGCCGGATGCCGCTATCTTGATGCCGAGACGGCCAAGGCGTTTGCAAAATATCCCAAGGGGGATTACACGCTCTATACCTTTACCCGCGACCTATTCCCTGCCGTAAAGCAGTCTACCGCCTCATCGCGCGTAAGTTCCGCCACGGTGCAGCGCTGCATCTCGGAGTGGAAGCGTCAAAGTGTACAGGGAAAGGCTGTCAGCGCCTTGATTCTTAACTCACACGGCTACAAGGCCACAGCCTCGCAGATTCTTAAGTCGCTGCGCGAATATGCCACGCAGACACCCCAAAAAGGGATGTGGTGGCAGCAACTTGACCATACATCGTTCTGGTCGATGGACCGCGTAGGTGTCACGGCGATAGTATTGCAGGCTTTTGCATCGGTAGATCCGAAATGCGGCGATATAGACCGCATACGGCAGTGGCTACTGTTGCAGAAGCAGAATACCGACTGGGGTTCATCTGCGGTCACCACTATGGTGGTAGCCTCCATACTCACTTCAGGCAGCGAATGGACTGTCAATCCGCAAGGAACGGCCATACACGTAGACGACAAACTCGTGCAGCCCGAGAACCCGCAGTATGCTACCGGGGAATTTACCGTAAACCTCACCCCTTACATGTCGCAGCCCTCGCAGCTTGTTATAGACCGTCAGGCAAACTATCCGTCGTTCGGCAGCGTTGTGACTATGGAACGCCGTGATATGGCCGACATAAAGGCTGTTCCCTGTGCCGAGGCATCGGTAGAGAAGGAACTCAGCGTTTATCGCTCGGGCGAGTGGGTGGCTGCTGACGGGTTCAAGGCCGGTGACCGCGTGAAAGTGACGCTTACGGTGCGGGTAGACGATGATTTGAGCTACGTAGTGATTACCGACCCCCGTGCTGCCGGTCTGCAGCTTGCCGACCAGCTTCCCACGCCGGTCTATAGTGACGGGGTATGTTTCTATCGCGAAAACCGCGATTCGAGCACCAACTTGTATATCAACCGCCTGCGGCGCGGCACGTATATGCTCTCCTATGAGCTTTTTGCCGCACAGAACGGCGTCTTTACTTCCGGCGCGGCCTCGTTGCAGAGCCAGTACAATCCACTTGTCACGGCACACTCTGCCGGGCAGCGCATCACAGTGAGTGAATAATGTTTAAGCGAAAAATAATCCTGTGCCTGCTGTCGGCGTTTCTGCCGATGCTGGCCCATATAGCAGCCCAGACCCCCAAGCACGAGATGCGGGGGGCCTGGGTTGCCACCGTATATGGCATAGACTGGCCTTCGCGCCAAGGTTCCACCCCTGAAATCGCCGAACATCAGCGCCGTGAACTGATAGCTATATTCGACTCGTTGCAGACTGCCGGGTTGAACGCTGTCCTTCTCCAGGTCAGACCGATGGCCGATGCTCTCTACCACAGTGATAAGGAACCGTGGAGTGCCTATCTCACCGGTGAGCGCGGGGTTTCTCCGGCCGGGAGGTGGGATCCGCTGGAGTTTGCGATAGGGGAGGCCCATGCCCGTGGCATGGAACTCCACGCGTGGGTGAATCCGTTCAGATTCGCCATGTCGCCCACCCTTCCAACCACGCCGTATGACCGCAAGGCATATCAGAAAGGGTGGATTATCACCCATCGTACGGGTGGCTCTGCGGGAGCAGGTGCTAAAGGAAAATCCGGGAAAAAGAAGGGTAGGCGTAAGGCACAGCCACAACCCAAGGGTAAGGCGGTATCAATCTTCGATCCCGGCAACGAGGGCGCGGTAGGACACGTTTTGGATGTGTGCCGCGACATAGTTAGGAACTACGATATTGACGGTCTCGTATTCGATGATTATTTCTATCCTGACCGCTTTCCACTCCCTGCCGGGGAGAACCCGGAAAAGGCAGCCGACCTTAGGCGCCATTACGTGAACCGCGCCGTGGCTTCGGTCTACGCTATGATTCAAAAGGAGAAACCTTATGTGCGTTTCGGCGTAGCACCGGCGGGCGTGGCCGGAGGGAACGGCAAGGCTACCGCGAAGTACAACCTGCTTCCCCCGATTGTCGGAAACGACTGGATGTACGACCGTATATATTGCGACCCTTTGGCCTGGCTCTCCGAGGGGACGGTGGACTATGTGTCGCCGCAGCTATACTGGCCTTCCGACCACTCCACAAATCCTTACGGCCCTCTGGCGCAATGGTGGGAGGGTGTTGCAAAGCACTTCCGGCGCCATTGCTTTGCCAGCCACAGTCTGACAAACGTGGCTTCCACCCCGGAGCATTGGCGCGAGCAGGGGAGGCAGATTGATTTTGACCGTGAGTCCGCTGCTCCCGGCTCGGTGCTTTATTCCGTGGCCTCCATGTCGGGGAAGAAAGCCGGCGGACTGGCCTCATATCTGGGGATGAACCATTATGCCGTTCCGGCCCTTATGCCATCCATGGAGTGGAAACATGCCTCCGATCCCGGTAAGGTCAGGAACCTTAGAATAGATGATGACGGGGTGCTTTCATGGACCGGGAACAAGGCCCGGCGTTACGTGGTGTATGCCATACCCTACGATATATCGGCTGCCGATGCCTCCGACGACCGGGGCATAAACTTCCTTCCAGCCTATATAGCAGGGGTATCCTACGGCGATTCCTTCACCCTACCCTCATACCTCACAGCCGACTATTGGTATGCCGTAGCGCCCTATGACCGCTACGGGAACGAGTGGAAAGCCTCCGTATTACATCCTTAAGGCACGGTATTAGTCTGTTTCAAAAATAATTTGTAATTAGTAGTGGTGCGATAAAAATCTTACCACTGTTATTAAAATATTAATAT
>CAJUBM010000057.1 GCA_910584735.1 uncultured Muribaculaceae bacterium
TCCGGCGCCACTCTCAAGTTCCTATTGGAAGAGGGTTATATAACAGAGGCGATGTGCCAAATTTAAATTTGGCACATCGCCTTACTTAAAGACTGTTTTTGGGGGCTGTATATTAGTTTTGGTGTTGCGGGCGGAGGAGGTCGTTGACGGTCTTGACGGGGTTGAACGTGGTGATGGGAACTTCGACGAAGGCGGTGTTCCAGCGGCTCATGGCTCCGTTCCATAGGCCCGGCAGTTCCAATGCTTTCAGGGCGCGTCCGTGGAGCGATTTTGATGAGATGAAGCCGGTATCGGGGTCAACAAAATCGGGCAGATTGAATTTGTTCCCCTCAAGGTCGCGGATGTAGCATACGAGGTCTACCGGGTTGAAGTGGGTAGCTTTTGCCATCATGTCGCGGTTCTCCTCTTTTGAAAGGTCGATTTGGGAGCTTTCAAGAATCTGGAGGGAGCGGGATGAATCGGAGTTGTAGGCGATGTATGGGCCTCCGCCGGGTTCGCCCTCGTTTTTCACCATGCCGCACACGCGTAGCGGGCGGTCAAGGATTGAACGCAGGTATGTAGAAAGGTCTTCCCCTTTCAGTGTGTCAAGTTCGGGGGAGTCGAAAGAGAATTTCTCACGCATGAAGTCAGCGATTTCTTCCAACTGTTCCGGGGTGTACTCGCGCGAATCTATCAGAGCCGTGTAGCGCGCAATGGCATCGTGGAGTTCGATGAGGTATCCGGCTATTACCTGTTTGTAGCGGAGGGTGTCTTCACGCCGAGAATCGGGTACTACGTTGTCGATGTTCTTTATGAATACTACGGCGGAGTCTATGGTGTTCAGGTTCTCAATCAGTGCGCCGTGACCGCCGGGACGGAATACGGGGTGGCCGTCTTCGCGGAAGAGGGTGTTATCTTCGTTCACGGCCACTGTATCGGTGGACGGGAGTTGCTCGGACATGCCGATGTTGATTCTTACTCCCATGCGTTTCTCTATGGCGGGGACTGCCTCTGCAAGTTTTTTCTCAAAGGCAGCTTTGTGTGCGCCCGATACGGTGAGATGCATGTTGACCGTGCCGTCAGCCTGTCGTGCTGACTGGGCTCCTTCCATGAGTTGTTCCTCCACGGGAGTGCGTGTCCCCTCCTGTGAGTGGTGGAATGTCAGCAGACCTTTCGGCAGTCCGCCGTAGTTCATTCCTTCGGGCGAGATTATGGCGCGGATAACATCTTTCTCTCTTTTGTCGCGGAGCAGGTCGTCAACCTTCTCGCCGTACATGCGCTCTGTGGTGGAATCAAGTTCGTTGAAAAAGGCCACTTTATGTATGTCTGCCAGCAATGCGGCCACGTCTGAACCCTGGGCGGGATGCTCTTCCGGCTCGTCTACGAATGAGAATAATGCTTTGAACATACGCGAAGCCGCCCCGGAAGCCGGCACGAACTTGCAGACGGTTCCTCCGTCGGCCAGATATTTATCCCAACGACCGATGGCTTCTGCCTGTTGGTCGGGTGACAATACGGTTATACCGTTCCCCGGGGTGGCCGGGGCATATATCTTAAGGAAAGGGAATCCGGTTTTGAATCGGTCTATCTGGGCTTGCAGCGTGGCCTCGGTGATGCCACGGCTATGCAGTATCTCCCTGTCTTCGGAAGAAAGGTTCAGCATGGTAAATATGTTTTATGTTAGTAGTTAGGGTTAAGTTGTGTACTGTTGGGGGAATGTGTGACACCGCTGTGTCAGTGCATCTTTTTGAGGAGGGAGTAGGAGGGTACAACGCCGAGTTCGCCGGCTTTGGAGAGGTTTTCCAGACCGGCCTCGCGGTTACCGAGTTGGAGATATACATATCCACGGTTGTAATATGCCTCCCCGAGGTCGGGCTTGAGTTCGATAGCTTTATTGTAGGCGCTCAATGCCGAGGTGAAGTCGCCTATGCCGATCAAGGCGTTCCCTTTGTTGAAATAGGCCAGTGCCATGCGTGGCGATATTTCAATGGCTTTGTCAAAGTCGGAGATAACGGCACGTGCTTCGGGTATGGCCCTTTCCCGATCCGAAAGCCCGGCTCGCATAAGCTCGGCACGAGCCACGCCACGGGCAAAATATCCGAGGGCGAAGTCGGGCGTCATTGTCACGGCGCGTGTAAGGTCGTCGATTGCCGAAGCATAGTCGCGAAGCACCATGAAGTCCATGGCGCGGCCGAAGAAATCGATGGCGCGCGGCGTATGGGTGGATATGTAGGAGTTGAAATATTCGATGGAGCGGAAATGCCGGTTTATATCATCTTCATCGGAAAGGGATACCGGGCTGTTGGTCACCTGTACGGCCATACGCAGCACGCGGGTTTGGTTCACATCATCGGCCTCTTTCATGTAATATGCCGACGGGCGCAGTTCGGTGGGCGATGTATAGTAGGAGAGGGTGAACATCGGTTCGATTTCGATACGCTGGTCACGGTCTTGCACACGCCCACGAATATTTTTGTTGGAATACTCTTGGTCTATATCAATCTCGCGCTCGATAGTCCGTAGGGCGGTGAACCGCTTCGCTACCTCTTCCGGCGAGATGGTTGTTTCTTTCGATGTCTCGTTGCCGCTTCCGTTGGAGTCGTCAGGTCGTGAGGTTGAACCATCGTCAAGTCCGGGACGCGAGGCCGGGGCTGAGGGTTTGAAATTCTTGGCAAGTGCGAGAGCCTTGTAGTAATCTTTCTCGGCGAGCGCCATCTTTCCCTGACGGCGGTATATGTCGCTGCGCATGTACATGGCTTCCGGCATCTCGGGATTCCCCTCTATTACCTTGTTTATGTCGGCGAGTGCCTTTGGATAGGCACGTGTCTCCACATAGAGCATGGCGCGGTTGTAGAGCGAGCGGAAATCCTCGGGGTCAAGTTCGAGTACGCGTGTGAAGTCCTGTATGGCGCGGTCGTTGTCGGCAGTCTCCATTCTCAGCAGCGCACGGTTGTAGATGGCGGCCGAGTTAAGAGGGTCAAGCTGTATGGCGTAGTCGTAATCGGCCATCGCGCCGAAAAAGTCATCGAGGTTGTAGCGGAGGAAGGCGCGGTTCACGTATAGCCCGGCCTCACGCGGCAGCAGGCGTATGGCCTGCGACAAGTCCTGTTCTGCGCGTTCCCAGCGGTTCGCGCTGAGGGTGTCGGCTCCGGCCACGTTGGCGCGTTTCATGTCGTAGCCCTTTATTGTGACATCGGCCCGGAGTAGGTAGGCGTTCGCAAGGTTGCGGTTCAGTTGCAGCGCCCGGTCTACATCGGTGAGGGATGCGATTGTGTCGCCACGTTGGAGGTTCAGACGTGCGCGCCCCACATATCCGTTTTCGAAGCCGGGATATTGCGACAGGATGAGGTCGAAGGTGGTGGCGGCGCTGTCAAGTTCATTGAGTTCCTGTAGCGCGAGAGCCTTGTTGAACATCAAACCGCGCGCCATGGGTTGCTGGGCCAGGGCGGCGTCATAGTCTTTGACAGCCTCACGCAGTTTCCCTTGGTTCTGCCGGGCCACGCCTCTCACCTCATATGCATCGGCTATGAACGGGTTGCGCTCTATGGCCTGGGTGGCATCCTCCTCGGCTCCGCCGTAGTCCTCCAGGTTGAGTTTGGCTATAGAGCGGAAGAACCAAGGCTGCGCAAGATATGGCTTGGCGGTTATGGCCTGGTTGAAATACTGTATTGAGAGCATGTAATCCTCGAAATAGAGCGCGTTCTGCCCCACACGCATCACCTGTTCGGCGTTGACCTGCGCATGTGAGGACAACGCCCCCCAAAGATATAGGGCCGTAAAGAGCAATATTTTGAGGATTCTGTTCATTTCTCCCACAAAATTAGAAAATAATTCTGTGAATCAGGGGAGGATATTATTTAAAATTTGGTAAAATGGCGGTTCTGTGGTAACGGTATGAGGAAAGGTGGTTCAGCGGTTGCGTGGGAGGGTGGCACGGAGAATCAGGATGCCTATTATGCCGGCAATCAGCGAGCCTGCCACGATGCCGAGTTTTGAGAGGTTGAGCAGATAAAGCCCTGTAGAGGTGGCGCTGTCGAAGGACAGGTTGGCTATGAACAGCGAGACGGTGAAGCCGATTCCGCCCAGGGCGGCTATTCCGGCCATCATCTTCCAGTCGGCGCCTTTTGGAGCCGGCGTGATGCCGAGTTTGACTGTACCCCATGAGAACAGCCATATGCCTAAGAATTTTCCGAGGACTAGTGAGAGGATTATGGTGAGCGACAAGCCTTCAAATGCCGCTGTAGGTGATATTCCGTGGAAGGATATTCCGGCGTTGGCAAATGCGAATAGCGGGACGATGAAGTAGTTTACAACGGGATGGAGCGAGTCCTCAAGGTCCTGTAGCGGGGAGATAACTTTGTCGGAGGCCGACTCAATCTGTTTCAGCCAGTCGAGTTGCCGGGGTGTGAGGATGGAGCGTTTGGAAAGTGCGTCGTCATCCTCGATATGGAAGTGCGATATGGCCGAGCGTATGTCGCGTACATATTTCTTGGCGCAGAAAACGGGTTTGGAGGGGATGCAGAACGCCACGAGTACTCCGGCTATCGTAGGATGTATGCCGGAATTGAGGAACAGAAACCAGATTACCCCGCCTATCCCGAGATAGAAAATCTTGCTCTGGATGCGCATCATCGAGCCAAACAGGAGGATGGCAAGCAGCGCGATTGCAACAGCAATGAAAACCCACTGTATGTGTGACGAATAGCAGACTGCTATAACGATTATGCCCCCTATGTCATCCACCACGGCAAGCGTGGTGAGGAATATCTTAAGCGATACGGGTACGCGGTTGCCGAACATACCGAGCAGCCCTAAGGTAAAGGCTATGTCGGTAGCCATAGGGATTGCCGCCCCGGAGGCATAATCAGTCCCTCGAGAGAGGATGAGGAACATACCGACCGGGATTATCATTCCTCCGACGGCGGCGATAATCGGCAGCAATGCCCGGCGAAGGGATGATAGTTCCCCGACAAGAATCTCACGCTTTATCTCCAGCCCGATCGTGAAGAAGAATATGGCCATGAGGGCATCGTTGATAAAAGCTAACAACGACATCGGGTGGCCGCTGTGGGAGAAAATATTGAATCCTCCGATCTGTAGACGTATCTCCTGTTGCCAGAAATCGGCATACCATCCCGATGCAGCGGGTATATTAGCCAGCAGCATCGCCACGATAGTGGCAAGGATAAGGATATTGCCCCCGGAGGCATGGCGCCGCAACGCCTGCCGGGCGGCATAGAATATCGTTGAAGGGAAGCTGTTGCGTTCCTCAGGTATGTCATTATCTCGTCTCATAAACAGGTTGATGAATACGTTTAACCGGGGAAACTGATTGTCCGTTAGGCTGAATCAATCTCCCTCCTTGGAATAATTCGTTAATCTCCCTCTTTGAAGGAATGTGTTTATGAGAATATAATGAATCCGGGAGGTGAATGGTTTTTTAACGAGGCTCGTTTTCCGCTTTCAGTTCCCCGGCCAACCCCGGAGACACGGAGTCAAGTGTCTCGAAGAAAGCATTTATGTAATTGTCGGCAACCTTTGAAGCCCCACGGCGGCGTAGTTCCGCCTCCCTTGAGCGTATATCGAGAATCAACGTTTCCGCCTTCAGCGTGTCTAAGGTAATTGTCTTTGCAAGGTCTATGGCCTGTAATCGTCCCATCGCCTTTGCTGCCGAGTATTCCTCCCGGTGTTCCTTGGGGGTACATCCCGCCGCCAGTCCGATGGCCGCCCCCGCTATTACTATCTGTAATATTTTTAATTTCATAATCATTCTTTGATTGAAAGTCCGAGACCCATCCGGAACACCGAAACTCCTTATCTCGCCAAAGGCTATAATTTAGTTTTTTCGTTGAAGTTTCTTTTGTTCAGCTTCAAAGGTTTCGATGAAGTGGATTTCGACTGGGGATAACTGGTATTGGGTGCGTTCACGGAATTTGTCGTATTCAGTGTCGGCTTTCAGTTTGGCAACCTCGGCTGACACGTTTCCGGCATGGGTCAGCAGTTCCTTACCCGACAGCGAAAGGAAATCATCGAGTTTCTTTATCCAGTCGTTCATATACATAGGTACATGGGTTTTTGCCTGAAGCTCGGCGAAGTCGAGATAAAGGTTTACGATGCGGTTTAGTATATCAACCTCCTCTTCCGAGAGGTAATTCTTTGCAATCTCAGCCTCATGTTTTGTTGGCATTGTGCCACGCCATGTGGTCAGTCCCATGAAGTCGTTGTCGGCATTGGCTCGCTGATAGACGATTTCTGCGGCAGTATGCCCATGTGCGGCAAAATGCATCTTGTTCTGCACTGTCTTGAAAAACTGTTGAGTGATTTCGGTGCGAGGGTCGTAGTCGATACTGAGAGCGTAAATTTCCAGTACCTTGCGGTAAAATACCTTCTCTGAGGTGCGGATATCGCGGATTCTCGCAAGCAATTCATCGAAGTAGTTGCCCTGCCCGGCGTTCTTAAACAAATCATCGTTCAGCGCGAAACCTTTTATCATATACTCTTTCAACACACGGGTAGCCCACTGCCGGAACTGCACACCACGATGCGAATTGACCCGATATCCCACGCTGATAATCATGTCAAGATTATAGTAAGCTACAGAGTATGTTTTGCCGTCTGTGGCAGTTGTTGCAGAAAATGCAACAACTGAATCGCGCTGCAATTCACCGCTTTCCAAAACATTCTTAATGTGCCTTGAAATCGTTGATTTGTTGCGTTGAAAAAGCTCCGCCATTTGGTCAGCGGTAAGCCATACAGTCTCATTGGCCAACCGAACCTCAATCTTCGTCTCGCCTCCCTGCGTCTGGAATAATATTATCTGCCCGTTATCCATAATCATTCAGCCGTTCTAAAAGTCATCGTCAATCATGTCGTAATCATCCTGTTCGTCAAAGAAATCATCTTGCGACTGGTCGCCGTCGTAATCGGAATATTCGTCATGGCTATAGTCGCAGCCATAATCGGAGTCGTGCATATCGCGCAAATCCTCGTCAAGGTCGTTGGCGATGTAATCCTCAATATCAACTCGTGCAGGAGTGTAGTCGGTTGTATCGACAGGGTGGGAGGAGCCGACATTGTGGTTCTTGTCACGGTTGCCGAACAGCCACCGAAACAGCAGAAATCCACCTATGTAATTCCAGATACTCATGCTTAGTATACTGATTTATGATGTTGAGGGCCGTATTCTATAATTTTTCGCTTCTGTGCAAAGTAATAACATAGAGATTGGTGTAATATGGAGGCCCGTTTTCTAATTGGCAATGTGCTTAATTTAAATCCGGGTGCCATGCGTCCCAATTATCAGTGTCGTAGTCTTTGGAGATTTTCATCGGCGAATAGACCCAGTAATTATTGCCTTTTTCTACAATAATGCCTCCTTCAAGATGCTGTGAGGCATTTTGAGGGATAGCGTTCCATTTCGTCATGTAATCATGGAGAGCATTGTGCTTGTTATGCGCTTCAGAGTCACTGTGGTCGGTTTTAGTGTCGAAAAGGAAGATTTTACCCGACTTCATTCTGATAATGAAGTCCACGTAAAAAAGAGCCTTTTCACCCAGTTCATTTGTGTAGCCTATTGCATAGTTCATCTTGCCGCTGTCACCGTTCTTGTACCAGAAATCGATATAATCCGAATAGGTTTCGAGAAATTTAGCAAAGTGCTTTTCTGGACTTTTTACATCTGTTTTTTGATAAAATGGCAATAGTGCGTGGTTTTCAACTTGCAGAATTTCTTCGTGGTTGTCTATAGAATATGACCTTTCCATTGGAACTTCCCACGGATATTTGCTAAAAGCACGTTTTTTAGCATCTGCCTGCCGCTGCCGCAGCTTGGCTGTATATAGATTGATTGCCTTTTTGAACAGGTTCTCAAACTTTGGGCGATTACGACCTTTTGGGCTGTTGGTGAGAATAATCTTGATTATATCCCATTCAATGAGATCAAATAGCTCGTTCATTACCTCTTTGACGATTCCGACAAACGACTTGACGCTGCGTTGCTCGAAGTCGTTGCCGAGGATACGTTTGCAGAAAGCACAGAACATGGCATTAAGGTCATCGGTAGAGTTGATATAGGAAGCCTTACTTTCAACAATGCGCTGGCCGACCTCGCCTGTAATTTCAAGATCTTTTACTATATCAACGCTAATGTATGGTACGTTGAAGCGGATATTCATATTTTGCTCGGCAGCACGTCTATTTAAAACTGCCTGGTTTTGGACATCCACTATGTCGGCGCTCGGTTCGTAGTCCTCATAAAGCATCTCGGGCGTAAATAGCGATGGCTGTATATTATTTAACTGCCAGTCGTTTTCAAAGATTTGGATGAGGATTTCTTTGAAGTCTGGACCGATACGGTTGCGGTCTCCCGACAATCTTTCGCGATATTCCGAGGTCAGCAAGACGTTGTGAATCTCCTTGCGCCGGAAAGAGGTATAGTTGGATGAAAGATAATCCATATCATCCTGAACTATTTCGATGATATCTTTTGAAAGATTTGTGTAGACATAACCGCGGTTGAGGCGGTCATCAGTATAATATTTCTGTTCGGGCATACGAAGTATGCGCCCTACAGTCTGAGCGGTAAACTTGAAACTTTCAATCTTACGGAATATAAGTAGTACCGCAGCGCGAGGACAATCCCAACCAAGAGCGATGGCTTGCTTGAAAAGCAATACCTCGGTCATGTTGTTTGACTTTTCAATGTCGTCAAGATTTATTTTTTCTCCTGAAAGCCATATCGCGAGCTTGTTGTTATTGGTGCTTATGCCGTATGTATCAAGCGTGGCGATGACCTCCTCCTTAACTTTTGTATCGTCTACGCTAAGATTCTCGGAAGCATCATTTGGAAGTTGGATAAGTAAAAGCGGATTGATGTCGACTCCGAGAGTTTTATAGGCTTCGGCAAGTTCATTGCGTTTTTCCAGGGCGAGCCAAATCAGATGTTGATTGAGTGAGCCTTGAGCATCGCGGAAGTCAAGTGCCGGATTAAGGATAACATTCTCCTTAATCATTTCTTCTTCGATGACCTTTTCGCGAGGCACTTCATAACGGCGTTCTCCTACCGTGTCGGGAGTTGCCGATATGCGGATTTCCACTTTGGGATTAATCGTGCGAAGCACATGCTCGGAACGTTTTGCGTTTTTGCCTCCAAAGGTGTGTTCTTCGTCAATAATGACGATGATAGGCAAGCCTTGTTCTTCCTGAGTGCGTTGAGTTATATCAAATAGAGATGCCTGTAATTCGGAGTCTCGCACCATTACATTTTTCTCTTTGTTGATGCTTTCCCAATTAACAAAAAGGATTTCACTGGGCTTGATATAACTATCTGCCGAGTGGTCAAGCTCGTCAAAGATGACAGGATGCAGAGCCTGATTTTCGGTGAAATAGTTTTTCATCTTGAAATAACTCTGCTCATGGAGTTTATTTGGTGCAATCCAAATATAAGTTGCTTCTGTGGCAGGGCTGTCAGGGCGTTCAGCCAATTCTTCATTGAGGCGGAGTAGCATCTCGGAAGCCATAACAGTTTTGCCCGAGCCGGTGGGCGACTTGAATACAAGTGTGTGGCGTGTTCCACTGAGGCCGAGCAAGTCAATAGTTTCTTCAACGAGGCGGTTGACGGCCTTTTGCTGATATTTTATATTTTTCATTCTGCACCTCCTTCTTCAGTTGTGCTGTCAAATAAAACGCCGAGGGTTTCGTTCGTTTCTATTTTTTCGATTTCTTGCACAACATTATCAATCAAGAATGTAGGTTTACGTTTGGGCAATACCTTGTGATAGGCATCGTAGATGGCCTTTGGCAAGGCGCATAGGGTCACATTGTCTGTAACGTTATCAAATTCGTTTTCGTATGTTTCGCTGCCATAGGAGAAAACATACACTTTTATTTGGGGTTTGTTGCCCATTTTGGCAATGACTGGCACGATGAACGGTATCGCCCTCTCATCGTAGATAATGAGCATCTGCTCTTTCTCATTGGCAAAATAACGACCTACCTTCGGATTAAGCAGTTTCCCTCCGAAAGGAGCCTCATTGTAGATGTCATTACGGATGCAGAGTAAATCGGTAGATGCGTGGACAAGTTCGCGCATGTTTTTAATCGTTTGCTCACGAGACAAAAGATCGGTACGATAGTAACGAAGATTGTTGTCGGTTAGTCCGGCAACCACTTCACCGTTTGGTTTTGTGTAGCCATTGATTACACGCTTGTTACGCTCATAGGTTACATTCTCGCAAATACCGTTTTCGTTGTTTGTACAAAGTATGCACTGTCGTTTCCCTCCATCCTCGGCATTTTGCTGCATAATGGCATGGAGCGTAGTGCCGGAGCCTGCAAAGAAATCAAGAATAATTGAATCTTTCTGCGAACCTAACGCTAAGATGAATTTGATAAGTCCGTTTGGTTTGGGATTGTTAAAAACATCAGCACTCATTATTTCTTTGAGAAGTGATGCTCCTTCCTGATTTGACTCAAGTTCAGCCCACCAACTATTAGCTATTATTCCATTATTTTTCTTGTCGGATAAAAAGAGTTTATAACGTGGTTTCCCTGCTCCTCCGCGAGGAAAGACGAGCCTATTGTCATTCAAGAGGGCATAATAAGTTTCCTCCTTAAAACGCCATTCGTCCTGAATCACCTTGCCGGTTGGAGTCGTAACTGAATATTTAGAACCGCCTTTATTGGTACAAGGCATCGTTTTATAAGGACCACGTGGGTCGTTGTCGGGATTTTTGTATTCCGATATGTCAATTTGAGCTTCTATTTTATTTAGTTCAAAATTTGGTGAACACCGATAAATAAGAACATACTCATGGATGGTGGATATATTTTTTGATAGATTTGCCTGAGATTTTCTACGTCTACGGACTGGGGAAGCCACAAAATTGTATTCTCCAAAAATTTCATTGCAAAGTAAACGTAGATTGGCATATTCATTATCATCTATTGATATGAAGATGCCCCCCCGTTCAGATAGTAGGACTTTCGCTATTTTCAAACGTTTTGCCATAAATGACAACCATTTGGAATGGCGGTAAGAATCTTCAGTATCAACAAAAGAGTCGTTATAGACAAAATCCTTGTTGCCGGTGTTATATGGTGGGTCAATATAGATAAGATCAATCTTTCCACGGTGGGTGTAGGCAAGGGCCGAAAGCGATACAAGGTTATCACCCTCAATAATTATATGATTCGGGGATTTTGGATTGTCAGAAATGATGGCACAATCACTTGCTTCGCGAAGTACGGGTAGTTGGTTGCGGAGACATTCTTCTATGTCCTCAGATTTTTCCTCGAATACAAGCCCATATTTTTTCTGCTTATGCATAAGTTCGAGTAATGCCGATTTCTCGTCATTGCTCAACCCGTCAAGGGCTTGTATTTTCTTAGCCAATTCAGCTTTATTCATGGCAGGTATAAAATGAAAGCCCTAATAGCAACCTATGTTTTGTTTAGGGCTTTTTACCGTTATGTATTTGTGGTGATAATTATGGTCATTCCGAGACGGGATGCCTTAATTGCAAAGGTAGGCATTTTTCGTTAGATTTATGGTAAGGTCTGATAAATTTTGGGGTAGTTTTCCCAGTGTGTAGTTAAGGAAGGACGCCAAAAGGAGTGGGCGCATTAGAGGATGGCGAGGGCGATTTTGGCGCAGGCTTCGGCATCGGCCAGGGCGTTGTGGTGGTTGGAGAAGGGGATGCCGAGGAAGTGGCAGAGGTGGGGGAGGGAGAAGGAGGGGCAGAGGGTGCGGGGGATGGTGCGCCGGGCTTTCAGGACGGTGCAGAAGAAAGGGTAGTCGGGGTAGGGGATGCCGTAGAAGCGGTGGGCGGCTCGGATGCATTTTTCATCGAACGCTTTGTTGTGGGCTACCAGGGGGAGGTTGCCTATGAGTGGGGAGAGGCGTTGCCATATCTCGGGAAAGAGGGGGGCGGTGTCGGTGTCGAGGCGGGAGATGCCGTGGATTTCTTCGGTGAAATAGCGGAAGTAGAAGTTGGGCTCGGGACGCACGAACTCATAAAAACGGTCAGTAATCAGGCCGTCAACGACCTTTACCGCCCCGATGTCGCAGATGGAGGTGGGATGGTTGTTGGCTGTCTCTACGTCTATTGCGACAAAATCATTCATGTGTAACTGCAAAAAAAGGGTCTCAGGATGCGGCTATGCGGTCGCGAACCTCCTCCATGAGCCACCGGGGGGTGGAGGTGGCTCCGCAGATGCCTACGGAAGCCGCTCCGTTGAGCCACGCCGGGTCTATTTCGTCGGCGTTGGAGATGAGATAGGTGTTCGGGTTCACTTCGCGGCAGTTGGCATAGAGAACCTTGCCGTTGCTACTCTTCTTCCCGGCCACGAAGAGGACAACATCGTGCGACCGGGCGAAACTCTGTAGTTTTTCCACCCGGTTTGCCACCTGGCGGCATATAGTGTCGAATGTCTCCAAACGTCTGTGGGGAGCGAGACGGGCTCTTATCGCGTCTGCTATGTGCCTGAATCCGTCCAAAGATTTCGTGGTCTGCGAGTAGAGGGCCACATCGCGTGTGAAGTCTATCTTTTCAAGGTCATCGGTGTTCTCAATCACTATGGCCTCCCCGGCGGTCTGCCCTACAAGGCCGTTGACCTCGGCATGGCCGTTCTTGCCGTATATCACAATCTGTGGTCGTTCTTCGGAGGGGGTGGAGAAAGTCTGCTTTATGCGTTGCTGTAGCCGTAGCACCACCGGGCAGGTGGCGTCTATTATCTCTATATTGTTTTCCCGGGCCATACGGTAGGTAGATGGCGGTTCGCCATGTGCGCGGAGCAGCACTTTCACGTCATGGAGCCTTTCCATCTCCTCGTGGGTGATTATCTTAAGCCCTTTCGATGAAAGACGCTGCACCTCGTCGGAGTTATGCACTATGTCGCCAAGGCAGTAGAGCGAACCTGATTTCTCAAGTTCCTCCTCTGCCTTGCGAATGGCGGTGACTACGCCGAAGCAGAACCCGGAATCGCTGTCAATCTCAACAACCATATATCGAAATGTAGAGTGAAAATTATATCGGCCTCAATTATCCGTTAGCCTTCTTAAGAGCGGCTTCAAAACGCTCCATCAGCCAGCGGTTCTGTTCTTCGAGGGTCATGGAGGAGTTATCGAGGTCAATGGCGTCATCGGCACGGCGTAGCGGGCTCTGTGCGCGGGTGCGGTCAAGGTAGTCGCGTTTCTCCACATTCGCGAGTACTTCGGCGAACACGGGGTTCTCCCCTTTTTCAAGGAGTTCGTTGTATCGGCGGCGTGCCCTTGTGTCGGCGGTGGCGTTAAGGAAAATCTTAAGCTCGGCTTTTGGGAATACCGTGGTGCCTATATCGCGCCCGTCCATCACAATCCCTTTCTCACTGCCGAACGCCTGCTGTTTCGCAACCAGGTCGTGGCGCACTGCCGGTATGGCGGAGATTGTCGACACCTTGTCGGACACCTCCATCGAACGTATCTCCCTTTCAACATCCATGCCGTTGAGTACGGTATGTTGTGAGCCGTCAGGCTCTATGGAGAAAGTAATAGATATATCAGGCAAGGCCGCGATAAGAGCCGCATCATTGACAGTGCCGTCAGGGAGTATGTATCCATGCCGCATGGCGTAAAGGGTTACGGCGCGGTACATGGCTCCGGTGTCGACATAGCGGTATCCGACACGCCGAGCCAGCGATTTTGCCATGGTGCTTTTGCCGGAGGATGAAAATCCGTCTATGGCTATTATGATTTTTTTATCCGGGGTGTTCATATGTTGTCAGTTGATTATATCCTGAAGATTCAGATTGAGATTCACCATAAGCGTCGTGGCTCCCGTGTGGGGCTGCGCGAAGGCCAGTCCGAGAGAGAACCGGCGCAGGTTCAGACCTGCAGCGAGAGAGAACCCGCTAAGGAAGCTGCGCGAGTAGGTCGACATGTCGGTACGGGTCTTATAGTTGTAACCTAACGCTATATAGAAGCGGTCGGAAGGAACGAAGTCAAGACCGAACACCAGGTGGCGGAAGAGGTTGGAGGTGAAGGTGTCTTTCTCCTTGAAGTCCTCTTTCGAGGTGCCGTCGCCTGTCTCCAGATATGGGAGATGCCATTTCGTGAGGTTCCAGGCCGTGATGCTGACGCGCAAGGGTATACCTGAAAACCCTTTGGTTATACCCAGGCGCACGTCTATGGGGAGCCCTGTGCTTTTGTCGTTGAATTTCTTTATCTGGCCTCCGAGGTTTGCCCCGACAACCGACAGCGACACATCATGGTCGGGGTCGTAGTAGTTGATACCGAGGTCAGTTGCCACGGCGAACGCCGAATATTGCTCGTAGCTGCTGTGGAGAAACTTAAGAGTTATGCCGCCGCGTAGCCGATCGGTTATATCATAGGAAAACGAGCCTGAGAAAGATAGGTCTTTCGGCGAGAATGTGCCGAGAATGGTGCCGTCTACATCGGTCTCCTTCATAGAGCCGTAACCGAAATATCTTATCCCGGCTGCCCATGCACCCCGTTCCCCGGCAGAATGGGTGTAACGCACCCCCGCGAAATTCGACTCACCGAGGTAGCGCATATAGTCAACCAATACCTGGTTTGACATCTCCGGGCCGAGGAGGGCCGGGTTCTGGTCGGTGGTGGAGAGTTCCTCCTCCACGGTGGTGATGTTCACGCCCCCCAGGCCGTAGATGCGCGAGGATGAGGTGATGTTCAGGTAGTTGTAGGCCGTGGTGCCGTCCTGGGCCTTAATTGAAGGAACGATGGCCGCTGATAGCATCAGCAATAGGATGGCATATATGGTTGTTGACGGTCGGGTCATATTTTACGTGGTCGGCTTGTAGGTTGTAGTTGGGGGGTTAGAAATCCACGGAGAGTGTGACGTTGAACTGGCGCCGTGTCAGGTAGTTCGGAACGGCGTACTGTATGTTGTTGACGTCTGTCACCCAATAATAGGATGATACGTTGGATATGTCAAGGAGGTTGAACACGTCCACCCCGAGCCATATGCTCTTGCACCATTTCCGTATGCCAGTCAGTGAACTTGTCTCATCGGGAGGGGAGAGGAGGGCGTAATGGAGTCCTATGTCAACGCGTTTGTAGGCCGGTGAGCGGAAATATCCCTTGTCGCGGGAGGAATGGGGTGCCGTGACGGGGAGACCGTCTGACAGGATTCCGCGCAGGGAGAATTTCAGCTTCGGGAACTTGGGGAAATAGTCGGTGAAATATACGGCGAGCGAATAACGTTGGTCGGTAGGACGTGGCACCGTCACGCCGTTAAGATTCTCACCCGTCTTCATAAGTGAGAACGACACCCACGAGTCGGTTCCGGGCACGAACTGGCCGAAAAGTTTGAAGTCTATACCGGCGGTGTATCCGTCCGTGAGGTTCGCACCCGCATAGGTAACCTTTAGGTTGTCAACCTCGTAGGGGATGAGTTTGTTAAGTTTCTTATAATATGCCTCTGCCGAGAGTTTGAAGGGACGGTTGAAGGCACGGAACGTATAGTCGGTGCCGAGTATGAAGTGGAGACTCTGCTGCGACTTGATGTTTTTGTTCAGGCTTATTATGGTATTGCCGTAATCATCCTCTATCGGCTGGCGGAATTCTTTGTAGAACGGCTGCTGGTAGTAGAGGCCGGTGGCGAAGCGCAGCGTCCAGTTGTTGTTGCGGTCGGGGACGAAGGCCACGTTGGCGCGTGGCGACACAAGGAATTCCTTGTTGAAATCCCAGTAGGAGAAACGCAGCCCGGCGTTTATGGCGAAGTAACCTATAGAGGTGTTGAACCGGTAGCTGTCGGCCACATATGCCGCCATACGGGTGGTGGTGAGGTCGTGGTTGGAGGTCAGATTGTAAATCATGCGTATGTTGGTGCCGTCGGACGGCAGAGTGTAGCCTGCCGAATCGCGAAGCTCCCATTCGCGTGTGCGCTCCATGATTTTCTGCGAATTGAAATTCACTCCGTAGGTGAGGTTATGGCGCTTTATCCCCGTATGGCCTTGAAGCCCTATTCCCAATACGGCTATCTTCAGACGGTTACGGGCATGTTCGTGGTAGCGGCCTACGCCGAGTTCCCCGCCTATGGCATTGTCAGGGTCGCCGCCGCCGGTGGTTCCGGCGCGGTCAAGCCAATATTCCCCCGTTATGTCGTAGGCAACCAGTTCGTTGGTGAGGTAGCCTGAGGCAAGGAGCGACAGGTCGGTGGAACGCGAGTGCTGGTAGCGCAGGTTGAGGGCGCCGAAGTATGTCTCGAAGCGGTCTTTCTCGCCACCATCGAAATAGACCTTGAACTGTTTGGCATCCGTGGAGGTGCCGAAATTTGTCTGACGGTTTACCGGCACGAACTTATAGTTGTTTATGGCGATATTGCCTAAGAACGATACCTTCCATTTCTGTCCTATCTTGTAGGTGAGGTTTGTCTGGTAGTCGAAGAAGTTAGGGTCGTACTCCCCCTTGGTCTCCATGGAAGAGAGCAGGGAGGCGTTGCGTTTGTAACGTATGCCGTGAAGTTGGGAGAAGCGTTTTGACGCTGTGCCGAGCGAGGCTGATGCTCCCATAAGGGATGCCGTGACTGATGCCTCGAACGATTCCGGCTCCTTATAGGTTATGTCAAGGGCAGAGGACATCTTGTCGCCGTATTCCACGCCGAACCCCCCGGTTGAAAATCCTATTGCCCCTACGAGATTGGGGTTGATGATACTTAGTCCCTCCTGTTGGCCGGAAGATACGAGTTGTGGGCGATATACTTCTATGCCGTTGATATATACAGAGTTCTCATCGTAAGTGCCGCCTCGTACGGAATACTGGCTTGACATCTCGTTGTTGGAATTCACGCCTGCCAGGGTGGAAAGCATCGACTCCACCGAGCCCCCCGTGGCATCGGCGGCAAGATTATACGAACTTTTGTCGATTGTCTGCATCTGGTTCGTCTGCTTACGGAAATCGGTTACCTCTATCTCTTGCAGGGTGTGGTCCTTGGGACGCATGGTGACGTTCAGGGCCAGGTCACCCGCAGGGTGGATGAACTGACGCCGAATCTCGTCAAACCCTATACATGAGAACACCACGGTTAGTGTGTCTGTGGCGGGAGCCGAGAGTTGGTATGTGCCGTCGAGTCCCGATGTGGTGCCTATGGCCGTACCGGCTACGCGCACGGTCACAAATTCCAGCGGGGAGTTCTCGTTGTCGATAACTTTCCCGTGGATTTTCACCTGGGCCATGGCGGCTGACGCTGTAAGCAGCGATGAAATCAGGATAATGTATATATATAACGCCTTTAGCTTCATTGGAATTGCATGGTCTGTCCTATCTATAACGGAAAAAAGCCCAAATAATTATGCGGAGCCATGTTCGGATGTGAGAAATGATTATGCTATATTTGCATGAGAAAAACAACGGAGAGTGGGGATGTGTTAATATTTTGAACCCCTTAACACAAAGAGAGGATGGTAATATTCGATTTAGACGACACTATTTATAAGGAAATGGAGTTTGTTGACTCCGCCTGTAGGGCTGTGGCTGATGCCGTAGGAAGTTCCGGGTTGCTTTCCGCCGTGGAGGCTCTCAGGATTATCAATGAATCGCCCGATACGGGGAAGGGATTCGATAATCTGTCGGCAGTTTTGTGGGAGCTTGATCCTACCAATGGTTTATCTGCGGAACGCATGGTGGAGATTTACCGTACACATATCCCGGATATAACACTCACGGCCAGCGTCAGACGCACTCTTGACACTTTGAAAGATCGTGATGTAAGGATGGGCATTATAACAGACGGACGTTCGCATACGCAGTGGGCTAAAATAAGGGCTCTCGGACTGGAGAAATATGTGGACGCTGATAACATAATCGTATCAGGCGATACGGGTTATGACAAAACCTCGCGTGTCCCATTTGACATGATGGCGGAGAGGAGTCCGGGGGAGAGACAGTTTGTCTATTTCGGAGATAACCCGGCCAAGGATTTCCGCTGGCCCAACCGAATGGGGTGGGTTACGGTACAGTTGGATGATTCAAAAGGGAATAATATACATTCCCAGCAGATTGATGTGACTGATGACTATCAGGCGGCACACCATGTAGCTTCCTTTGCCGATATATTGGCTTTTGCGATGTGAGCAAGATAAGGATACAGACTCTGTAAAGTGTTGAGACTACAAACCGGTTTTATAATTCATAACTAGTAGTGGTGCGATAAAAATCTTACCACTGTTATTAAAATATTAATATTTA
>CAJUBM010000058.1 GCA_910584735.1 uncultured Muribaculaceae bacterium
CGCGACCCCGACCTTGGCAAGGTCGTGCTCTACCAACTGAGCTATTTTCGCATTATTTTCAATCTTCTATCGCTCCGGGGAGGGGTTATTTCCCTTTTGCGATGCAAAGGTACGACTATTTTTCGAACTGGCAAGGGGTTTGGCAACTTTTTTGCGACTTTTTTCTTCACATCGCTTCCAATCTTATTATAACAGTTTGATTCTAAACCACAAACGCGCACTACTAAAAACACACGTCGAAACAGCATGTCGCAAAGGGTTGTTTCTCCATTTTTTTTCATATCTTTGCAGACACCTATTTAAACATACCATCGAAGAACAACCTTAAAACGAAACTTTAGCGTTATGGCAAAAGTAAAACCGTTCCGCGGCGTACGTCCGCCCCGCCCCCTGGTAGAGGAAGTAGCCTCCCGTCCTTATGATGTTCTCAACTCTGAGGAAGCGCGCCTGGAAGCCGAAGGCAATCCGCGCTCGCTCTACCACATTATAAAGCCTGAAATAGACTTCGAACCCGGCACGGACGAACACGATGAGCGCGTGTATGGCCGTGCAGTGGAGAACTTCCGCAAGTTCCAGCAGGAAGGATGGCTCGTACAGGACCCCGAGGAACATTACTATATCTACGCCCAGACAATGGACGGCCGCACACAGTACGGCCTGGTTATAGCCGCCAACGTACACGATTATGTGAACGGCGTAATCAAGAAGCATGAGCTCACACGCCGCGACAAGGAAGACGACCGCATGCGCCACGTGAAGGTGAACAATGCCAACATCGAGCCGGTATTCTTCGCTTTCCGCGACAACGAACGCCTTGAAAATATAATCCGTACCGTAGCCGCGACCGAACCTGAATACGACTTTACGGCTCCCGATGGCTTCGGCCATACATTCTGGGTGGTAAAGGATGCCGATATGACAGCAGCCATCACCGAGGAATTCGCCGCCATGCCCCACCTCTACATAGCCGACGGCCACCACCGCTCAGCCGCAGCCGCACGTGTCGGACTGGAGAAAGCCCAGGAGAATCCCGCTCATACAGGCGACGAGGAATACAACTATTTCTTAGCAGTGGCCTTCCCGGCTTCGCATCTCAAGATTATAGACTACAACCGAGTAGTGCGCGACCTCAACGGCCTCTCCCCCGAGGATTTCCTGAAACGTCTCGAAAAGGACTTCATCGTAGAGGACAAGGGAACGGAAATCTATCATCCGACAGCCCTGCACAACTTCTCGCTCTACATGCCCGACGGCCACTGGTACTCGCTCACCGCCCGCGAAGGACGCTATGACGACAACGACCCCATCGGCGTACTGGACGTCACAATCTCCTCCGACCTCATCCTGCGCGATATACTCGGCATCACCGACCTGCGTTCCGACAAACGGATCGACTTCGTAGGCGGAATACGCGGCTTAGGCGAACTCAAACGCCGTGTCGACTCCGGGGAGATGAAGATGGCCCTGGCACTCTACCCCGTGTCGATGAAGCAGCTTATGGATATTGCCGACACCGACAACATAATGCCTCCCAAAACCACCTGGTTCGAGCCCAAGCTACGTTCCGGCCTGGTTATTCACAAACTCGACTAATCCCACGCGGAAGAAGAGATGACGGGCTTGCCCTCGTCCCTCCCTGCGGCAACATGTAATAACAACCCCTATATAAATTAATGTGTGTCTTCACGGGCACACATTATTTATATACGAAAAAACACCCACGGATATGATTGACTATATCGCAGGCACCCTTGCCGAAATAACCCCGACCTACACCGTGCTTGATAACCACGGAATCGGCTACCGATTGAACATCTCACTGGCAACGTTCGACAAAATCCAGTCACAAAGAGACGCGAAACTCTACGTCCACGAGATAATACGCGAGGACACCCACGACCTTTATGGTTTCGCCACATGCGAAGAACGCGAGCTATTCCAACAGATGATAGCCGTAAGCGGCGTAGGAGCCAATTCCGCACGACTTATACTCTCGTCCATCCCTCCAGGCGAACTCGAATCAGTCATCGCCAACGGCGACGAGAAAAGACTTAAAAGCGTGAAAGGAATCGGAGCCAAAACGGCGCAAAGAATAATTGTGGACCTGCGCGACAAAATAAAATGCACCGGCGATACGTTATTAGTGCAGTCGGCAGCGCAATCAGAGACATTCGACGAGGCGCTGGCGGCTCTGGTGATGCTCGGTTTCCCAAAACCGGCAAGCCAGAAAGTGTTAGGCAAGCTTTTCAAGGAGGATTCAGCCATAAAGGTGGAAGCCGCCATAAAGAAAGCGCTCACCATGCTCTAAACCGGAGTATTCGGATTTTATAAGTTTTGGCCCGTACCGCCCGAAAAAATATTATCTTTAACCATATATGCCAGTTCTGCGGCTGCCTCGTGGCCGTAGCTGCCGCCGCCATGCTTGCCATGGCCCAGAGCCCGGCCTCCTCTTCCAACGGCAACCGCCTGGCACCACCTCCTCCCTATCCCACCCAGCCGGGGCCTCTTGTGCAGGCAGCCGACTCGCTGATGATGCCTTTCCCGGTCCAGCAAACTGTGCCGCAGACCTACGAGGACCTGATGCGCGACCAGTTCGCGGCCGACCTCTCCACCCCATCGAACGTACAGACCATTGCCGAATTCGACCCGGACACAGGATTCTATGTCATACGCACAAAAGTAGGCGATACCGAGATAGCCACCCCGTTGATGCTCTCTGAGAAACAGTACAACGACTGGCAGCTGCGCCGCCAGCTTCAGGACTACTACCGCGAGCGCAATATGCAGCTTGTGGAGAACAAGGAGAAGCAGCCTTTCAATATCTTTGATATGAATTTCGCCTACGGGCCCTTGGAGAAAATCTTCGGCCCGGGTGGTGTGCAGCTTAAGACCCAGGGATCGGTGCAGATAAAGATGGGTATGAAGACCAACAAGACCGACAACCCTGCGTTATCGGTAAACTCGCGCCGCAAGACCTATTTCGATTTCGACCAAAAAATCCAGGCCACCATAGCAGCCTCCGTAGGCGACCGCCTGAATTTCAACATGACATACAACACAGATGCCACCTTCGACTTCGATTCCAAGAACATAAAACTCGGATACGAAGGAAAAGAGGATGACATAGTAAAGTCAATAGAAGCCGGTAACGTCTCACTCACCACCGGGTCCTCCCTTATACGAGGCTCCACGGCTCTGTTCGGCGTAAAGACAAAGCTCCAGTTCGGCAAGCTGACAGCCACCGCATTGTTGTCGCAGCAGAACTCCGAGTCAAAGACGGTCAACACAAAAGGTGGCGCGCAAGTCACCGATTTCTCGGTAAATGCCGACCAATATGACCAGAACCGCCACTTCTATCTCGCCCAGTACTTCTATGCTAACTACGACCAGTTCGCATCTAAGCTGCCATTTGTCTCCTCTGGGATAAACATCACCCGTATTGAGGTATGGGTAACCAACAAGGGAGGCAAATACGAGCAGTCGCGCAACCTCGTAGCTTTCGCCGATTTAGGTGAGAACCAAAACCTTAACAACTCCTACTGGCAACCGAACCCCTCTATCCCCGTCCCGTCAAACCAGTCGAACAATCTTCTCAGCATAATAAAGGAACAATATCCCGACGCCCGCAGTATAAACCAGGTAACGCAGGCGCTCGAACCGCTGCGAGCCTTCGGCATAGAGGGTGGACGCGACTATGAGAAGGTGGAGAGCGCCCGGTTGTTAAGCTCATCGGAATATACACTCAACTCTACCTTAGGATACGTATCGCTTAAAAGCCAGCTTAATGCCGACGAGGTGTTAGGCGTGGCTTTCCAGTACACCTACAACGGGCAGGTCTACCAGGTCGGCGAATTTTCCAGCGACATAACCACCACTACGCAGTCGCTCTACGTGAAGATGTTGAAATGTACCACGGTAGACCCCCGTATGCCCCTGTGGCGCCTAATGATGAAAAACGTCTACTCCTTAGGCGCCTACCAGGTACAGAAACAGAACTTCAAGCTACAGATAAAATATCTCAGCGACACCACCGGCACACGCATCAACTACCTTCCCGTGCCGGGTCTGAGCAACATGCCTCTGCTACAGGTGATGAACCTCGACCGTATAGACTCCAACCAGCAGTCAAACCCCGACGGCTTCTTCGACTTCATCGAGGGCTACACCATCGTGCCCTCCACGGGTAAGGTTATATTCCCCGTAGCCGAGCCCTTCGGTTCCCATCTGGAGAAAAAGATAGGGGATCCGGTGCTGGCCGAAAAATATGTCTACAAGGAACTCTACGACTCTACACAGGTAATCGCGCGCCAGTTCGCCGACAAGAACAAATTCATCCTCGCCGGCTCATACCAGGCGTCTTCCGGCTCGCAAATCAGGCTCAACGCCATGAATGTGCCGCGAGGATCGGTAATCGTCACCGCCGGAGGCGTACAGCTTACAGAAAACTCCGACTATACCGTGGACTATTCCATGGGTATCGTCACAATTACCAACCAGTCAATTATCGACTCGGGACAGAGCATCAGCGTTACCCTTGAGAACCAGTCATTGTTCTCCACCCAACGAAAGACCCTGTTAGGACTTGACCTGCAATACCAGGTCAACAAGAACCTGAACATAGGAGGTACGATACTCCATTTCTCCGAAAAAGCACTTACCGAGAAAGTGAACATCGGCGATGAGATTATCAACAACACCATGTTCGGTCTAAACCTGAGCTACAACACCAAGTTCATGTGGCTCACCAACCTGCTCAACAAAATTCCTACAGTGAACGCCACGGCTCCATCCACCGTAAACCTCACCGCCGAATTTGCCAAACTCGTGCCGCATGCACAGAAATCAGGCTCAAACCAGGGAAGCTCATATATTGATGATTTCGAATCATCCCAGTCGGGAATCGACCTGCGTTCACCCTACGCATGGCAGATGGCATCCACACCTTACGATTCCGGCGAGGGAGCCCTCTTCCCCGAGGCCGCCCTGTCGAACAACGTGGACTACGGCAAGAACCGCGCCCTGCTGAACTGGTATTACATCGACCGTATGTTCACCGACAAGAACTCGTCATTATGTCCCGGCTACTTGAAAAACGACCTTGACCAGCAGTCGAATCCCTACGTACGCGAAATCACATCACAGGAAATTTTTCCCGGCCGCGAGCTATCCTACGGCGAATCGGCAACCATCCAGACCCTCAACCTCTCATTCTATCCCGATGAGCGCGGCCCTTACAACCTTGACGCCACCAACATCGACGACCAAGGGAAGCTCCTCAATCCCGAAAGGCGCTGGGGCGGCATAATGCGTAAGATGGATAACCCCAACTTCGAGCAGGCCAACGTTGACTACATACAGTTCTGGCTTCTCAACCCCTTCCTTGACCCGGAGAACCCCAACCCGGAAGGGGGCGACATGTACATAAACTTCGGCGAGATTTCCGAGGACATCCTCAAGGACGGTCTGAAATCCTATGAGAACGGCATACCCTATGACGGCAACGACCAGTTCCTCACGAACACCGTGTGGGGACGAGTGTCAACACAGAACTCCCTCACCTACGCGTTCGACAACAATACCGGCGCCCGAGTGGTTCAGGACGTCGGTCTTGACGGCCTGAAGAATGAGGACGAATTCGGTTTCGACTCATATCGCAACTATCTCGACCAACTCCGCACAAAACTTCCCGCATCAACTGTAGAGGAGATGCAGAACAACCAATTCTCACCCTTCAACGACCCTGCCGGCGACAACTACCACTTCTTCCGTGGCTACGACTACGATGAGGAACGACTTTCCATCCTTGAACGCTACAAACGTTACAACGGCGTTGAAGGAAACTCGCAATCGCCCGAAGATGTGGCCGAGCCACTCTACCAAAGTTCCCGCAGCGTACCCGATGTGGAGGATATAAACCAAGACAATACGCTTAACGAATACGAACGTTATTTCCAGTACCGCATATCAATCCGTCCGGAGGATCTCGTTGTCGGCAAGAACTTCATCACCGACAAGCAGGTATCCTACCCCCCGACTCGCAACGGCAAGGATGAAAAGGTTGAGTGGTACCAGTTCAAGATACCTCTGAGCGCCTATGAGAAAGTGGTGGGCAACATCAATGATTTCTCAGCTATACGTTTCGCACGTATCTTCCTGACGAACTTCAAAAAGACCACCCATCTGCGTTTCGCCACCCTCGAACTGGTGCGTGGCGAATGGCGTACGTACGACTTCAACCTCAACACCCGTGGTGACACCCCGGCCGAGGGCGACCTTGATGTATCGGTTGTCAACATCGAGGAGAACGCCTCGCGCGAACCTGTAAACTACGTCTTACCTCCCGGCGTGACACGTATCTCCGATCCCGGACAGTCACAGATCGTACAGCTTAACGAGCAGTCGATGTCTCTGAAAGTGAGCCATCTTGATGCCGGCGATGCCCGTGCCGTGTACCGCGATACCCAGCAGGATCTGCGCAACTACAAACGCCTCCAGATGTGGGTACATGCCGAAAGCCTTATTGATGATGTGACGAACCTGCGCAGCGGGGAATTGTCAGTATTCGTACGCCTCGGTACGGACGTGAAGCAGAATTTCTATGAATATGAGATTCCGCTCGAACTCACGCCACACAGCCGTTATAACACAAACATGCCCTCCGACCGCGAAAAGGTATGGCCACTCAACAACTTCATGAACCTGAACCTGCAAAATCTCGTGGAACTCAAAAAAGAGCGCAACCGGGCCAAGCAGACCGAAGGCTCAGGCGTAGGATATGCCACCCTATTCACCGGGCGCGACCCCGACAACGAGCGCAACCGCATGGCCGTTATGGGCAATCCGTCACTCAGCGATGTGCGAGTGATACTCGTAGGCGTACGCAACAACTCCAATTCCACCAAGGACGGCGTTGTATGGGTCAACGAGCTAAAGGTAACAGACTTCAATGAAGAGGGAGGCTGGGCTGCAAAAGCCAACGTAAACCTCTCGCTGAGCGATATTGCCCAACTGAACTTCGGCACCCACATCGAGACTGCCGGATTCGGAGGCGTGGACCAGAGCCTAAACGACCGCCGTCTTGACGACTACCACCAGTACAACTTCGCCGTACAGGCCGATTTAGGACGCTTCCTCCCTGAGAAGGCGAAGCTCCGTGCGCCTATATATTACTCGATATCCAAGGAAAAGACCACACCGAAATACAATCCTCTCGACCAGGACGTGCTGCTGAAGGATGCCCTCGACGATGCGCCCGACAAACATGCCCGCGACTCCATTTCGGCCTATGCCGTGGAGAACTCCACCATCCAGAGCTTCTCAATATCGGGTCTTAAATTCGATGTGCGCTCATCGAAGCCGATGCCTTGGGATCCGGCTAACTTCACATTCAATTTCTCGTTCAACAAACAGTCGAAGACCGACCCCGTTACGGAATACGAGAACACAAACGACTACCGAGGCTCATTTGCCTATAATTACTCGCCGATGATAAAGGGGCTCAAGCCCTTCGGCTGGATAAAGAGTAAGAACAAGAATCTGAAATTCTTCAAGGATTGGGAGATAAACTATCTGCCAAACTCTATAGCGTTCCTTACCAACATGTCACGCTACTACTACGAGCAGCAGACACGCTCGGAGACGGACGTTATGTTCCAACTGCCCGTATCGGTAAGCAAGAACTTCCTGTGGGACCGTCAGTTCCAGATCACCTGGAACCTTACCAAGAGCATAAACCTATCGTTCAACTCCAATACATCGGCCCGCATCGAGGAGACCGTAGGAGCCGTAAACAAGAAACTATTCCCCGACCGTTACAAGGAATGGAAAGACACCGTATGGCAGTCAATCCTCTCCATGGGTACCCCGTGGGCCTATAACCAGTCGGTGACAGCGACCTACCGTGCGCCATTCTCGCGAATCCCCGTTCTTGACTTCCTCAACGGCTCGTTCAGCTATAACTCAACCTACCGTTGGGACCGAGGCGCCGATGTCGACGGGGTATCAATGGGTAACACCATTGCCAACCAGTCCTCACTCTCAGCCGACGGACGTGTGAACTTCGAAAGCCTCTACAACAAAATCCCGTTCGTGAAGGACGTCAACAAACGCTTCGCGAACACCCGGCGCGTAAACACCCAGCCAAAGAAACCCAAGAAGTTCGAACGCACCTACCAGTTGAAACCCGACACGACTTTCACCATACGGCACAACCTGCGCAACAAGAAGATAAAGGTAACCGCTGTGACCGCCGATGATGAAAAACCGTTCCTTTTCAAGCACAAGGTTATCAACCAAAACTCCATAGAGATTCTCACCCTCTCGGACAAGAATGTGAAATTCACCATAGAGGAGATTCTGAAAGATGAGAAATCAACATGGCGTAACATCGGAGAATATGCCCTGAGACTACTTATGAGTCCCCGGCAGGCATCAATCCGGTGGAAACGGACATCTACCATGACCGTGCCGTTGTTCCGTAACGACATAGGGAATATCTTCGGACAGTCCACCCAGTACGGCCCCATGTCGCCGGGTCTGGATTTTGCTTTCGGCTTCGCCGGTGAGGATTATATAACCAAGGCCCGCGACAGGGGATGGCTCATCACCAATGACGGCCAGACCTCCCCTGCCCTATGGTCACGTGCCAACGAACTCAACCTCGAATTCACCCTCGAGCCCGTGAAAGGGCTGAAGATACAGCTTACCATGAACCGTACCGACAACCGCACGAACCAGATACAGTTCATGTACGCCGATATGCCCATAACCCGTTCCGGATCCTACACGAAGACCCACTGCGCCATATCCACGGCACTCGGCTCATCAAAAGCCGAGAACGGATACTATTCCAAGCCATTCCAACAAATGCTAGAATATATCCCCGTAATAGCCGACCGTTATACAGACCTGTATCAGGGTGTACTCTACCCCGCCGGAGGCTTCATGGATGGCAACCCGTTGGCCGGCCAGCCGTTCAACCCTTCGGTAGGCTCCGTGCCCGAAACCTCCTCCGATGTGCTTATCCCGGCTTTCTTGGCAGCATACACAGGTACAGATCCCTATACGCAGTATCTCGATCCGTTCCCATCGTTCCGTTCGGTACTTCCCAACTGGCGCGTCACCTATGACGGCCTGATTAACTTAGGGAATATGAGGAATATCTTCAAATCCTTTACCCTGAACCACGCATACCAGTGTACCTACACCGTAGGAAGCTATAACTCATATCTCAACTGGCTTGATGCCGGTGACGGCAACATCGGATTCACGCTTGACGAACTGTCAGGGCAGCCCGTCCCATCCTCGCCGTATAATATCTCATCCGTGTCTATAACCGAACGCTTCGCACCCCTGTTCGGCGTAAACACAACCCTGAAGAACGAGCTACAGTTCAATGCCGAATGGCGCGACCAGCGCACACTCACTCTCAACACTTCCGCCGGACAACTTGTGGAGGCCACCACTCGCGGCCTCACCATGGGTGTGGGCTATAAGATTGTAGGTTTCAATACCATCCTGAAAATGCGCGGATCCCAGTCCGGCGTAAGCAATGACCTTACAATAAATGCCGACTTCTCCCTGCAGAACACCCAGGCTCTTATACGCCGCATAGAGAGCAACTACACCCAGGCCACCTCCGGCACACGCACATTAACCATCCAGTTCAATGCAAGCTACGTGCTATCCAGGCGCCTGACATTGGCTGCATATTTCGACCATCAGGTAAACACACCATTGGTATCAAACGCCGCCTATCCCACATCATCGTCCTCCTACGGGCTGTCGCTGAATCTGAACCTGGCCCGCTGACGCATACATTTTAACATCGCCATACATAACCTCATAATAAGGGTTAAACATGTGCGGCTCTTACCATATTACATTAAACTATTTTATCACGCGTTTGTCTTAACTATATATCCGTTAATCAGGAATAAATTTACACTAACATCATAAGACAACGCTATTATGAAAAGGAAATTAATAATTGCCACCCTCGCGGTTTCGCTTTTAATACCCGCCGTATCGTTTGCCAAAGATGTGAAACAGGCTATAACCCAAAAAGCCGAGCAACTCAAGGACGATGCCGCAAAAGTTGCGGATGAAACGGCAAAAAAGACCGGGAAGGTTGTAAACGCAACCGAGCATAAAGTCAGCAAGGAAGCCCGTAAAGACGCTCAAAAAGTGCGTGAAGGCGCCTATAAGGTTCGAACCGCAACCGAAAAAGAAACCAAAAAGATGCGTAAGGAGGCCGAGAAACGCACCGACCAAGTGCGCAAAGACTTCCGCAAAACCCGAGATGATGCCCAGGACAAACTCAACCGTGCCGAACAGAAAGCCCTCAAAGACTCCATGTCCGTGAAGGCAAAGGCATCGAAATAAATCCAATCCCCCACGGCCTTACGAAAACATAGACATATAAACCAAAGAATCAGCAGCCCGTTAAACGGGCTGCTGATTCTTTGGTGTTATTAAAATCCAATCAAACGGCAGAGAAATCGGATTTACATCATGCCGCCCATACCACCCATGCCGGGCATCGCGGCGGGAGCGGCGGGAGCCTCCTCTTTCTTGTCGGCTATGACACATTCCGTGGTGAGGAACATACCGGCAATAGAAGCTGCATTTTCAAGAGCCACACGGGCAACCTTGGCGGGATCGATAACACCGGCAGCCATAAGATTCTCGTAACGGTCGTAACGGGCATTATAGCCGAAATCGCCGTTACCTTCCTTAACCTTCTGTACCACAACGGCGCCTTCTACACCGGCGTTGGCAACAATCTGACGGAGAGGTTCCTCCACCGCACGAACCACGATGTGGATACCTGTATCCTCATCCTCGTTCGAGCCACGCAGACCCTCGGCGTTCTTTATGGCACGGATGTAGGCCACGCCTCCGCCCGGGACTATACCCTCGGCAATAGCGGCACGTGTAGCGGAAAGAGCATCGTCAACACGATCCTTCTTCTCCTTCATCTCAACCTCGGAAGGAGCACCGATGTGGAGCACGGCAACGCCACCGGCCAGCTTGGCCAGACGTTCCTGGAGCTTCTCGCGGTCGTAATCGCTCTTGGTCTGCTCAATCTGGGCCTTAATCTGGGCAACACGTGAAGCGATGGCTTCTTTAGAACCGGCACCGTTCACGATAGTGGTGTTCTCCTTATTGACATTCACCTTCTCGGCAGTTCCGAGGTCGCTTACCGTAGCAGCCTCCAGACGCATGCCCTTCTCCTCGCTGATTACCGTACCGCCGGTAAGGATAGCAATATCCTCCAGCATCTCCTTGCGGCGGTCGCCGAAACCGGGAGCTTTTACAGCGCAGACTTTCAAAGAGCCACGCAGACGGTTTACGACCAAGGTTGCAAGAGCTTCCTGGTCTACATCCTCTGCGATAATCAGCAGACCGCGTCCGCTTTGGGCTGTAGCCTCAAGTATCGGAAGCATATCCTTGAGATTGGAAATCTTCTTGTCAAAAAGAAGGATATAGGGAGAATCCATCTCACATTCCATCTTCTCGGCATTGGTAACAAAGTAGGGAGAGATATAGCCACGGTCGAACTGCATACCTTCCACAATATCAACAGTGGTTTCCGTTCCCTTGGCTTCATCAACGGTGATAACGCCCTCTTTCTTAACCTTCTTCATGGCTTCGGCAATCAGACGGCCTATAGCCTCATCGTTGTTGGCCGAGATACGGGCAACATCTTCAATCTTCTTGAAGTCATCGCCTACTTCTTCAGCCTGAGCCTTAACGCCCTCTACGATAGCTGCAACAGCCTTGTCGATGCCGCGCTTCACATCCATCGGATTGGCGCCGGCTGCCACATTCTTAAGTCCGTGGGTTATGATAGCCTGGGCCAGCACGGTAGCGGTAGTTGTGCCGTCGCCTGCGTCATCGCCGGTCTTGGAAGCCACTTCCTTTACAAGCTGGGCACCCATATTCTGGAACGGATCCTCCAGTTCTATCTCACGGGCAACGCTCACACCGTCCTTGGTGATATGCGGCGCACCGAACTTCTTATCGATGATTACGTTGCGGCCTTTCGGGCCAAGGGTTACCTTTACGGCGTCAGCCAGAGCGTCAACGCCTTTCTTAAGCTCTTCGCGAGCCTTGATATCGAATTTAATTTCTTTAGCCATTTCTTTTGTAATTAAAACCTTATAAGTTTTATCGGAGAGCGCATATTATTCAAAAACTGCGAGGATGTCGCTCTGACGCATAATCAGATATGTCTCATCGTCAAGTTTAACCTCCGTACCTGCATATTTGCCGTACAGCACGGTATCACCCTCCTTGACCTCCATCTTATCATCCTTCGTGCCGGGGCCTGCGGCAACTACCGTACCTTTCAGGGGTTTCTCCTTGGCAGAATCGGGAATGATAATGCCGGCTACAGTAGTCTCTTCAGCCTGGCCGGGCTTCACAAGCACACGGTCAGCAAGTGGTTTGATTTTCATGATTGAGTATATGATATGTTTTTAAGTTGTTTTATACGCGGACTATCTTTATAATCTAATCATTACAATAGATGTCTATAACAGATAACTGCACATAGTGTGCCAAACCGTGAACATACGGTCTGACATACATCGAAAGGTGACAAACTGACACGTTTCCTACCGGGAAGGATGCCATATTTGTCACCTTTCTAACATTCGGCATAAGCCATTGGTTCATCGGAACCGTGCCGGGAGAGCCGACCTGACAGCCTCGAACGAAGCATCTATCACCCTGCGGCGGTCAGCCTCGTCTACGGGAGGTGCAATCGGCGCATGGATAGTCATATTTACAGTACCCCAACGCGGAAGCCAGCTTCCGCGCGGAAGCACATCGAAAGCCCCGTCAATCGTCACCGGCACAACAGGCAGCCGGAATTCCATCGCAAGCTGGTATGCCCCTTTGTGGAAGGCATGCATCTTGCCGGTACGCGTACGCGAACCTTCGGGGAATACAACCACCGACATTCCGTTCTTAAGGGTCTTTTCGGCCTTAGCCATCGTATTACGTATCGCCGAGGGGGAGGAATTGTCTACAAAAATCTGTCCGGCGGCGGCACAGCTTACCCCGATTACGGGAAATTTGCGCAACCCGATTTTCATCATCCACTTAAAATTATGGTTCAAGAAACCGTAGATGGTGAAAATATCATAAGCCCCCTGATGGTTTGCGACAAACACATAGGATGTAGCCGGGTCGATATTCTCGCGTCCTCTGACCCTCACACGCACGAACGTAAGCCAGCAGCAGAGTTTCGACCATATCTTGGCCGGCCAATACCCCCAGAAACGTCCGCCACCGAGCAACGACCCCGCTACGGTGACAAAACCGGTGAGTATCGTCAGCACCACAATCATGGGAATCATAACCAGAAACTGGTAGATGCGGTAAAGAATCAAAAGAACGATTTTCATAAACAAAATCCGAAATCAGTGTAGCGTATATCTCCGAATATCAATGCACACCCGTAGTGGCTTACCAGGCGAACATCGGACGGTCCGACATCATATCATTGACTTTGCCACGTACTGCGGCTATAGTCTCGGCACTTTCAGGATTTGAAAGAACCGTGTCTATCATCTCCACGATAGTACCCATCTCCTCTTCCTTGACACCACGCGTCGTGATGGCAGGCGTACCAAGGCGGATACCTGAAGTCTGGAAGGGTGAACGGGAGTCAAACGGAACCATGTTTTTGTTGGCGGTGATGTCGGCCTCCACAAGGACACGCTCAGCCACCTTGCCCGTAAGGTCGGGGAATTTCGTACGCAGGTCGATAAGCATGCAATGGTTGTCCGTACCGCCGGAAATCACCTTATACCCCTTGTCTATCATAGCCTGCGCCATAGCGGCAGCATTCTTCTTGACCTGGGTCTGGTATTCCTTATATTCAGGCTGGAGAGCCTCGCCGAAAGCCACAGCCTTGGCAGCTATCACATGTTCGAGCGGACCGCCCTGTACGCCGGGGAATACCGCAGAGTCAATCAGGGAAGACATCTTACGAATCTCACCCTTCTTTGTAGTCTTGCCGAAAGGATTGTCAAAATCCTGTCCGATAAGAATTACGCCGCCACGGGGACCACGAAGAGTCTTATGAGTGGTAGAGGTGACGATATGGGCATGTTTTACAGGATTCTCAAGCAATCCGGCGGCTATAAGTCCGGCGGGATGGGCCATATCGACCATGAAGATCGCCCCAATCTCATCGGCCAGACGGCGCATACGGGCATAATCCCATTCACGAGAATAAGCGCTGGCACCACCGATAATCAGACGCGGGCGCTCGCGGCGGGCCATTTCCTCCATATGCTCGTAATCAACCATCCCTGTCTCGGGATCGACATTGTAACCGAGCGCCTGGAACATAAGGCCGGAGAAGTTCACGGGACTGCCGTGAGAAAGGTGGCCGCCATGGTCAAGGTTCATCCCCATGAACTTGTCACCGGGATTAAGCACCGACATGAACACAGCCATATTGGCCTGCGCGCCCGAATGGGGCTGCACATTGGCATATTCGGCACCGAAAATCTCTTTCAAGCGGTCCTGTGCGAGGGTTTCGGCCTCATCGACCACCTGGCATCCGCCGTAATAGCGGTGGCCGGGATAACCTTCGGCATACTTGTTGGTAAGGCAGGAGCCCATAGCCTCCATAACCTGGTCAGACACAAAATTTTCCGAGGCAATCAGTTCTATGCCTTTCTTCTGGCGCTGATGCTCACGGCTGATAATGTCAAAAATGGCGTTATCGCGTTTCATTGGTATAAAAATTAGGTTATTGATTTTTCTGATTTGTTATTTCTTTTGTTTTTTATCCGGCTTCTTAACCGAGAAACCGAAGCGCCCTAACTCCTCACCCTGGCCGTAGTAATGGCCGTGGGTGTAGTTGAGCAATCCGGCAGCCCCGAGGTCGAAGGCATCTGTCTCCGGGTCGAAGAAACGTTCGTCGGCAAGCACATTCACAACCTCGGCGATGAACATATCATGCGAACCGAGAGGCATCACCGACTTCACGCGACATTCGATACACAACGGCGATTCGTCTATGTACGGACACCTCACGGCCACACCTTCCCGTGGCGTAAGCCCTGTTTCCGACCACTTGTCGTATTCCGCGCCCGACCGCACACCGGCCCAGTCCGTGGCCCGCGCCATATCTGCCGTGGTTAGGTTTATGATAAATTCCAGATTCTCCTTTATTATAGGATAGGAATGTCGCTGCGGACGAACGGAGATATAGCACATAGCCGGGTCGGTACATATGGTTCCGACCCATGCCACCGTAAGCATATTCGAGTTTTCCGTGGAATCCCCACAGGTCACGATTACCGCAGGCAACGGATATATCATCGTACCCGGTTTCCAAGAACGTTTACCCATACTTTTGGATGTACAAATATCTGTCAAAGCACCGTGGCTTTGTCGTTAGCTACCGAATGGTTGCAATAATGGCAACGTATATGCCCCGGTTTATCAGGGTCAGTCACGAAAAGCGTGGCCATCGGCTCGTTGTTCGTTATACACTTTGGGTTGTCGCATTTCACGATGCCGCGTATCTCGGAGGGAATCTCCACATGCCTTTTCTCTACCACCTCGTAGTCGCGGATGGTATTCACCACGGCAGACGGGGCTATGAGCGCTATACGGTTCAATACGTCTTCCGGGAAGAACACATCGGCAACCTTGATAATCCCCTTACGCCCGCAACGCTTGCTTGCCAGGTTGTTACCGATTGTAAGGGTACAGTCCATCGTCTCCAGGTTCAGAATCTTCACACATTTGAACAGAGCCTCCGATGGGATATGATCCACTACCGTGCCGTTACGCAGAGCGGCAACCGCAAGTTCTTTCTTGTCAGCAGTCATTTTTTCACCTGTTCTTTAAGAGTGTCAACATCTATACCGAGAGCCCGGCATATAATAGCCTGTCGGGCAAAAAGGCCGTTACGCGCCTGTTCGAAATAATATGCCTTGGGATTGTCATCGACATCCTGGCTTATCTCGTTCACACGCGGCAGCGGATGGAGTATGCGCAGATTCGGCTTGGATGTGGCAAGCATATCGTTGCGCAGGGTGTAGAGGTCTTTGACTGCCTCATATTCCATAATATCCTGGAAACGCTCCCGCTGCACACGCGTCATATATATTATGTCGGACGAATCAATCACCTCTCGTGAGAATTCTGTATGTTCCTCAAAAGGTATGCCCTGACGGCGGCAGAACTCTATGTACTCACGCGGCATACGGAGTTCATCGCAGGCCACGAAACGGAATGTCGGATTGAAATACTTCATAGCCATGAGAAGCGAATGTACCGTACGTCCGTACTTCAAATCGCCCACCATCGTAATCACCAGATTGTCAAGACGGCCCTGGGTTTTCAGTATGGAATAGAGGTCAAGCATGGTCTGCGACGGATGCTGGTTGGCCCCGTCACCGGCATTTACCACCGGCACATCCGTTACCTCCGTGGCATAACGTGCAGCCCCCTCAAGGAAATGCCGCATTATAATGATGTCAACGTAGTTCGACACCATCTTAATCGTATCTTTAAGCGTCTCCCCTTTTGAGGACGAGGTGGTTGACGCATCTGAAAAACCTATCACACGGCCACCGAGACGGTTCACCGCCGTTTCGAAACTAAGGCGTGTACGCGTCGACGGCTCAAAGAAAAGCGTTGCCGCCACCTTCCCGTCAAGCACCTTGTGATTAGGGTTTTCCTCAAAAAAACGGGCCGCCTCAAGAAGGGACAGAATTTGTTCCTTGTCAAGATCGGCCACAGATACCAGGCTGTTCGCGTTCATTTGCGGGATTTATTTAAGTTCTACCGCAAAATTAGCACTTTTTGACGAACCGACCAAGCAACCAGTAAGATAAAAAAGATAGAAATATGGAATGTACACCGTCACAGAACATTGCCCCATATTATGCCGTTATCTATTACGTAACATTATCTGAATTATGAATAGCGATTGCAAACCCATACCTGAAATATTCTCCGGCGAACAATCGCCATGGACTCCCGATATTCTCGGCAACGGTTTTGAAAAAAAATACATAGTACAGCCCGATGACTACAGCGGGCCCGTGTGTTGCACCATAGTGCGCCTCAAAGCTCCCGTCGAAGCCGGAAAGGCCGCCCCGGAACCGAAGCCGGGGAAAATAGGTGTGCTGTACGTACACGGTTTTTCCGACTATTTTTTCCAGGCGGATATGGCCCGGCGTTTTACCGAGCATGGATATGATTTCTATGCCGTGGATCTGCGCAAATACGGCAGATCAATCCTTTCCGGCCAGAAAAAATTCCAGGTTAGGAATCTGGCAGAATATTTCCCCGATATAAAGGCCGCGATAACCCAGATGGGAATCGACGGGATAACAGACATAGTGCTGGCGGGCCACTCAACCGGCGGACTAACCTGCTCTTTGATGATGGCGACCGAAGTCCCGATGCAGGTTAAAGCCCTGATACTTAACAGCCCGTTCTTTGACTGGAACCTTCCGTCTGCCGCCAGGCGTATAGGCATACCCATTATATCGTGGTTAGGCCGATTCCTCCCTACCCTCCCGATACATCAGCCCAAGAACACCGAATATGCCCGCTGCCTGAGCAACAGATACAACGGCGAATGGAAATACAACCAAAAATGGAAACCTGACTGTATGCCCGATGTGGATGCCGGATGGATACGCGCCATATATACGGCACAAAAAACTCTACGCAATGCTTCCCCTATCGAAGTGCCGGTGTTGCTGCTCCATAGTGACCGGTCGGTAAAGAAAGGCGCTCCATCGGAAGAATACATGCATGGCGATGCGATATTAGACGTGGACCATATATCCGAGGCCGAAAGCTATCTCGGCAACAACGTCACCACCGTTACTGTAACAGGCGGTATGCACGACCTGGCACTGTCACGCACCCAGGCCCGGGAGATATTCTTCCGAGAGATATTCCTTTGGCTGCAAGGACAGTTTCTCTGATAATTTGCGTAAATTTGCACCGGGAATATCGAATCGGGTCCCTGACTGTATGAAAGATAAAGTAATATTGCTGTCCGATAAAAGTTAAAAACAGCAAAATATCATGGCTCGGCTGCTGA
>CAJUBM010000059.1 GCA_910584735.1 uncultured Muribaculaceae bacterium
GAGTTGCCCAGTCCTCGCCACGATGCGCTGTCAAGCCGCCCCATCACATCAAGGATAGTGGGGTAGAAGTCTATCTGTCCCGCCGCGACATCGGATTTGGCGGTAATGCCTGAGTTCAATATAATCAACGGCAAAGGTATTGTCTCAAATTTCTCACCGATTATTTTGTGTGGCGTGTGGTCGCCGGTTATCACTATTACCGAGTTGTCGTACAGGCCTGTGTCTTTCAGCCATTTGAGGAAATCGCGCAGTTGGGCATCAAATATGGCTGTATGCACGTGGTGCAGGTACTCCTGTTCCCCCATTCCGGCAGGTATGCCGCCCGGGAATATGCTCGGGGTTTCCCCGGCATTGTATGGGCCGTGCATGCCGAGGGTGGTGACCATGGCGTAGAATGGTCTTGGCAGTGTGGCAAGTTCCTGCCTTGCATGGACCAGAATCACGCTGTCTCCCTGATGGGCCGGGACAACCTTGTTATTGATGGACATGGCACGGTCTACGAGACTGTTGAACCCGTAGGCACGGTTGGTGTCCTTATGGTACCATATCGTTCTTGACTCTCCGATTATCTCAATGGCTTTCTTGGGCTTGAGTTCACGGACAAGGGAAGGATAACTGTTTAAAGGCGCAACTGAAACAAAGGGGATGTCGTATAGCGGTAAGATGCCCGTATTGTAGATGAACTGCCCATCGCTGCTGTTGCCCGGGCCTATCTGGGAGTATATCGATTTGAATACCGCTGCATCAGGTGCCGCTATCAAAGAGTCTAAGCAGGGAGTTATACGGCGATCGCCGATACGGCGGTCAAGACTGGAGGAACTTAACGATTCCACCAGTATGAATATAAGATTCTTATCGCGGTTTTCATGAAGTTTTTCCTTTATGGAAGTCCTCATAGGGGGAAGAGGCCTATGGCCGGCTCGGGCGATAGTCTCTATGTCTTTTTGGGAAAGTTCGATGTCCAGGGCGAAAGACATATACGTGTATGACAGGTAGCCGCAGATATAGCCGTGTCGTTCCAGATGGTTGATTATTTGGGCGCCAATCGCAGTGTAACGTTTCCAGGCGGCGATAAGTGTGCGTTCTGAAGTAGGGATAGATTTGTATGTGGCGGCAAATCCTTTGGCAGGCCCTATGATAAAAAGTAATGCGAGTATTGTAGACAGGATAACTTTTCGGCGCCATCTTATCGGTTCCTTTGAAATGTCGCGGCGATAGATGATATACACCACGATGCAGAATATCATCGGAAGGACGATGAACGGGTCGCGCAAGGATATAACAGCTAAAGAACATTTTACAAGAGTATGGTCGATAGTTGAGACCATAAGGAAATTGCGCGGCGGCATTACATCCCAGAAATAAGGAAGGTACCATGAATTAACTACCAACGTGCATGATACAACGACACCCGGGATAATCACCAGCCATCGCCATCGGCGTGGTAGGAAGATGTACGGGAGAGTGAGCAACGCGGCATCTGAGAGGGCGGAAAGTAATGATGGGAATATTTTATACAGCAATCCGATGCATGGGTGGGCGACTACGAACATAAATACTGTCGAAAAGTAGTAAATAAGTCCGAAAAATAATGGATTTGAAGCATTTTTACCCCCCATGTTAGGGGTTTTAATTTAGCACAAATGAATGACATTTAGTTGATTTGTATATTCCGGGACAAAGTTACAGAGATTTTTGTGCTGTGAGATGGATTTCGTAAAGTTTTTTCTTGTCCGTTATTTATTCCACTTTGCCCCAGGGTGCGCCGAGGATGATTTTCCGGGATAGCGCGGCCATGGCGGAGTCGGGATGGAGCGGGTCGCGGGGGATAGCGCGGGGGCGCAGCAGGGAGTTGCCCAGTCCTCGCCACGATGCGCTGTCAAGCCGCCCCATCACATCAAGGACCGTGGGGTAGAGGTCAATCTGTCCCGCCGCGATGTCGGATTTGGCGGTAATGCCTGAGTTCAGTATGATCAACGGCACGGGTAGTTTCTCAAATTTTTTTCCTGTTATCTTGTGTGGCGTATGGTCGCCGGTTATCACTATTACCGAGTTGTCGTATAGACCGATGTTTTTTAGCCATTTGATAAATGAACACAGTTGGGCGTCGAATATCGCCGTATGCACGTGGTGGAGGTATTCTTGTTCCCCCATCCCGGCGGGTATGTCGCCCGGGAATATGCGCGGGGTAATTCTGGCATCGAAGGGGGCATGCATCCCCACGGTGGTGATCCGCGCGTAAAAAGGGTGCGGAAGCGTTGGGAGAATCTTTCGGGTATTGGCCAGAATTAGGCTGTCTACTATGTAGTCCGGCGCGATTTTACCGTTGATAAACATTGTGTGGTCTATGAGGCTGTCGAAGCCGTAGGCACGGTTGGTATCCTTATGCTTCCATATAGCTCCTGACTCTCCGATTATCTCGATGGCTTTCTTTGGCTTGATCTCACGGACCAGGGAGGGGTAGTTGTTTGAAGCCGCAACCGAAACAAAGGGGATGTCGTATAGCGGGAGGATGCCTGCATTGTAGATGAACTGCCCGTCGCTGCTGTTCCCCGGGCCTGTCTGTGAGTATAGCGATGTGAACACCACGGCGTCAGGAGCCGCAATCAGAGAATCTAAACAGGGGGTTATGGGGCGATTGCCGATAGAGCGGTCAAGGCTGGAGGAACTTAACGACTCTACCAATATGAAGATAAGGTTCTTATCGCGGTTTTTACGAAGTTCTTCCTTTATGGGAGTCGCTATCGTGGACAGAGGGCGATGGCCGGCTTGGGCGATGGTTTCTATCTCTTTCGGGGAAAGTTTGATTTCCATAGAGATAGACCTATAGGTGTGTGACAGGTAGCCACAGATGTAACCGTGGCGTATGAGATGGCTGGTTATTTTGGTGTCAATCGTTGTGTAACGTTCCCATGCTGCGGAGAGAGTGCGTTCGGTAGCCGGGATGGAGATGTAGACAGCGGCAAAACATTTGAGCGGCCCAATGATGAAAAGCAACGCGAGTATTGTAGACAATGTAGCTTTCTGACGCCATCTTATCGGTTCCTTTGAAATGTCGCGGTGGTAGGCGATATACACAATGATTGAGAATATCATGGGCACGATGATGAACAGGTTCCGTAGGGAAATGACTGCCAGAGAACATTTTATAAGGGTATGGTCTATAGCAGAGGCCATCAGAAAGTTACGTGGCGGCATAACATCATCGAAATAGGGGAAGTACCATGAATTAATTACCAACGTGCATGACACAAGGAACCCGGGGATAATCACCACCCATCGCCATCGACGTGGCAGGAAGATGTAGGGCAGCGTGAGCAACGCGGCATCTGAGAGGGCGTAAAGCACTGATTGTACTATCGCGTACAATAACCCGATGCATGGGTTGGCAACTACGAACATAAATACAGCCGAAAGATAGTATATTAGGCCGAAAAATAACGGATTTGAAGCGCTTTTGCCTCCTCGTTTTAGGGATTGCAACTTATCGCAGATGGATGCCATTTGGTTGATTTGTATATTCCGGGACAAAGTTACAGAGATTTTTGTGCTGTAAGATGGATTTCGTAAAGTTTTTTCTTGTCCGTTATTTATTCCACTCTGCCCCAGGGTGCGCCGAGGATGATTTTCCGGGATAGCGCGGCCATGGCGGAGTCGGGATGGAGCGGGTCGCGGGGGATAGCGCGGGGGCGCAGCAGGGAGTTGCCCAGTCCTCGCCATGATGCGCTGTCAAGCCGCCCCATCACATCAAGGATAGTGGGGTAGAAATCTATCTGTCCCGCCGCGATGTCGGATTTGGCGGTAATGCCTGAGTTCAGTATAATCAACGGCACGGGTATTGTCTCAAATTTCTCACCGATTATTTTGTGGGGCGTGTGGTCGCCGGTTATCACTATTACCGAGTTGTCGTACAGGCCGGTATCTTTCAGCCATTTGATGAAGTCGCGCAGTTGGGTGTCGAATATGGCTGTATGCACGTGGTGCAGGTACTCCTGTTCCCCCATTCCGGCAGGTATGCCATCCTTGAATATTTGAGGTGTTTCCCCGGCATTGTATGGGCCGTGCATGCCGAGGGTGGTGACCATGGCGTAAAAAGGATGTGGCAGAAGAGAGAGTTCATGTCGGGCATGGGATAAGGTCGTGCTGTCACCTTGACAATCCGGGGCTATTTTGTCATCAATAAACATGGACCGGTCTATGAGGCTGTCGAAACCGTAGGCACGGTTGGTGTCCTCATGAAACCATAGCGCTCTTGATTCTGCTATAATCTCAATGGCTTTTTTCTTTTTGAGTTCACGGGCCAGGGACGGGAAATGGTGGGATGATGCCACCGATACCAGAGGCATGTCGTACAACGGTAGGATGCCTGTGTTGTAGATGAACTGGCCGTCACTGCTTTTGCCCGGGCCGACCTGGGAGTATATCGATTTGAACACCACTGCATCGGGCGCCGATATAAGAGAGTCTAAACAGGGTGTTATATAGCGGTCGCCGATACGGCGGTCAAGGCTGGAGGAACTTAAGGATTCCACCAGTATGAAGATGAGGTTTTTGTCGCGGTTACCGCGCAGTCTTTCCGCAATGGCTGTCCCGACAGGGGGAAGGGGGCGCCGACCGGCTTCGGTGATAACCTTTATGTCTTTGCGGGAGATCTTGATGCCCTCATCTATAGACATATACGAAAGGTAGCCGCAGGTGTATCCGTGACGTACGAAGTGGGTAAATATGGCGGTGCCGGGCATCATGTACTGTTTCCAGGATGCGGAGAGTGTGCGTTCGGAAGCCGGGATGGACTTATAGATGGCGGCAAAACCTTTTGCCGGGCCAACGATGAAAAGTAAGGCGAGTACTCCCGAAAGCATGGCTTTCCGCCGCCATTTTATCGGATTCTTTGAAATGTCCCTTCGGTAGATGACATACACTATGATGCAGAATATCATAGGGAGGATGATAAACGGGTCACGCAAGGATATTACGGCCAAGGAGCATTTTATTAATGTGTGGTCTATGGTCGAGGCCATAAGGAAATTGCGCGGCGGCATCACATCGCCGAAATATGGCAGATACCATGAATTTATAAGCAGAGTACATGCCACGATAAAGCCGGGGACAATCACCGCCCAGCGCCATCGGCGCGGAAGGAATACGTAGGGGAAGGTGAGCAATGCAGCATCGGAGATGGCGGAAAGCAGTGATGAGATTATGTTATATTCCAATCCTATGCGGGAATGGGCTACCATGAACATGAAAACCGCCGAAAAATAGTATATGAGGCCGAAAAATAACGGATTTGAAGCCTTTTTACCCCCCCAATTTAGGGGTTTTAACTTGTTGCAAATAGATGCCATCGTTTGTTCAGTTCGTTGGAGAGAATGAGAGGAATCTGTTATGGTGTTATATCTTGGAATAAAATTGTAGGTAGGAGCGTGTCATAGCATCCAATGAGAAATGTTTGCAGACGTATTCCCTTGCCGATTTCGTTCTTTTATGGACGGCAGGATAGCCGGCCATACATTTTTCAATGGTCTCGGCCAGTGATGCGGCATCGCCGTATGCGAATGTTGTTGCGAAGCGTCCGTTGTCTGTTATCTCGAATGGCGCGCCTTTGTCAGGCACGATTATCGGCAGACCTGCGGCCATACCTTCGATTACGGCCAGGCCGAATCCCTCTATGCGTGAGGGATGGACCATGATGTCGTAGGATGCCAGCCGACTGTAGGTCTCATGGCGCGGGAGTGTATCAAGGAACGTGACGCGGTCGGCCACGCCTTCCTCTTTGGCAAGTGCTTCCAGTGTGCCACGGCTCTCGCCGCTGCCTATAAAATCGACGGTGACGTTCTCAATCGTCTTGCGGCGTAGTATGCCGAGAGCCTTGATGAGGAGGTCCTGCCCCTTTACCTCGGGAAAGAGGCGCCCCAGCTGTACTATCCGCAGGGTTTCGCGGTAATCGGCTATATCTTCGCGCTGCCTTATGGCAGCGGTATCAATTGAGTTTGGTATTACAGTGATTTCCGTTCCGGGATGTCTTTCGCTTGCGTCTTCGGCCACGGTGGGACTTATGGCTACAAGATGCACTCCTCGGGCTTTTTCCAAAGGAATCCCGGTGGTGTGGAGCGTGGAGAGGCAATGGCGCCTTAGCCACGGCAGAATCATGCCGGTAAGGCCGAGGTTGTGCAGGTGGAGTATGTCGGGGCGTTCACAGGCAAGCAGCCTGTTGAGGCGTATCAGAGGCAGTGGGTTGCGCGAGCCGGGTTGCCGTCCCAATAAAATTATGCGCACATCTTTGTGTAGGGTTGACAGCAGCGCGGGGTCGACATCGGAATTAACCACCAGTAGGGTGACCTCATGGCCGTATTCGCACTGTCGGTTGGCCAGATCCACTACTAATGTCTCCGAGCCGCCCATTCTGAATCCGAAAAAACAATGGAATATCTTCATAAGCCTGTCTCATTCATAAGCCTGCCATTAGAGGGATTTCCCGGAATAAGCGGTCGGCCCTTCAGGGAGTTTGTTGGCGGCGCGTTCGGTGTCGGCCAGGATTATGCCTGCGAAGGCTACCGAAGCAAGTAGTTGTCCTACCTGCTGGTTCATGCCGGAATATCCGCCTATTCCGAACCACAGGAATACGACCATCACCGTAAGGAAGTATTTACCCATCGGTTGCCGCCGCACTATCCACCACAGCCACACGAGCCATATCACATGGCATACCAGGCCGAACCATCCCATGTTGAGGAAAAGCTGTACGGAGGATATTTCCACGCCCGTTGCGATTTCGTGTGATTTAGAGATGTCTGTGTAGAACGGGTTATCGACATAGAATATCTCGTTGGTGGTTAGTTCAGGATGGAGGAAGCCGAAGCCGAACGTCTGCATATCCAACTCATCGATAAGCACAAGTTTCGGGAGTGCCTGTGCCATACGGCCCGTGCCCATCTCGGCGAGGTCTTCCTCGTCCTGGATGGTTTTGATACCGACAATCTGGTCCACCTGTGAGCGTACGCGCAATACGCTTGACTCCGAACCGCCTGAAATCCAGGCGTCCACACAGTAGAGCGCGGCGAAAAAGAGCAGGCCGCTGACTATATATTTCCCATATTTCTTCAGTGAACCCTGGGCTATGACGAACCCGAAAATCAGCCCCGTAAGCACGGTGAAAGTCTGCGTGGCGGCCAACGCTCCGATGATGAATATCCAGTTCCACCATTTCAGTTTCCACTGGTGGGCCAGCGGGTAGATAAGCATCACCAGCAGGTACAGACCCGGCGGACGCATGCGGCGGAAGTAGAACGTAAGCGGCACCATGTCGGGATCCCAGAACGAACTTGTATTATCGCCCGATGGAATCAGCACGTAGCCGCAGAGTATAAAATAATCTATAACATAGAATATACAGATTATTATGCAGTAAGGGTAGAGGCGCCTGAAAAATTCATCGAAACAGAATTTCCGGCCATTGAAGATTATCAGGGGGATGACGAAGAACATGAAGGTCATGTAGGTTGTCATCACCGGCAGTTGATGCGACAGCGGTTCGAGACTCTTCCAGGCCACAATCATTATCACGGCAAGGTAGAAGCACTCGGCAAGCACTCCCTTGCGTACCATAGGGCTTTTCTTTACGATGAACAGCCCGATGATAGCCACCGGCAGCATAAAGACAGCCCTTGAGAGGGTGGGACCCGGATAGAACTGGAAACCTCCGTAGGCCAGCACCACCATTATAAGGAAGTTATAGCGGTCGCTGCGCCAGGCTTTGACCATAAGGGCGAACATCACCAGGAACGCCGGATAGAAGTACAGCCCTATCCCCGACATACACAGAAGGAACAGCAGGGGTGTCCGGGCCGACTTCCAGGTCAGTTCGAACTCATGGCGCTGTGACCCGGTGTCGGTCGTGGTGGCATCGGGGGTATGTATGGCGGTTTCATGAACCATGCGTCATTTCCTGTTTTTTCCCTTGCTCTTGCTTTCCCCTTCGCCATAGCCGTAGCGATGGAATGATGCGGTGCCGTTTACCACCAGTCCGAGGCGCGGGAGGCGTTTTTCTTCATAGACGGTGTTGATGAACCTGATGTCGGTCTTGGTTGTGACGTTCAGACGTGTCACATAGATTGCGGCATCGGCTATGCGGGCCAGGGAGAATGTGTCACTGACAAGACCCAGCGGGGCGGAGTCGACCACGATGTAGTCGTAGCGTTGGCGAAGCTCGTTGAAGAGATCGTCCACGCGCTGCATCAGCAGAAGTTCCGACGGGTTGGGGGGCACGAGGCCCGAAAGGATGATGTCAAGGTTGTCTACCGGTAGCGGGTTATGCATTACTATCTTGTCAAGTGGCATTTCGGGAGAGGACAGGAACGCTGTTACCCCGGTGTGGTCGGGTAGTCCGAGATATTCCCCTAAGCGAGGTTTGCGGATGTCCATCCCTATGAGTACCACGCGTTTGCCGGTCATTGCTAATGCGGCAGCCGTGTTTATGGCGATGAAAGACTTCCCTTCGCCCGGACGCGAGGAGGTGACAAGCACCACTTTCTGGTCCTTCCCGTTAAGCACGAACTGTAGGTTTGTACGTATGAGCTTGAAAAGCTCGGCGGCGGATGATGTGCTGCCCGGGGTAACCACCAGTGGCGAGGGTGCCTTGGTGTTGCACACCTCTCCCAGGACGGGGATTGAAGATGCATTCTCTATTTCCTCGCGGCTTACAAGTTTCGTGCGGAATATGCGCAGCAGGTATATGCCTATCACGGGGATGAACAGGCCGAAGAGCAGCGCTATGGCAAGAATCATCTTGTTCGACATCGAAACCGGGTCGCGCAGCTGGTATGCCTCGTCTATGATGCGGCCGCGCGGCGATGCGTTGGCCAGGAGTATGGCTGTTTCCTCACGCTTTTGGAGGAGGAAGGTGTAGAGCGAGTTGAGCAGTTCGCGGTCGCGGCGTATGTTGATGAACTGGCGTTCCTGTTCGGGATAGTTGCCGATGCCCTGCTGGGCTATGTCGCGCTGGTGGCGCAGCTCACGCACGGCCACTTCGGCGCTCTCGGCCACCTTGTTCATCGTCACGATGATGTTTTCGCGGAGGGCGTCAAGCTGGTCGGATATTTTTCGGAGGGCTATGTTGTCGGACTTGGCGTTGGCTGCAATCTGCATGCGTTGCAGCACCAGTTCGTTATATGTCGTCACGAGCTTGTTGAGGCCGTCGCTTGCCTGGGGGTTGTCGGAGGTGGCGACGTTCTGGTAGGGGACAAGAGCGTACTCGTTTCCGGGCGTGTTGAGGAACTCACGGGCCATCTTCATGATTTCAAGCTGTGTCTCGGCCTGGAAGAGGTTGTTGGACACCTGGCTTTTCAATTGGAGGTTGAATGAGGCCTCAGAGGTCACGTCCACGATTCCCTGCTGCTCCTTGAACAGTTTCACCTGCTGGTCGTTGTCGCGGATCTGGCCTAAGAGGAGCTCTATACGGTCGTCAAGGAAACGTATAGTGCTCTCGCTCTTCTGGTTCTTGTGGCTTATTCCCTCATCGTTGTAATGCTGGAGAATGGTATTGAGCAGCTTCTTGCCGAAAAGAGGATCCTCGGTCTCGTAGCTGAGTTTTATCACATTGGCTTTCTTGGATGCGAGGCCGGCCGACACCTCTGCCGAGAGATCCTCGGCGGCTCCGTCGTAATTGGCGGCGGTGATGTACATTGTCATCTCCGGCTCCTTGGGGTCGAAGTACTTCGTGGGCACTATCATGAAAGTGCCCAGTTTGTTTTCAAGTTTCAACGGCAGGGTGGCGCCCTTTATGTTATGGAGCGTCTCTTTCTTGGCGATGTTCTTCATCCTCACATCGGCTTTCCCCTTAGAGTTGATTTTTATTTTGAACGATACGGGGTAGCGGGTGGTGTCGGCGAAGCCGGGGGGTAGGATTACGTCCAGGGGGGATTCGTCGTACATGCGCCGTGTCAGGCGGATTCCCTCGCGCATGTAGCGTGAGCGGTCAAGGCCGAGTTCCCTGGCCACATCCTTGTAGAGGGCGTGTGAGGAGACAAGGAAGATTTCATCGTCAACCTGGCTGCCGCCGCCGAACATCGATGACATATCGAAGCTGAGGTCACCTATGCCGCCGCCTGATTTCTCGTCTTGTTCGATGAGCATGGAGGCGGTGACCACGTAGCGTTCCTTGTGGCGGCTTATTACTACCAGGCCGATTACGCCGCAGACGAACAGCGAGATTACGAACCAGTACCAGTGCGAGCGGTAGTCGCGCAGCAGGCCCGCTACGTCCATTATGTCAGAATTATTTTTTTCCAAAGCGGTGTAAGCTATTATTGTTCGGGTGAATTTTGTCGGATGGCGTTTGTGTCGGATGCGATTATTTCACAGCCAGGGCTATAACCAGTGAGGCTACGACTGACGACACGGAGACAATCGTGGATACGACCTGGAGGCGGTAGCCGTTCTCGGAGTTGTAGCGGGCGTTTGCCTTGCGCACGTCGTTGGGCTTGACATATATATAGTCGTTTGGCTGCAGGTAGAAGTAAGGAGAGGTGAGCACCTCGGAGGAGTTTAGGTTTAGCTGTATGCGTTCCTGCACTCCGTTGTTGTCGCGTATCAGCAGCACCTCGTCGCGTATGCCGTAAGGGGTCATATCGCCGGCATCGGCAAGAGCGTCAAGTATCGAATAACGGTTGCGGCTTACCTTTACCGGGCCCGGACGCAGCACCTCGCCCAGCACGTTCACGCGGAAGTTTACCAGTTGCACCGTCACGATGGGGTCGTCGATTAGTTTGCTTATACGGCCGGTGAGATATGCCTGGAGCTCTTCGACGGTCATGCCCGCCACGTGTATGATGCCGAGCTGGGGGAAGTCGATGTCGCCCTTGGTGTTTACGATGTAGGTCTGTGCCTTAGGGGAGATATTGGTGTCAACGATGTTCTCTCGTTCCCCTATGGCAGTTGTCACGATGTTGTAGGGGGCTGCCGCCTTGGGCTCCTCCGAGTTCACCATTATATAGAGTTCATCGTCAGGACCCAGTTTCAGAGGCACTGATTTCGGCATGTTTGCGGTGGAAATCTCCTGCAGGTCCTCGAAATAGGTGAGGGAGTCTTTGTTTGATGAGCAGGAGGCGAGTGCCAGGGCTGCCGCCAGCACTACCATACCTGTTATTTTTTTCAGCATGCTTGTCTAAATATGGTCAGGAACTGTTAGTAAATTTTTATGCTACGTTTTCTAAACGGGGAGAGGCTTTCTTTATTGTGTCTCGTGCAGGGGATTAATCTTGCGGGGGGGGAGAGTGCCGGTGATATAGTCGGAGAGGGGCTGCGGAGACAGATGCGTTATGTGTGCGTCCTGAGGTGCAAAATTACGAAATTTTTTGTAAACAGCGAAAATTCACGTACCTTTGCAGTGCCCAAGAGGCAGGGTGCGTTATGTCCCTATCCCTGCGCAGGGCGTCTAATCCCCAATCTGCTATATGGCACAGACAAAGATAGCCGCCGTGATGCGCGCCGGAGTTTATTCGCCAAACCATATAGGCAACGATGCCACCATAATGAACACCGTGGCCGAGCAGCTTCGCAAGCGGGGCTGCGAGGTGCGTATATACACCGAGGAACAGTTTGCCGCAGGCAATGCCACGGAGGATGTGGTGATAAACATGTGCCGCGAGCGGCGTTCCACGGAACTGTTGCAGCAGATGGAGGACAGCGGCTGCCTTGTGATAAACTCGGGCTACGGCATAGAGAACTGTATCCGTGAGCGCCAGGCCCGCATACTCCTCGGTTCGGGAATCCCGTACCCGCAGAGCATAATCGTTGACACGGACGAGGCGGTGGCCCGGCGTCTGGAGAAGATGGATATGCGCCAGTGCTGGATAAAGCGTGGGGATTTCCATGCCCAGCATGCCGAGGACGTCTGCTATGTGCGTACCCCTGCGGAGGCGCAGGATGTGCTGCAGGAGTACTTCCTGAGGGGCTTCCGCCGTGCGGTTATCTCACGCCATCTTCCGGGACGGCTGGTAAAGTTCTACGGCGTGGCCGGTACGAACTTCTTCCATTGGTTCCGTCCGTTCGAAGAGGAGCCGCGCGGGCTGAAGAGTGTGCTCGCCGCAGGCAGCGATGCTGATACCCGCCAGGCGGAGAAAGCTGTGGATGCCAATTTGCGCACCCTGTGTTCCCGGGCCGCCAATGAGCTTAACCTTGTGGTCTACGGCGGGGAATGTATAGAGGCGTCGGACGGCACCCTCACCATAATAGACTTTAACGACTGGCCATCATTCTCGGCCTGCCGCCAGGATGCGGCTACGAATATTGCCAAGGCCGTGATAGCGGCGGCAAGACAAAAACGATAGACAGCGGCCACAATCGCGTGGCCCGATTTCTGAGATGACAGATACACGTCAAAACGGCGCCCTTCGCAGGGCCGCCTCGAAAACAGCCGATAAGTTTCTGCACGGGAAGGGGATTTTTACCTTTCTGCGCTCGTCGGTGTCATCGCAGATAGCCTCCTGGACCGACATGGGGGTGTGCTTCGTGTTCTATGCCTTCGTATTCCTCCCCTTGGGGGGGAGCCCGATGCGTTCTTTCCTGGCCACAGCCGTGGGGCTGGTGGTCGGAGGAGTGGTGAACTGTATCGTTAACTACAAGTTCACGTTCAGGGCCGAGAACTGCCCCATAAAGGCCGTGGCGGTGAAGTACCTGCTTATATGGGCCGGCAGCTTCGTGCTGAACCTCGTGGGAACCACCGTGCTCGACCATACATTGCAGAGTCTTGAAATCCATAAGCTGATAAGCTGGATAAGGCCTGACGGCGTATTTGCGTTCTCCCGGCTTGCCGTGTCACTTATCGTGTCGCTGGCATGGAACTTCATTCTGCAGAAGAACTTCGTCTATGCCACCTCGAAGTTCGACCCTTTTGCCATCGCCCTGGTGGACTGGTTCTCTTTGAAAAAGAAAAATAAAACGAATAGCAATAGCAACGTCAAATGAGTTCGAAAATGGACAAAAGTGCCTACAAGAAGGAACGTGACGGCCTGCAGCAAGGCATATACCGCATAATAAATCCGTTTGTAAGGCTCCTTATACGCATGGGGGTCACCCCTAACATGGTAACCACCGTGGGGCTGCTCGGCAATCTGGCCGCAGCTGCGATTCTGGCATGGGCGGGTATCCTGGCATCCCATACCGGCGACCCGCAGTATCTGCTCATAACGGTGGCGGGAGCGGTGATTATTGTGTTCTCGACGTTTGATATGCTTGACGGGCAGGTAGCCCGCCTGGGGCATATGGAGAGCCGTTTCGGGGCACTCTATGATTCGGTGCTCGACCGTTACTGCGAGCTTTTCACCCTTGGTGGTATCAGCTTCTACCTGATAGAGAGCGGTTATCCTATAGGAGCCCTTGTAACATTCCTTGCACTGGTAGGATCTATAATGGTGAGCTACGTGCGTGCCCGCGCTGAAGGTGTGGGGCTGGAATGTAAGGTCGGATTCATGCAGCGTCCCGAGAGGGTGGTAGTCACTGCCGCCGGTTGCCTCGCATGCGGAATCGTAGGGCTGTGCAGCCCCAATTCCACCGTGGCCGTATATATCCTTATAATAGCCATGGCGGTTATCGCGGTGTTTGCCAACATCACGGCTTTTGCACGTGTGGGGGTGTGCCGCGCCGGGCTTAAGGATAAATGAACAGGATGGTGGACACGCATATGGGAGGTAGACGTATAACATTGCGGGAGTCGCTGATAATGCTTTGCGCCTTGTCGGTATGGCTGGCTGTGACTGCCCTCTGCGTAGGGTTCAGGCCGGAGCATGGCTGGCTGGCGCTCCTTATCGCGGCCTTGTTCTTTTGTTGCCGTCCGACACGGCGGCTTGTGGTGGCGTTGCTCCCCTTCATAGTGTTCGGCATCTCTTACGACTGGATGAACATAGTGCATAACTATGAGGTTAATCCTGTTGATATACGAGGCCTTTACGAGGCCGAGAAGTCGCTTTTCGGGGTGACGGGCGCTGATGGCCTACGGCTTACGCCGAACGAGTATTTTGCCGCGAACCGTTGTGGCGTCATGGATTTCTTAGGCGGGGTGTTCTACCTCTGCTGGGTTCCTGTGCCTATTCTGTTCGGGTTATGGCTCTATTTCGGCGGGCGTGTGAAACCATATCTGCACTTCTCGCTCGTATTCCTGCTGGTGAACCTGATAGGGTTTGCCGGATATTATATCCATCCGGCGGCTCCCCCATGGTATGTGGCCCTTCACGGTTTTGAGTTCCAGATCGGAGTTCCCGGCGATGTGGCCGGGCTCGGGGCGTTCGACTCCATGACCGGGCTTGGAATCTTCCAGGGGCTTTACGGACGTAATGCAAACGTCTTCGCGGCGGTGCCGTCGCTCCATTCGGCCTATACGCTGGTGGCTCTTATCTATTCCCTTCGCAGCCGCGCCCCGTGGTGGATTTCCACACTGTTGGCCGTGGTTACTGCCGGGATATGGTTTACGGCGGTGTACACCTCGCACCATTATATAATAGATGTGCTGTTAGGCATATCATGCGCGTTGCTCGGTTTCGTTCTGTTCGAATATGTGCTGATGCGCATCCCCATATTCTCCCGGTTCATATCGCGTTATGCCTCATATGTGGCACCGGGACGCGGGACTCAAAGATAACATATTAAACTTTTACTATCATAGAACCTTATCCTTTAGATTTAAACACCTTGGATTCTGATCCTTTACCGAATTGTATCGGCACCCTGCTCTGCCAAGCCGCCAACGGGGCGGAAGCAATGGATTTCGGTGCCTCCCAGATTGTTGCTATATCGTTGGCTGTGCTGGCTCTTTTTGTGTCGGCCTTTGTCAGCGGCAGTGAGATAGCGTTCTTCTCGATAACGCCGCAGCAGGCCGAGGAGCTTGACGACTCATCGCGGTCGGGCGCCATAAGGCGCCTGCTGGGGATGCCTGAGAGGCTGTTGGCTACTATCCTGATTGCCAATAACCTTGTCAATGTTACCATAGTAGTGTTGATGAGTTTCGCGCTGTCAGATGTGTTCGAGGCTATGCCGCCGTGGGCCAATTTCTTGTTGCAGACGGTAATACTTACCTTCCTTATACTACTTTTCGGCGAGATACTCCCGAAGCTGATGGCAAATACCTCCCCCATGCGTTGGGCAAGGACCGCTGTCGGCGGCGTAGGCTTCTTCATGAGGCTGTTCTGGCCCATCTCCTCTGTAATGGTGCGTTCGTCGAAGTTCGTGAACAAGGTGGTTACGCGGCAGAGCCGCACCATCACAACCGATGAACTCGGACAGGCTCTGGAGATAACCAAGGTGGAGGGTGCGCAGGACAAGGAGATGCTTGAAGGAATTCTGAAATTCGGCGACACAACGGCCTCGGAGATTATGACACCGCGTGTGGATATAACCGGCATAAATGCCTCTATGTCGTTTGAGGAGGTGATGGAGGTAGTGGTGGAGAGCGGATATTCGCGTCTGCCGGTATTCGGTGAGTCGCAGGACGATATACGCGGTGTGCTCTATGCCCGCGACCTTCTTCCATACGTAGGAGCCACTGACACGGACGGCAATGGGCGGTGCGACTGGAAGGAGCTTGTACGTGACCCATATTTCGTGCCTGAGTCGCGCATGATTGATGATTTGCTTGAGGATTTCCGCCAACGTAAGATTCATATAGCCATCGTTATTGATGAATTCGGTGGAACCCAGGGAGTGGTTACACTCGAGGATGTACTTGAGGAAATCGTGGGAGATATAAATGATGAGTACGATGAGGAGGAGAAAACCTACCGCCGTCTGCCCGACGACACCTATATCTTTGATGGAAAGACGTTGCTGAACGATTTTTTCCGCGTCACAGGGCTTGAACCTGATGACTACGCCCCTGTGGCTGAGGATTCCGAGACCCTTGCCGGAATGTTGCTGGCCGTAAAGGGGGACTTCCCTAAGGAGAAGGAACCTTTGGTATACGGACGTTGCCGTTTCCTTATCCTTGACATTGAGCATCACCGTATCTCGTCTGTTCGTGTGAAGGTTATGCCTGAACCTCAGGCGTAACGGCACGATTCATTTTCAAACAAGCTCTTAATCTCTCTCTAAAACTTGCTATTTTGCTTCTATTTGATGATTATGACATAAAGGTCTATGCCGCTCCCTTGCGCAAGGGGGCTTCCGGGCATGGGCCCGGTCGCAGTATTGCCGAACGTGCCGGGGTTAAGGCCCTTCTGCGTGAGGCTTTCCCCGAACGTAGAGATATATATGTGGCCCACCGTGAGTCCGGCGCCCCTTATCTGGCATCCTTGTCGGGTGTGGAAGAGGATCTGCCTGAAATCTCTATCAGCCATTCGCGCACATTGGTAGTGCTGGCATTGGCACCGGGGGGGACTGCACTCGGGATTGATACCGAGACACCTGACAGGGCATCGCAGCTGGTGCGTCTGGCGCCACGTTTCCTGTCGGATGCACAGATACCCTACTGGGGTAGCTCGCCGGCCACGCTTTTCTGGGCATGGACCATCAAGGAGGCTGTCTATAAGGCCGCAGGGCGACCCGGTTTCCCCGTTAAGGAGATTCCCTTGCCTATGGAGGTGCCTTTGGAGAGGGTTACAGAGGACGGCACGGTGACAGTTGATTCCCGGATATATTATGTGTTCCAGATTCATTGCCCTGACCCATACGGCATGTTGATGTTGGTGTTTTCGGCCGGGTAATATTGGATGGCGCACGTGTGTATCTGTCGGATATAGTTGCCGGAATCGCCGGATTTCCGTATCTTTGTCGCAATCTCCCCCATCTTTCCGGGGGTGCGAAGTGTTTAAGAAATAAAATAACTTTGAACAGTTACTTATACCTGACCATGAAACGAATATTGCTTCTTCCGTTGCTGGCTTTGATGGCCGTGGCGGGGATGTCGGCTCAGAAAAATGATGCCGCCAAATCATCGGGCGCACGCTATGAAGTATATGGCGTGGCGTTCTATAACCTTGAGAATCTTTTTGATACGATTAATAACAATGGGAAGTACGACCTTGAGTTTTCTCCCGCCGGGGCGCGTCAGTGGGACGGGCAGAAGTATTGGTCTAAAATCAACAACCTTGCCAAGGCTATAGCGAATTTCACCACCCAGACCACTCCGTCAGGACCGGCATTTATCGGCGTTTCCGAGATTGAGAACCGCTCGGTGCTTGAAGACCTCGTAAAGGCGGTTGACCGCAGGCTTGTGGCTGACGGCAAGCGCCCATGGAACCTCAGGGTGGTGCATCATGATTCTCCCGACCGTCGAGGCGTTGATGTCGGCGCTCTCTATAATCCGCGTCTTTTCAAGTTCGTAGACGTTACGAACACCACCCTCTGCATCCCCGGTAATCCCGATTTCCGCACACGCGACCAGATGTGTGTCACAGGTGTGATGGGCGGCGACACGGTAAGCGTGATTGTGAACCACTGGCCATCGCGTTTGGGTGGTCAGGAGCAGTCCTCCTATCTCCGCGAGGCGGCTGCCGAGCTTTCGAAACATATCGCTGACTCTCTTTGGACGCTGCGTCCCGGCCAAGGTGTCATCGTGATGGGTGACCTGAACGATGATCCTCAGGACAAATCGTGTGCCAAGGTGTTGGGTGCGAAGAAGAAAGCCGAAGGAGTGGCTCTCCATGGGTTCTACAATCCGTTCTGGAGTATGCTTGACCGAGGCATAGGCACATTGGCATATCGCGGACAATGGAATCTGTTCGACCAGATTATTGTCAGTGGCTCGCTCCTGGAGGAACATCAAGGAAAGGATAAGCTCCATTATTGGAAAGCACAGGTGAATAATTTCAACTTCCTGATGGATAACGAGGGGCAACGACAGAATTATCCTTTGCGAACCTATTCGGCCGGTGTGTTCCTCAACGGATATTCCGACCATTTCCCGACTGAGATATTCCTAATCCGCCGCCGTTGACGGCAAGGGACAGGCTATAGAAAAGAAAGGCGTTGTGTTAGAATGGAATCTGACACAACGCCTTTCTCAAAAAAACATTATCCGAAGTAACTTTAGTGCAGCCGGATGGTAGTGGCGCCGGACCTCCGGGACGGCAGGCCACCCGAAGAGGCGGAGCGGAAAAA
>CAJUBM010000060.1 GCA_910584735.1 uncultured Muribaculaceae bacterium
AACAACTACCTGACTGAAATGCTCCTCAAAGCAAAATTTTGATGCGGTTGCCCTGTAATTCGTGTAGAGAAGTTTTTCGATAAGATTGTTTTTGTTTATCTTTGTGGTGTGGCCGTATCTTTCAGCCTCCCGCAAGTCTTATATGTGCGGGTTCTGACAGTGTTAGATACGGCGCCTTGTATAACCTTAAAAAGCAATCTTATGGGAAAAACTTTTACCTCTTTCTGTGTAGTTGCCGCGTTGTTCGGCGCCGCTTCGGCCATGGCTGCACCCCGCATGCCGCTGTCCTCGACATTAGGGTTATGGAAAACCGCCATTGAGGAGAGGTCTGAGGCCGCACGTCCCGCACATGCCGCAGCCAAGTTAAAGCAGGCTCCGAGCCGTTCGGCCTACGATCCGCAGACAGAGTTCACCGCCACCGAGGCATCATTCTATTATAGCGGGGAATTCGAGAACGGCGTAGGAGGTTACTGGCTGTTTCTCTCCACCGCAGGGATGGATAAGGGGAACCCCACCCATGACGGGCAGATGGCCCGCATATTCCTGATGGCCGCGCCTCCGGCAGACGGCGCGGATCCGGCGCTACCTACCGGCACATTCACTCCTTTGCAGTCGGACGACCCCACGGCGGGATGTTTCTATGGCGAGGCTTCGGAGTTTATGGATGTGTTCGTCAATCCCGATGATCCTGCCAGCGGAGAACTGGTCGGCTATGTGTGGACTCCCGAAGGGGGCACTGTATCGGTTACTGCCGATGACAGGATATTTAACGTGACATTAGAATGGGAAGCAGTCCAGAGCGGTGATGAGTCAGGCGAGAAAGTGACCTGCAAGGCGTCTTTTACGGGAGCTATACCTTACGATGATATAAACGCCTATACACCACTTGGAGGTAACCGTGACGTGGATATAACGGGTGTGTCCGGGCGTTATAACGGCGATGGCAACTATTCCATTGCGTTCTATAATGTTCCATTAGATGAAGATGGTTTCATAATCGGGGCAGGTGACCTGCTGAACCTTGAACTTTTTGCTACGCCCTCCGAGCATATGGAGATAGCCGACATGGTAGGCGTATATACCCCCGTTGATGTGTTTGAGCATGGTCCCGTGGAGGGACGTTTTATGCAGGGTGTATGGTATAATATGTTCGGCAGCATGTACGCGGCCATAGGGACGGCTCTAACCGTCTATAACCCTGACGGGAGTCAGCTTGTCGGTCTCGGCACCGACGGCACTGTAGAGGTGGCCAAGGCATCCGGCGAGAAGGACTATTCGGTGAAGTTTGACCTTACGACCCCCGAAGGCGACAAGATAGCGGCATCATGGACCGGCCCGCTGGAAGATTTCATCACCGACTTTACGGTTGACGATGCCTTGGAGGATGTAGAGGCCGCAGACTATGAGATAGCAGGAGGTCAAGGCTGTGTCACAGCCCCCGCCGGAGCCTCTGTATATACCATAACCGGCATTGAAACAGGACGTGAAAACCTTCCTGCCGGTATCTATGTGGTGCGTTGCGGCAGCGTTGTCGAGAAGGTTATAGTAAGATAATCCATCTGTAGTGACTTTTCAAGGAGCCGGATGGTAGTGGCGCCGGACCTCCGGGACGGCAGGCCACCCGAAGAGGCGGAGTGTTATAATTACACATTTTGTGTGGTAATATCTTTAAAATAAGATATGTAAGATTCTTGCATGTCAGTTTGGCTCCGCATCTTCGGGTGGCCTGCCGTCCCGGAGGTCCGGCGCCACTACCATCCGGTGGCTGGGGTAGCCAAGAGCGTTATGTTGACCGCGTTGTTGTGTCAGAATTTATTTTGACACAACAACGCGGTTGCTTTTCAACGGATGATTGACTATATTTGCAGTAATGAAAGCAACGAATGTAGATGCGGTGAAAGAATTTACGGCGTCGGCACGTCAGCAGCTTGCCGATGCCCTCAACCGGGAGTGTACGCTTGAGATGCCGCCCGGGCTTGTGGATGAGTTCATAAGTTTCGGCACTCTGCTGCCATTGCGCCGTGGAGAAAGGATAATCTCAGCCGGGGAGGTGGATGACAACCTCTATATAATCGAGAGGGGGATTATGCGTAGCTGGTATCATGATGGCAAGAGGGAGGTTACCGAGGCTTTTGGGCTGCCGGGCACTATAGTGCTTTCGTTCCACAGTTATTATGACGGCCAACCCAGCACGGTTAATTTCGAGGCGTGTTGTCCCTCAAGGGTGCTTAAGGTTAAACGGTCTGATTTCGATTCTCTGATAGAGCGTAGCCATTTGTTTTCCCGTTGGTGCCTGAGGCTGGCCCAATGCCAGTTGTACCATTATGAAATCAGGCGCCGTGTGATAAAGGGGGACGGCCTCGGGCGCTACAAGGCGCTTTTGAGCCACAGGCCTGAGATAATACGAAACGTGCCTTTGAAGATTATTGCCTCATATCTTGGCGTAACGCCGGAATACCTGTCGAATCTTCGTAAGAAAGTTTGATATGTGATGGAGGTTCAGGCAGGATTCAGGTCTGATATAATGGCCGATGCCGCATTTGTCGGGGCGTCTTCCGAGCCGAGAATGGTGCGTAGTTGCCGGTAGTCGGCAAGCTGTCGGTCGCGTCCGGCGCCCCCGGGAAGAAGACGTTGTAGCTCTGACGCCATGGCGTCTGGGGTGCATAGGTGCAGCAGGAGTTCGCGCACAATCTCACGCCCGGCGATAAGGTTGGGGAGCGATACGAACGGGATGGTAAGTATGCGTTTCATTATGTTGTAGGCCAGCCGGGAGCCGCCGCTGCGGTAGCACACGGCCTGTGGGGTGCCGAGCAGGGCACATTCCAGGGTGGCCGTGCCGGAGGTTACCAGCGCGGCATCGGCGTGGGCCATAAGAGAGAAGGTTTCTCCCTCGAGCACGGGCAGGTCGGTGAGACGGCGGTAATATCCCGGTTCGATTCCCGGCGCTCCGGCCACTATGGGGGTGTATGCCGGGAAACGGGCGGCAGCCTCGGCCATAAGCGGGAGATTGTTGCGAATCTCACCGTGGCGGCTCCCGGGAACGAGGGCTATGAAGCGCGTTTCCTGCGGGAGTCCGGCTTTTGCAAGGAGCGTGGCGCGGGGTGTGAGGCGGCAGGCGCGGCTGTCTATCTCGGACAAGGAGGGGTTGCCCACGTAGATGGCCTTTACGCCGTGTCGCTTGAAGAACTCGATCTCAAACGGGAGGATAGATAGGATTTCCCGGCAGTAACGGCGCAACTGCCTTACGCGCCATTTCTTCCATGCCCATACTTTCGGCGCTATATAATAGTAGACGGGTATGCCGAGTGACCGGGCCGTGCGGGCAAGGCGCAGGTTGAAGCTCGGGTAGTCAACGAGAATCACGGCATCGGGACGTTCCCGTTTTATCGCCTCACGGGCGGTTTGTAGGTTCTTGCGGACTTTCCCAAGGTTGCGTATGACCTCGGAGAAACCCATATATGCCATGTCGCGGTAATGTATAAGGGGTGCATGCCCGGCGGCGCGGGCCATCACGTCGCCGCCCAGATATGTGAAATCAGCCGTTATCCCCAGGCGCTCCGCTTCCCGCGCCAGAGCCTCCATAAGTTCCCCGGCGTGGAGGTCGCCCGAGGCTTCTCCGGCCGATAAAAATATCTTTATCTTTTTCATAGGTACAAATTTAGACAAAAAACATCAGGTAATAGGATAGAAATTTGTAAATTTGCATTTTAATAACGGCCAATGGCCGGAGCCGAGGGCGCCGCGCGACATTTTGCCATCCGGGCGTCCCTTTTCCGACATTGCCGTGAAGCTGCACTATTACCAGAATCAGAATACGAAGAAACGATATGGAGAAGAATTTCAAACGCACTCTCATCACCACAGCCCTTCCCTATGCCAACGGCCCGGTACACATCGGGCATCTTGCCGGCGTGTATGTGCCGGCCGATATATATGCCCGCTACCTGCGTCTTAACGGACGTGACGTAGTGATGATCGGTGGTTCGGACGAACATGGTGTGCCCATCACCATACGCGCCCGCCGCGAAGGGATTACACCCCAGGACGTGGTCGACCGCTACCATAAGCTTATCAAGGATTCGTTTGAAGGACTTGGTATATCGTTCGACATCTATTCGCGAACCACTTCCGACATCCATTCCGAGACAGCCTCGGAATTCTTCCGCCATCTGTATGACAACGGCCAGTTCGTGGAGAAGACCTCCGAGCAGTTCTATGACGAGGCCGGAGGCCGCTTCCTCACCGACCGCGACATAGTGGGGGAATGTCCCTACTGCCATGCCGAGGGAGCTTATGGCGACCAGTGCGAGAAATGCGGCTCGTCGCTCAGCCCCACCGACCTGATTAATCCACGCAGTGCCGAGACCGGCGCCACACCCGTGTTGCGCGAGACCTCACATTGGTATCTCCCGCTGGACCGCTGGCAGGGCGCTCTTGAGAAATGGATTCTCGAAGGGCATAAGGAGTGGCGCACGAACGTCTACGGCCAGTGCAAGTCGTGGCTCGACCTCGGCCTGCAGCCCCGTGCGGTAACCCGCGACCTTGACTGGGGCATACCCGTGCCTGTGGAGGGGGCTGACGGCAAGGTGCTGTATGTGTGGTTCGATGCTCCTATAGGCTACATATCCAATACACGCGAACTCCTTCCCGACACTTGGGAGACTTATTGGAAAGACCCCGAGACGCGTATCATAAACTTCATCGGCAAGGACAACATCGTGTTCCACTGTATTATCTTCCCCGCTATGCTCATGGCCTACGGGGACGGTTACCAGCTGCCCGACAACGTGCCTGCCAACGAGTTCCTAAACCTTGAAGGGGACAAGATTTCCACCTCGCGCAACTGGGCCATCTGGCTCCACGAATATCTCGCCGACTTTCCCGGCAAACAGGACGTGCTTCGCTATGTGCTCACAGCCAATGCCCCGGAGACGAAGGACAACGATTTCACCTGGCGTGACTTCCAGGCCCGTAACAACTCGGAACTGGTGGCTATTCTCGGCAACTTCGTGAACCGTGCAATGGTGCTGACCCATAAGTATTTCGATGGCATCGTGCCGCAGCGTGGCGCTCTTGAGGAGGCCGATGTACGCGCCTTCGAGGACATACGCAAGGCTGTGGTCGACGAGACCGCCGCCCTGGAGGGCTTCCATTTCCGCGACGCGCTGAAATATGCCATGGAGATTGCCCGCATCGGCAACCGCTACCTCCAGGAGACCGAACCCTGGAAGATGGCGAAGACCGATATGGCCCGCACTGCTACCATCCTTAACACCTCGGTGCAGATTTGTGCCACTCTCGCCGTGGCCTTCGAGCCGTTCCTCCCCTTTATGGCCGGAAAGCTGCTGGCCATGCTGGGGCAAGGGAAAATTACATGGGATATGGCCGGACGCGAAGACCTTGTGGAGGCCGGACGCCGTCTGGGACAGCCTGAACTGCTGTTCGAGAAAATCGAGGATGACGCCATACAGGCGCAGCTTGACCGCCTTGAACGCATCAAGAAGGAGAACCAGACAAAGAACTGGAAACCCGAACCTGTTGTTGCAGAGACTTCGTTCGACGACTTCATGAAACTTGATATACGTGTCGGCACCGTGCTGGAATGTGAGAAGGTGAAGAAGTCTGACAAGCTGCTGAAATTCCGTATCGATGACGGTATGGGTGGCCGCACCATCCTTTCCGGCATAGCGAAATATTATAATCCCGAGGATTTGGTAGGACGCCAGGTGTGCTTCATCGCCAACTTCCCTCCCCGCAAAATGATGGGGCAGGAAAGCCAGGGAATGATTCTGTCGGCGGTAAATGCCGACGGATCACTGACCGTGGTCTCCCCCTCGGCAGATGCCACACCCGGGGCGAAAGTGGGCTGACGCGAAAGCGTCAGGCCCGCGCCTTTTTTCGTATTTACACAGTAACTTATAACCTTACAGCCTGCTAACCAAGAATCATCACACCATGAAGCCCAGAATTCTGATAATCTATACCGGTGGCACAATCGGTATGATACAGGACCCTTCGACACGTACTCTGAGGCCCTTCGATTTCTCGCACCTCATTGATAACGTGCCGAAAATCAAAATGCTGGACTATGACATAGAGCATATACAGTTTAATCCGCCTATTGATTCGTCAAATGTAAGTCCCTCCCACTGGCAGCAGCTTGCCTGGGAGATAGGGCGTCATTACGACAAGTTTGACGGCTTCGTGGTGCTGCATGGCACTGACACGATGGCCTACACGGCATCGGCGCTGTCTTTCATGCTCGAACACCTACATAAGCCTGTGATTATCACCGGCTCGCAACTACCTATCGGCGAGGTGCGGACCGATGGCGAGGAAAACCTTATCACAGCCTTGCAGATTGCCGCCGAACGCGACCCTGTAAACGGCGAGCCTATGGTGCAGGAGGTGGCTATCCTCTTCGAGAACTATCTCTGGCGCGGCAACCGGTCCACCAAGATGAGTGCCGATAATTTCAACGCTTTCGGGAGCAATAACTATCCCTCGCTTGCCAAGATAGGCCTTTCAATCCACTTCCACAACGAAGCTCTATGGAGGGTACACGACAAGTTGCCGCTGAGGGTGCATAACGGCTTGGATTCGAATGTGATAATAGTGTATGTGCATCCGGGTATGACCGAGAATGTGCTGCGTCACCAGCTTTCCATACCCGGCGTGAAAGGGGTGGTGCTGAAGACCTATGGTGCAGGCAATGCCCCTACAGCCCCGTGGTTTAACGATGCCATCCGCGAGGCCGTGGCCAAAGGGCTGGTGATAATCAACGTCACGCAGTGTCCTGACGGGGGTGTGCATCAGAAACGCTATTTCACCGGCGATATGCTGGCCCGGGCCGGGGTTATTTCGGGGCACGATATAACCACGGAGGCGGCCCTTACCAAGATGATGTTCCTTTTCGGTATGGGGCTGTCGTCCAAGCAGGTAGCCCACCGACTGGTTCATCCTATATGCGGGGAGATGACTATCTGATCCGACATTGCCCCTGCTGATTTTAATTCCTCATACCTAACCAATTAATTCCTTAATCTATGGCTTTCAATCTTCAATCAATGAAATTCCGCAGGTGGCTCCCCGCCGCCGTGGTGGTGCTGGCGCTTGCCCCGGCTGTCTTTGCCGGCAGTAAGAAAGAACCTGAGCAACCTGACTCTTATAATTACCGGCGAGGAGTGGAAGCCTATGACGAGGGTGACCGCGACCTTGCCACGCAGTATCTCAATAAGGAGCTTTCCGACAATGCCAAGAACGGCTACGCATGGCTCTATGCCGCGTCAATCTCCGAGGGGAACGGCGAACTGGCCGATGCCGTGAAGTTCTATGGCAATGCCCTTAAATATATCCCCAAGGGCGCCAATTCGATGCGCCGTCAGGCTTACTCGAATCGCGCTTCCCTGTACGTACAGCTAAAAGACACGCTCAGGGCCATCGATGACCTTACGCAGGCCCTTAAGGAGAATAAGGAGGATATAGACGCGTTGGCACAGCGCGGCCATCTGTACCGGCTGATGAAGCATTACGACCGCGCGGAGGCTGATTTCCGTGCGATTCTGGCTTTTGACGACCTTTCCGTGCAGGGACTCAATGCCTTGGGACGTCTGTATAACGACCAGACGCGATGGGACGATGCCATCGCGCAGTTCGACCGTGCCGCCACCCTCGCGGCAAAGAACAGTGCGGCCTATTCCTATCGCGCCGACTCCTATATCGGGAAGAAAGAGTGGGCGAAGGCAGCCGATGACCTTATAAAGGCTACCGAATTGCAGGATCAATATGCCCCATACCAGATTTCCAAGGACTTGCCGAACGACATGAAGCCGGTTATGCTTACCAAGCTGAAAGTGACGGCCAAGAAGGACGGTGCCAACGTGATATGGCCGTTCCTCGCCAGCGCCATAAACGTGGGTCTTAACAATTACCCTGAGGCTGTGTCGTTTCTTAAGGATTCATATAAGATAGAGGCTGAGCCTGCGTTTCTTAACGGCATAGCCGACTGCTACATACGCATGGGGCTGTTTGACCGGGCCGAGGTGTTTGCCCGCCGGGCATATGCCATGGATCCGGAATCGCGTGGCGACTACTACAGGTATATGCTGCGTGTTGCCCAGGGAGAAGATGACCTTGCGCGTTCTTTGGCTTTCTGTGATTCGATTATAGAAAATGCGCCTGACGAGGGGGATTCATATTTCTCACGTGCGTTCGTGGAGTTCGAGGCCGGTTCTGACTCCCTCAGGGCTGCGGCGTTGGAAGACCTTGATATGGGATTGACGCTCAGTCCTGACGACAAACATGCGATGTTGTGGAAGGGTGACTGGCTGCGCCTGGCCGGACGCGATAACGAGGCCCGCGAGCTATACCGCACGGTGGTTGACCGTGCCAACCCTGACGATTCAACGAGCTATGCCTATGCGGCTTCATCTTTGGGGATGGCCGATGAGGCTCTGCGACATGTACTTAAGGACGTGGAGAAAGATTCTCTTGATTATGGCGCGATGTATAACGCCGCCTGCATCTATTCGCGTCTGGGCCGGGCTGATGATGCCTTCCGCCTACTTGACAAGGCTGTGGATAAAGGTTTTGTCTCTGCCGCTCATTTCGGCCGCGACCATGATTTCGAACCGCTGCGTGACCGCACGGAATTCAAGGCCCTCCTTGACCGTATGAATACGCGCATAGAGGCTAACCGGCAGGAGATGATGCGCCGTTTCCCTGAGGATTTCGAGGCGGATTCCCTTTCGGTCGCAGAGATTGTGGTTGTGGAGGATTCTGTTGTCCCGGCAATGGCATCGACAGGGGCATATGAGGTGCCTTTCACCCGCAAGAACGGAGTTACGGAGGTACAATGCCGCATAAACGACCTGCCTCTGTATTTCGTTTTCGACACCGGGGCTTCCGATGTTACCATCTCGCAGACCGAGGCATCGTTTATGATGAAGAACAACTATTTGTCTCCCAAGGATGTCGTTGGCTCGCAGGCTTATATGGACGCCAACGGCAATGTGTCGGTAGGCACGTTGGTAAACCTGCGTCAGGTAAATTTCGGCGGCTTGGTGCTTGACAACGTACGTGCCACGGTCGTAGCCAACCAGCGTGCCCCGCTTCTGTTGGGGCAGTCTGTCCTCGGTCGTCTCGGCACTGTCAAAATCGACAACTCCTCCCGCATGATTCTCATCACCCCCATCCGCTAATTCCCGTCTATACTTCACCACTCCTTCCCAAAAATCGCTTTTAGGAGGTATAAAGAGAGGTTACTTTGTGGTGAAGCCGGATGGTAGTGGCGCCGGACCTCCGGGACGGCAGGCCACCCGAGGAGGCGGAGCTGTTGCGATAATGGTAATATTACAGGCTTTAATTCTGCCTTTGTTTTCCGGGTGGCCTGCCGTCCCGGAGGTCCGGCGCCACTACGGCCATCGGTTTGGAAGATTATCACATCCTTCACGATACTCCGCATATATAACTTTGCGATATAAAACAATATCACAAATGTTATATCATGGGAAGTAACGGATTTTTCAACCCAATCTTTAGAAGTGTCAACAGAACAAAAGGCACTAACATTGACACCGGTTACAGGATACACGGGCATAAGGTGTTGGTAGGAAATGAGCCTACCGTTAGGAAATTCCCGGTAGAATCACATAGCCGGTCGCCAATATATCTGATAGGTAGGGTTGATAAGAAAACGAAGGTTATAAGGATAGAAGGGATGGGTTTCTATCATAATCATCGGATTGTCAGGTCTGTTGATTTCGAATTCGATGAATTGGGAAATGTTATTCCCTATGCGCGAGAAGGAAAGAGTTCCCATTCCCATCTATGGCCGGGAGATTCTAAGACAGGATTGCATGGGCGCGTATCACATGTGGAAAGCAACCGCCATCCCACCGATGTAGATACCCGTCTGGTAGATAAAATAGTCAAATTCAATAAAGAAAAACATATATGGGACAAGTAACCGAATCGCCATTCCCATCGGTAGATGAGTTATTGGAGAGGTATAAAGAAAAGATTAAAGGCCCTCGCGAAATCTGCGTGGCGGATTTCTGGGGGAAGGGGGATCATCTCTACAAGGATGAGCTTGGCTGGGATTGGAGAGCTATCGAACAGATGGAAGCCGAGTCCTTTGATCCAAAAGAGATTTTCCAATATAACATAGTTGACTTTGGTTGGAGCATTTCGTTCTATTACCCTGAGACGGATACTTTCTATGCTATAGATAACGAGCTTTATCCCATAGTGTTCAAGCGGCTACCCAAGACGCACCGCAGCAAATACCGTGGACTTGAGTCTGATGGCGATTTCCATAGCCGAGGCTGGCCTTTGCAGCGTTTCAAAAGCCGTGATGAGTTGTGGGACGGCATCAAAATTAACGGGAAGTCGTTGGAGTACGTCCTCAATCACTCGTATATCATGCAGGTTTGTTAACATCCTTATTAAAGAGTAAGATTATGGAACAAGTAACAGAATCGCCGTTTCCCTCAGCGGCTGAGCTTTGGGAGAGATACGTAGAGAAAACAAAAGGCCCTCGTGAAATCTGCGTGGCGGATTTTTGGGGAAAAGGGGATCATCTTTACAAGGATGAACTCGGCTGGGGTTGCTGTCCTGCTGAGATGGTTGAGGCTGAATCCTTTGAGTGTAAGAAAATTTTCTACAGCAATATAGTGGCAATCGGTTGGAGCCTTTCGTTCTACTATCCTGAGACGGACACTTTCTATGCCATTGACAACGAGCTTTACCCCATAGTGTTCAAGCGGCTACCCAAGACGCACCGAAGCAAATACCGTGGCCTCCAATGTAATGGTAACTTTCATCATCGAGGCTGGCCATTGCAGCGCTTCAAAAGCCGCGATGAGTTGTGGGACGGCATCAAGATTAACGGGATGTCGTTGGAATACGTCCTCAACCACTCGTATATCATGGAGGTTAGATAACATCCTTATTAAAGATTAATCTCAGTATGAAAAACACACAAAAAGAGAATCCATGTGCTGCCGGACTTAGCATATGGGAAAAGTATGCGGCCGATACAAAAATGAATCGGCGCATATGCTGTGAGAATTTCTGGGGTAAAGGTGAACATCTATACAAGGATGAGCTTGGCTGGGCTTGCCGGACTGAGGAAATAAGCGAAGCCCGGTCGTTTATCCCAAAGAAGATTTTTCAGTTTAATATAGTGGAATTTGGATGGAACATATCGTTCTATTACCCTGAGAATGATACCTTTTATGGGATTCATACGGAGGAAGTTCCTGTTGTATTAAAGAAATTGCCCAAAATTCGCCGTAGCCTCTACCGTGGCCTCGAATCTGATGGCAATACACATCGTCGGGGCTGGCCGCTTCAGCGGTTCAAGAGCCGCGAGGAGCTATGGGATGGCATTAAAATCAACGGAAAGTCGTTGGAGTACGTCCTTAACCACTCTTATATAATGGGTTTGAATTAATGTCAGTCAGAATGTTCTGCTTTCTGCAATGTAATGTTGCGGAGAGCATTTTTTTCAGAGGATGGTAATCGATGGAAGATTATAGCATACGTGTATATGTGATATAGAGATAATTTTACATCAGAAATAAATTCTAAAAACTATGAAAGACATACGTAAGACTGATATTTTCAAACTGGGCCTTTGTATAGGGCTGAGTTTACCTCTGACTTTGAAATGCCTGTTATAGAGGCATGTGACACTGTTCCGGAATGTGCCTTTGTGGCCTATGACAAAATAGCGTTAAAAGGTATGGAGCGTTATGGGATTCATTTCTTCAATGAGGATTATAAGATTCATTCGGCCTATACATATCCGATGAGGACTTTTGACAGGTTGAAAAAACATCCGTTTGTCATAGGGCTCGACCTTTCTATCCAAGATGGGATGCCATTGGCGCTGAAATGGTCTAACTCGTTCAAGAACAAGCTGGTTTCCGCCTGGTGGCAGCGGATGGGGCTTAATGTTGTGCCGAATGTTGCGATATGTGATGATAGCACTGCCGAGATGTGTTTTAACGGGTATCCTGAGAACTCGGTAATAGCCATCAACAGTATGGGGTCACATCGATATTATGGGGGTGAGAAACGCTTTAGGTGGTGTTATGATAAGATAGTTGAGCGACTTAACCCGAAACATATACTTCGTTATGGGGCGATGTATCCTTGGGAGGATGATTCCAAATCAACACAGATGCCCAACAGTAACCTTATTTTGCGGGATAAATTGAGGTAACTTTGTAGTGAAGCCGGATGGTAGTGGCGCCGGACCTCCGGGACGGCAGGCCACCCGAAGAGGCGGAGCCGTTGCGATAATGGTAATATTACCGGCTTTAATTCGGCCTTTGTTCTCCGGGTGGCCTGCCGTCCCGGAGGTCCGGCGCCACTAACATAAGTGTTACTAACATAGGTGCCATTAACAGGGGGGCTGTTAACAGGGGGGGAGGGTGTGGCCGAGTTGGCTGAGGGGGATTAGGACGAAGGGGCGTTCTTTGGCGTGAGGATGTGGGAGGGTCAGGCGGGGCGTGTCCATAACGGTGTCACCGTAGAATATGAGGTCGAGGTCGAGCAGGCGGTCACGATATGTGCCGTCGGGGTTGCGGTGGAGGTTGTGGGGATTTGTGGCTGTTGCGAAACGGGCGGCAACCTCTTTTTCAATGGATTGCATACGGTCAAGAAGTTCCAGGGGGGGGAGGGTTGACTCTATGTCTATGCCGAGGTTTACGAAGGGATGGGGTGAGGAGAATCCCCACGGCTCGCTCTCTATGAAGTCGGAGCGGCGGCAGGTGCCGGTGTCAGACAGTCGGCACAGTTCGGCAACAGCCGCCTCGATGATGAGGCGGCTGTTGCCGAGATTCGAGCCTATGTTTATATGCGCGGTCAATATTTTGTTGGTGTCAATTCTGTCGGCGTAGGGAGGTCAGTCATCATCGCGGTAAGGATTGGTGTCATCCTCATCGTCTTCCTCGTCATCGTCATCATCGATATAGGCTTCTACCTCGCGGTTGAAGTCAATCATCTTTATGGCTGCCTGGGCGGCTTCGATGCCTTTGTTGCCGTATCTGCCTCCGGCGCGGTCGAGGGCATCCTGCTCGGTGTCGGTGGTGAGTACGCCGAATATAACGGGGGTGTCACCCTCCTGGTTGATTTTGGTGATGCCCTGTGTCACGCTCTGGCACACGTAGTCGAAGTGTGGTGTACCTCCGCGCACCACGCATCCGAACACTATTATGGCATCGTAGCTCCCGGTGTCTACAAGTCGCTGTGCGGCGAAAGTGAGTTCCACCGCACCCGGCACGTGGTAGACGTCTATGTCTTCGGCCACGTTATAGCCTTCGTACTGGAACACCTGTAGGGCGCCTTGCAGTAGGCGTTGGGTTATGTGTCCGTTCCATTCGGCCACTACTATGGCCACATCGAGGTCTTCTATCTTGGGCAGCGGGCGCTGCGGGGCGGCTTCCGGATTGAGGGTTGACATGATATTTATGTTTATGGGGGTGGGTTAATCTGAGATATTTCTAACAGCCTCTTCACAGCGACTTATTGCTTTGCCACGGTGCCGAGGTAGCCTCCGTGGTGGCGCAGGGCGTAGTCGTGGCGCGTGAAGCCGATAGCCTTCATGCATGCTACCACGAGGATGTCACCTATCACGGTCATCATTGTTGTGGATGTGGTCGGCGTAAGGCCGAGGGGGCATACCTCGGGGGCGCCCCCTGTGAAGAGGGTGATGTCGGCGGTCCGGGCCAGGGGGGAGGCGGCGTTTCCCGTGATTACGATTACCGGCACCTGCGGATAGAGGTTGCGGGCCAGTCCCACAAGCTCGAGTATCTCGCGGGTCTTGCCCGAGTTTGAAAGGAGCAGCATCACGTCCTGGGGCTGGAGTATGCCCAGGTCGCCGTGTTGTGCCTCGGCGGGGTGCAGGTTCACCGCCGGGGTGCCTGTGGAGCAGAATGTCGTTGCGATGTTCATGGCAATCTGCCCGCATTTTCCCATGCCGGAGGTTACGACTTTGCCGTGGCGGGCGTGTACATGTTCCACAATCATCTCCACCGCCTTGTCGTAGGATTCACCGACAGGTATATTCCTTATCGCGCGGCTTTCTGCGTCAAGAATCTCCCGCATGGTGGCGGTTACGTCTACGGCGGTTAGCTTGGCGGCATGCTGGGTATCGTTGGGGTCAGGCTTCATTGTTGTTTGGTGTTTCCGAGGCAAAGATAGGTGTTTCGGGCCAATTCTCAAAATCTGATGCGGCCTTTACCCATTCGGGAGGTACTTCGGCCCCTGTTGCCGTCTTTGCATCGAAGGCGGCAAGCACGGTTGACGCATAGCATTTCACATCGCCGGTGAGTGGGTTCACCACCCTTTGGTCGAGTGTGAAGCTGTGTCGTGATATGCGCGAACAGCCTGTGAGTACGGTCAGAGGCTCCTCCATATACGTAGGTGAGCAGAACGATACGTTCACATTCACTATCACTGCCGTGGTCTTTGTGAAATCGAACACGTTGCCTAACACATCGTTGTAGTATGTGGCTTTTCCCAGGTCGAGGAATGCCATATAGATTGTGTTGTTCAGGTGTCCGAAAATATCGAAATCGTTGAACCTTGTCTGGCAGTCTACGCGGTGGCGGAACGGTATAGTCTGTTGCGGCACTTTGGGGTTCTTGCAGGGGGGGAGGATTATCGGTTCCATTAAGTAACTGTTCAAAATTATTTTATACTGACTGGTCTGACTATTTCAATGTCTCTCCGGCAAAATTTTTGAATCTTTTCCTCTCTTCATCAGTCGTGTAGCTCGCTACACTTCTTCTTCATCGAGAAAAATCTTCTAAAAATTTTCCTCGGACAGACATTAAAATAATTTCGACCAGTTACTTATCGGGTTCAATGTAATATTATTTTTTTTACGATATCGCGGCCCAACGCCCGGTTTATGGCCTCGGCTATGGCCTCGCAGCGGAAAGAGAGTTCGGCTTTGAGTGGTGCCGAAGCGATGAACACGTGCAGGTGGCCGTCACGGAAATAGCGGCGTGTGGTCTGGCGGTTGACTCCCGGCCCAACAATATCGGGCCACAGGGCCGATGCCCGCTGTCCGAGGAACTCGTCGCGCGAGGCCGAGCGGTCCATGACGCGGTCGATAATCTGTCTGATTGACATCGGGTCGGTCTTTTCCATGGGGGGTCAGTGTGTGGGGGTGAAAACTCCGTCAGCCACCATCCATGAGCGGTGGTCCCCCCCGGAACGTTCCATGATGGAATCGAGATGGGAGCGGTTGGTGTCGGTTATGAATATCTGGCCGAAAAGAGGGGAGGATACCACCTCCACCAGACGTTCCACGCGTCCGGCATCAAGTTTGTCGAATATGTCGTCAAGGAGCAGCAGCGGCTTCATGCCCGTGGCTCTTGACAGAAACTCGTACTGGGCCAGGCGCAGAGCTATGACATAGGTCTTCTGCTGCCCCTGCGAGGCGGTGCGGCGCACCTCCATGCCGTCAAGCTGCAGCACCATGTCGTCGCGGTGGGGGCCTACGGATGTGTGGCCTACCGCTTCGTCATGGCGGCGAGCCTGGTCGAGAAGCTGTTGGAACGACAAATCAGGGTGTTGGGCAACATGGCTGCGCAGGGTCACCGCAGGTGTCTCGCCCGAGGTGGCTATCTCGCGGTAGCGGGTGGTGAATATGCCGGTAAGCTCCTCCACCCATGCCGAACGGCGCGAGGTTATGTATTGTGCCGGGGCCTCCATAGACATCTCCACGGCGGCATATAGAGAATGGTCGACGCAGCGGTCGCGCAGCAGGCGGTTGCGCTGTTGCAGGGAGCGTCCGTAGCGAATCAGTGCGTCAAGGTACAGCGGGTCTGTCTGGGCTATCACTTGGTCCATCAGGCGTCGTCGTTCCTCGCCGGCACCGCTTACGAGTTCGCCGTCAGCCGGCGAGGCGAGTACCAAGGGAAAGGAGCCTATATGGGCGCTCAGGCGTGAGTATTCCTTCCCTTTCCGTTTGAACGACTTGCGGCGTCCCTGCTGGAGCCCCATGGTGAGTTCTTCGGGAGTGTCCTTTCGCGTGTAGTTGCCGCGCAGGGTTGAGAAGGACTCTCCCCGGCGTATAAGCTGCGTGTCGGCCAGACCTGAGAAACTTTTGCAAAAGCTGAGGCAGTAGATGGCATCGAGAAGGTTGCTTTTCCCCATGCCGTTATCGCCCAACAGGCAGTTCGTCTTTCCGCTGAACTCCAGCCGGGCGTCCGCTATATTTTTGAAGTTCGTGATTGCAAGTGAGTCAAGTCGCATGGTGTAAGTCCTATCCGTTAGGGGGTGAGAGGTTAGGCCGTCATGGCATTGAAAGTGCCGCTACAGTAAGAAACGATACGGCGAAGAAAAGTTCGCTCATCGCTGTCATGCCAAGCACCGGGTTAAGGGCTGAACCCTCGTTGGTGGCCATCCGCTGAAGCAGCAGTAGCATTGCCACGAAGTAGATTAGCGGGAATATGATGGCCCAATATCCGAAATCTATCCAGATATAGACTGTTATGATTACGGCCAGGGTTCCGTGCAGGCCGTAGTCCCAGATGGCGTAATTCGCGCCCCAAAGTGTGACTTCCGTGCGTTTTCCTACGGCTGCATCCTCGAAACGGTCGCGATAATTGTTTACCACCAGTATGTTGGCCGCCAGCATGCCTATGGCGGCACTCATCACAAGGGTGTCGATGGAGAAATGTCCCGTCTGGAGATAGTAGGAGAGGCACACGGGCACTATACCGAAAAATATCACCACAGCCGTCTCTCCCAGGGCGTTGCGCGACAGCGGGTATGGCCCTGCGGAATAGGCCATGGCGAATACTGCGATCAGTGCCCCGGCGGCGAGCATCCACCATCCGCCCCAGATAATGAGGGAGCATCCTACGGCACATGCCGCAGCCAGGGTGACGTATGTGGCGCGTTTCATTGCCCGGGGGGTGATGTCCCCCTCGGTTACTCCTCGGCGCGGCCCGGAACGTCCGGGGGCATCTATCCCCGAGCGGTAGTCGTAATATTCGTTGGCAAAATTCGAGGCTGTCTGGGCCAGCAGGGCGAACACCAGGCATATTATGGCCGGCTCGATGTAGAAAATGCCGTCCATGCAGGCCATGCCGATGCCGGCAATAACCGAGGATGCCCCAACGGGGAGTGTGCGCAGCCTCATGGCCTCGATCCAATATCTTGTCTTTGACATGTCAGTGTATCAGTTTCTTACGGTTTGAATCCGGAGTTGTGCTGTAAAATGCCCACTTAACGGATTCTAAGCTACAAAATTAACAAAAAAACGGGGCAACGGCAAAAAGAAAGTCCGCCGTCCCCGGGGAGAGAGGTGGGGCGGCGGACCGGCGGAGAGATCGGATGTGAGGGCTGTCTGGTCAATTCCTCAGTTCACATCATCAATTTCAAATTTGTGGTATCTGCCATATAATGAGGCACTTCTCGGAGTGCTTCAAGGATAGGGAGCTCAATCCGAATTGTTGAAAGTCTCGCGACTTTCCCCGACGGACACGCCGTCGCGGCTATAGGAAACAATAATCTTCTCAACATACTTTATTTCTACCCCCTGAGGAAAGATAGGCGTCACCGGTTGTCAGGTGGTGTCCGTTTTCCTCGGAAAGGAGGGAGACGGACCCGGTGATGCCATATTTCCGGCAAACCCTGTCATGGATTCTCCGTGTGAGTTTTCTGGCATGAGACGATGGTAAGACAATCGTGTTTTATTTCGGTTTTGCAAAGTTACGCATAATTCTTCTGATATATAATAAAAATGTTCGATGGTTGTGATAATTTAGTCTTGGTTTATGTTATTTTGGTTAAATTGGTTCTTTTAGTATGTGCGTTAACTAAAATTTGGTAAAATGTAAATGTGTCATAATTAGGAGACACCAATCTTCCAATGAAAAACATTATCCGAGGTAACTTTATAGTGGCGCCGGACCTCCGGGACGGCAGG
>CAJUBM010000061.1 GCA_910584735.1 uncultured Muribaculaceae bacterium
CCTCTTCGGGTGGCCTGCCGTCCCGGAGGTCCGGCGCCACTACCATCCGGCCACAAAAACCTCGGACAATGTTTTTTGGGAGGGAGGTTATAAGAGTTTTGACACAGAACTTTTCCACCTCCCGCAGGCGTCTGGGACAATTATAATGGCGAACATTATGATTTTGACGAAATTTTGCTAATTTTGCACGGTAAACAAGCCAACATTAAATTCATCTCATATGCACGTTAAAACAAAAACGGCCCTCAACGACAAGGCCTGGGCGCGGTGGACGGCCCTCGGACTGCTGGCTTTCGCCATGTTCTGCTCGTATATCTTCATGGATATACTCTCCCCTATCAAAGACCTATTGCAGTCTACACGCGGATGGGACTCCACCGCCTTCGGTACGATGCAGGGGTCGGAGACGTTCCTTAACGTGTTCATATTCTTCCTCATCTTCGCCGGTATCATCCTTGACAAGATGGGCGTACGCTTCACGGCGCTCCTATCGGGGGGCGTGATGCTGGTGGGTGCCGTCATAAACTGGTACGCGCTGACCGATGCGTTCCTCGGAAGCTCACTCGACATATGGTTTACCGAACATCTCAACTACATACCCGTCTTCGACGAATTAGGCATATCTCCTTTTTATAAAGGTATGCCGGCCTCGGCCAAACTGTCAGCCGTGGGCTTCATGATTTTCGGCTGCGGCGTGGAGATGGCCGGTATCACCGTAAGCCGAGGCATCGTTAAGTGGTTCAAAGGCCGCGAGATGGCCCTGGCTATGGGTTCGGAAATGGCCCTGGCGCGTTTAGGCGTGGCTACCTGTATGATATTCTCTCCGATGTTCGCCAATCTCGGCGGCGACATAAGCGTATCGCGCTCAGTCGCCTTCGGCGTGGTGCTTCTGATGATAGCCCTGATAATGTTCATCGTCTACTTCTTCATGGATAAGAAGCTCGATGAATCGGGCGATGTGGAAGAGGAGAAAGACGAGCCGTTCCAGCTGCGCGACCTCGGCAAGATACTCTCCAGCGGAGGTTTCTGGCTGGTGGCCCTGCTGTGCGTACTATATTATTCCGCCATATTCCCCTTCCAGAAGTATGCGGTGAACATGCTCCAATGCAACCTCACGCTCACAGAGCCGGGAGCCGATTCGTTCTGGGCTTCAGACACCATCACTGTCATACAGTACGTGATAATGCTCATCGTTGCAGGCGCCTCCTTCGCGGGCAACTTCTCCAAGAACAAGGGTGCTAAATACGGCATGTTCTCCCTGGCCGTAATCGCCCTCTGCGCCTACTGCTTCTTCGGCTACATGCGCCAGTCGGCAGCAGCGATATTCGCCGTGTTCCCCCTCCTTGCCGTAGGTATCACCCCGATTCTCGGCAAATATGTGGACTACAAGGGTAAAGCAGCCTCCATGCTCATCATCGGCGCCCTGCTGCTGATAGCATGCCACCTTACATTCGCCTTCATCCTCCCCATGCTCAAGGGAAGCGACATCGGAGGCGTATGCGTAGCCTACCTCACCATCCTGGTTCTCGGAGCATCCTTCTCGCTCGTGCCGGCATCGCTCTGGCCCAGCGTACCGAAGCTGGTGGATTCCAAGATTATCGGTTCGGCCTACGCCCTGATTTTCTGGATTCAGAATATCGGCCTGTGGCTCTTCCCGCTGCTCATCGGCAAGGTGCTTGACAGCACCAACCCGCAGATCGTCCAGGACGTTGCCAGCGGAGCCATGACCCCGGAACAGGCCGCCATAAGCTACAACTATACCGCCCCGCTGGTAATGCTCGCCTCGCTCGGCCTGGCCGCCCTCCTTATCGGCTTCATGCTCAAAGCCATCGACCGCAAGAAAGGTCTCGGCCTCGAAGAGCCCAACATCAAGGAGCCGCAGGCGGAAATCCTCACATCGGAAGCAGCCGCTGTTGAGGAATAATCCCCCTTGTAATATCTATGCCTCTGAGTTCAAAACCCTATACATTCGACCGCGTTGTCAGGCTGGTGATCACACTGGCCTGCTTCGCGTTCGCCATATGGATTCTCAACCTGCTTAAGGACGTGCTGCTGCCTTTCTGCGTAGCCTGCCTTATAGCCTACCTGTTCGAACCGTTCGTGCAGTTCAACCGTTCGTTGCTACGTCTCAAAGGGCGCATTATCGCCATCTTCGTAACGCTTTTCGAAGCATTGATGGCAGTGGCTCTGTTGGGATACTTCTTCATACCCTCGATTATAGAGGAGATGCACCAGATGGCACGCATGCTGTCGGAATATGCCAACAACGATGTGACAATAAAATACCTGCCCCCCGAACTACACGACATCATAAAGAAGAACATTGACTTCAACGACATGGCTGCCACCCTCATGCAGCAAGATATGGAGGGGATTATAAACAAGGCCATGACGGTGATTCACGGCGGGGTACACGTAATCCTGGCCATCGTGGCGTGGCTGATAGTATTCCTCTACGTGATATTCATAATGCTCGATTATGACCGGTTGATGCGTGGCTTCAAACTGATGGTACCCCCCAGGGCGCGTCCCGTAGCCTATAAGATAGGACGCGACATAAAGGATTCCATGAACCACTATTTCCGAGGGCAGGCCCTGATAGCCTGCGTGGTGGCAGTGATTTATTGCGTAGGGTTCCTGATGTGCGGACTGCCGCTGGCGGTAATCATAGGCCTCGGTACGGCAGTCCTGTTCATGATTCCTTACTGCCAGTACCTGTCGATAATCCCCGTGACACTATTGTGCCTCGTGGAATCGGCCAACGGCAGCGTGGACTTTTGGACGCGTTGGTGGGAATGTATGGCAGTCTTCGCCGTAGTGCAGGTAGTGGCCGACCTCATCCTCACCCCCAAGGTTATGGGGAAGGCCATGGGACTGAATCCGGCCATAATATTGCTGTCACTGTCGATATGGGGTACGCTTTTCGGTCTGATAGGCATGATTATAGCCCTCCCGCTAACCACTCTCATACTATCCTACTACGAACAATACATCATAATGCGTAACGATGACGAGACGCCGTCGCAACGCGAAAAAGAAGTAGAGGAACTAAAAGAGATGGCCGAATTGCCGTTCGATGACAGCGAGTGACATCCTCAACTGATAACGGCTGAGCGCAACAAGGCAAAAACAGGTGAACATAGAATCACGGCAAGCATCTCGGCACCATCCCCCTCAACCTGCGACACCATTCGCGAGCCATTCTCTGAATCTATCTTTATAGCTCCGTCAGCCAGGCGCCTGACTATGTAATCTGGATTCCCATACATTTCAAGGGCCTCACCCTCCCCCATCGGATAGAACCGCGAGCCCGTGCGCTCGGCCAGCCCTGTAGCAGACTTTTTCATATCGGGGACGCCACAGCAGAAAGCCACATGCACCCCGGCCTCTGAGAACGCTCTCACAAGAGCTTCATCGGCAGAAGTCACAAAAACATTTATCTCAGGGAAATCCACAGCCATCATCCCCTTGCGCCCGACAGATGATGACGTATGGTGCTTCGCCATGGGACGCTTCGCCCCCTGGCGGTATTCCTCCATCTTCCGTTCAAGATAATTGTCTGCCATCTTGTCTATATTTCTCAGAGAGGTTTCTATCGCAGGTTTTGTCAATATTCACGGATTGCAGCGCCCAATGTGCGCCAACGCTCTATCATAGCCGTCATATCTGCGGGAACGGGAGATGTAAAGAACATCTCCTCACCCGTCTTGGGATGTACGAACCCAAGTGTGCGGGCATGGAGAGCCTGCCGGGGACATACCACGAAGCAATTGCGCACGAACTGGCGATATTTTGCCGAGGTTGTGCCACGCAGCACCTCGTCCCCGCCGTAACGGGCATCATTGAGCAGCGGATGGCCTAAGTGCTTCATATGCACACGTATCTGATGGGTGCGTCCGGTTTCAAGCACACATTTCACCACCGACACATAGGTAAGCGGCTCCAAAACCGAATAATGGGTCACGGCATGTTTCCCCGAGGGATCATCGTCAGGCAGCACCGTCATCTGTAGGCGGTCCTTGGGATTACGACCGATATTGCCGGCCACCGTTCCCTCAGCAGGTTCCGGGATTCCCCACACAACGGCAACATACTCGCGCTTCGTGGTCTTCTCAAAAAACTGACGCCCGAGATTCGTCTTCGCATCAGGGGTCTTGGCCACGACAAGCAACCCCGATGTATCCTTGTCTATGCGGTGTACGAGCCCCAGGCGGGGGTCGTTAACGTCATAATTAGGATTATCACGGAAATGCCAGGCAAGGGCGTTCACAAGCGTACCCGTATAGTTGCCATGTCCGGGATGCACGACAAGACCGGCAGGTTTGTTCACAACCAACACGGTATCATCCTCATATACTATATCGAGTGGAATATCCTCGGCTATAATCTCGAACTCGTAGCGCGGACGATCCATCACAATCTGCACCACATCATCGGGCTTTACCCTGTAGTTCGACTTCACAGCTTTCCCGTTGACCAATATGCATTCGGCTTCGGCTGCCTGCTGTATACGGTTGCGCGAGGAGGTCTTAGGCATATGGGCAACAAGGAACTTGTCGACCCTCAGAAGCTGCTGCCCCTTATCGGCTACGAAACGGAAATGCTCGTATAGCTCCGTTCCATCTTCGGACGGTACGGACACTGGCGCGGCACCGGACTCTCCAAGCAGTTCCTCATCAAAGCCATCGAAATCTAATATTTCCGCCATATCACTCTATGTCAAGTTGTTCGATAGCCTCTACCGCCTCTTCTATGGCAGCGGAATCAATCGGGGCACCATCCTCAACCAAAGAGTCAAGCCCGGTGCCGACCTCCAAGGTTACGATAGCCGACACAGGTATACGGGCGCCCGGACGCAGGGAGACACCGTTAAAACGCGCCCCGAGCACCAAACCGCCGTATTCCGACGGCACCAGTTCCTCACGCACCTCCTTTATGCCCAGCCCCTCCAACAACGAACGAGCCTGACGCACAGATACATTATAGAAATCCGGCACCGTCACCATCTTGGGGGTGAACGCAACTATGGTGAGATACACCGCGCCCCCTTTCTTTATCCTTGAGCCGGGGATAGGGGTCTGTTCAACCACAGTCCCGGGGCGTACATACGAATCGTATATCGAATCGGTAACCACGGCATGCAGCCCGGCATGTTCTATATTGTTGGCTGCCGTATAGAGCGGCACATTCTTCGCATCGGGCACTACCCTCTCCTCTCCGTGGAACGTCCAAAAATCAAGGAAAAGCATCACCGCCCAACCTAAAAACACCGCTACCAATATGATATACAACAGATTCATAAGCACCGGATGGCGCTTCACAAAGCCTTTTTTCGTTTCAGGCTCCGGCCTGTCCTCCCGGCCCGGTCTGCGGCCCGCATATTGCTGTTCCATGTTTCGTGATGCATAATCATATCGGCTGTCCTGTACGCGCGTACGCTGCGGAGTGACGAATTCATCATCCTCCCAATCCTCATCGCGCAACCCTTTGGCCTGCGGGCGCTGCCGGGCCATAGGTGTGTCGGACGAAAAATCAATCTGCCGCCGAGGGCGGTTGTCTGGTTGCCTGTTGTTCATCTATAAAATCCTGATGGGATTGCAAAATTACGAAAAAATTCATAATTTTGTGCGATTCTTGCCTTAATGACAGATGAGGGAGGCGCGATGCCTCTCTAAACTTACTTACGTTCAATACATCTTTTACCAATTCTATCACAAAATGAAGAAAAAGTTCCTCAGCGCGATGCTGCTGGCAACTATTGCCATCTCATCGGCCTGGAGTGCTACAGACTACGGCCTCCCCGAAGGGATACAGGAGGGTAACATCCTACATTGTTTCAACTGGACAATAGCGGACATTCGGGCCGAACTACCCAACATCGCCGAAGCCGGATTTGGCTCAATACAACTGTCACCTATGCAGCGTAACGCCGCCAAGGGGGTGGTATGGGCAGATGTCTACCGCCCCTATGACTTCAAGTTCATAGCCAACGGCATGGGTACGGCAAACGACCTCAAAACCCTCTGCCAGGAAGCTGAGGCGTACGGAATAAAAATCATTGTAGACGTGGTTGCAAACCACGTCGATGGCCACAAAGCCAGCGGCAACCTCACACTCTACCACGATTCGTGGTGGAATTCAAACGGGCGTCTCCGCTGGAACGGCAGTGTGGATTACGGCAACCGCTATTCCATCACCCACAACCAGATGGGCGGCGGCGACAGCTATCCGGATGTCAACTCCGAGGATACAGAGGTGCAGAACCGCGCAAAAACCTATATCGAAGAACTTAAATCATTAGGTGTAAAAGGCATACGCTGGGACGCGGCAAAACATATAGCACTCCCCTCGGAAAGCTGCCAGTTCTGGGCCACGGTGACTTCCGTGCCCGGCATGTACCACTACGGCGAGGTTCTTGACAATCCCGGTGGAGGCAATGCCGACGCCCTGATGAAGGAATACACCTCATATATGTCCGTAACCGATAACGGCTATGGAGAAAAAGCCCTGCAAGGCAACGGTGTGCCTTCATCCCACGCCGGATGGGCCGCAGGCTCACTGGCCGACACCAAGGTTGTCTACTGGGGTGAAAGCCACGATACATATTCCAACAACGGAGGCAGCACAAAGAACGTATCACAGGAACAGGTAGACCGCGCATATGCCATCGTGGCATGCCGCAACGGCGCAACGGCCCTCTACTTCTCCCGTCCATCAGCCAAGGAGTTCAGCAGCATCAAAATAGGAACCAAAGGAAGCACCCATTTCACTTCCAAGCAGATTGCAGAGGTCAACAAATTCCGTAACGCCATGGTCGGCAAAGCCGATTATTTCTCAAGCGGAAGCGGCGTGGCATCCGTTACGCGTAAGGATGGCGGAGCCGTGATAGTTGCCACAGGGGGCAACCGCAGCGTATCTGTAGCCAACGGCGGAGGCTATTGTCCCGCAGGCACCTACACCGACCGCGTGTCGGGGCAGACATTCACCGTCACCGCGACAACCATCTCCGGCCAGGTAGGGCCTTCGGGCATCGCGGTAATCTACGGCGACATAGTCCGCACCCCCTCGGTATCCTTTACTCCCGACGGCGGTTCGTTCCGCAGCGAGACCCAAAGCGTCACAGCCACCCTTAAAAACGCCGTAAGCGGCTGGGTGAAAGTAGGCAACAGCTCGCGCATGAATTTCTCAGGCAATACAATGACCTTCTCGGTTGGAGCCGACATGGCTTATGGCGAGACTGTATCGGTAAGCTGGGGAGCCACAGGAGAGGACAGCAGCGAGAACACCGGCTCGGTCTCGTTCACCAAGCTCGACCCTGCCGCCGTCACATACGTGTATTACAACAATCCCAACGGTTGGAGCGCCGTAAGCTGCTACATCTACAAACCAGGCACCACGCCTCAACTCGAAAACGGGGCATGGCCCGGCAAACCGATGGCAAAGATGACAGACGGCAGCGGACTTTGGCGCTATGAAGTGCCTGAAAATCTGTCGAACGGCACAAAGGTTATATTCAACAATAACAACAACGGCTCTCAGTATCCTCAGGACGTTCCCGGACAAAGCTGCGGCCTTGACCTTGCCGGCGCATCGATGATATGCGAAGGCACCGACTGGAAAGAATACAACCCCCAGCCCCAACCCGAACGAGGTATAGTGACTGCCAATCCCGCTTCCGGAACAACTTTCACCGAGAATATCACGGTGACACTCTCTGTAACCCCGGCCGCCACGATACATTACACAACAGACGGCTCCACCCCCACCACGGCTTCCGCCACCTACTCCTCACCTCTGACATTCACACAGACCACCACCCTGCGCACACTGTCGGTAACCTCAGCAGGTGTTACCAACCTACAGGAGTTCTCATACCGCAAAGTGAGCCAGCCCCAGCCCGGAGGTGCCCGGAAAGTCTACTATTACGGAGATTGGAGCAACATAAAAATCTACCTTTACATCAAAGAAGAAGGCACCCGCGCTTCCACAAAAGCACAGGAAAACGCCACGTGGCCCGGCGCATCCATGACACGCAACGAAGACGGCGTGTGGGAATACGATGTGCCGGAAGGGATGGAAAATGCCCTGGCAATATATTATTCATCCGCGACAAACCGTTACCCTGCCGACCAGGAAGACGGGATGCCTCTTGAAGGGAAATCAAAAGTATTCTTCTCCGACACAAAGGATTTCGATGATTACGACAAAACCGTGACAGTCACCTACGACGGCACATGGAACCCGGTAAATGTCTATCTCTACAACAATGACAACGACGTTATGGCGACATGGCCCGGCAAACCGATGTACAAAAAGGATGAACATACGGCAAAATATCTCGTCCCGGAACGCTACAATAACGCTTACGTTATTTTCAACTCCAACGGCCAGCAATTCCCTGCCAGCGGAGAGACGGGCCTGAAACTACCCGGCGAATCCATGACATTCTATCACGGAGAGAACACCTGGAATACACCGCTCGACCAGATTGACCGGGACATGCCGACCAATATAACCGTCACCCCCGGTTACAACGCAATAACCATAAGCGGACTTAACGGCCAGCAGGTTATCATCGCCGGAATGGACGGCAAAATCTACGGCACCTCCAATTCAGCACACGGCGAGATAGAGGCATACGTGACTCCCGGCATCTACATCGTAAACATCAACGGCCGGTCGCTCAAGATAGCGGTACGCTAAACCCTCCATCCGGCACCGACCTACAACTATTCCCACACTCCCCTCGCAGCCCTCTTTGTCTGCGAGGGGAGCGTATGTTTATGCCACCTGCTTATTTACAACGTCTCTAAAAGCCCTGTTTTAACATATATTATCAAAGGCCGTATATGTTTTTTCGCGATTGCAAAAACCGTGATTGCAAAAAAATGAGTAACTTTGTGGCTTGAAAACATCTCTGCCATCCATCTATAAAATATGCGCAAACATATATCATTGATATTCACGGCAATTCTCTGCGCTTTGGCTATATCGCTGACATCATGCGGCGAATACCAGAAAGCTCTGAAAAGCCCCGATGCAAACTATAAGTTCGACTTCGCCAAACGTGCGTTCGAACAGCAGCGCTATGTGCAGGCCTATACCCTGCTCAAAGATGTGATAACTGTCTTCAAAGGCTCCGACAAGGCCGAAGAATCGCTCTACCTCTTGGGACTGAGCTACTACGAGAACAAGGAATATCCCGATGCGGCAGCATATTTCAAAGCCTATTACCAGCGCTACCCCAAAGGGAAATATGCCGAAATGGCGAGATATTACGCCGGTTATGCCTACTACCTCGATTCACCCGAGCCACAGCTTGACCAGTCGGAGACAATAAAGGCGATAGAGGAGCTACAGGGATTCCTTGACTATTTCCCCCGCTCCGACAAGGTGACCCTGGCTCAGAACGCCATATTCGAGCTACAGGACAAACTCACTCTCAAAGAGTTGCAAAACGCCCAACTCTACTACAACCTTGGCACATATATGGGCAATAACTACGAGAGCGCCATAATCACCGCCAAGAACGCCATAAAGGAATATCCTTATTCAAAATACAAGGAGGAACTCGAGATGCTCGTGCTGAAGGCTCGTTTCCAAGAGGCAAACCTCTCAGTTGACGAAAAGAAAACCGACCGCTTCCGCGACGTAGTCGATGAATACTATTCCTTTATAAACAACTATCCCGACTCTCCCCGCCGCCAAGAGGCCGAGAACATCCTGAAAATAGCCCGCAAGTACGTAAAGGACTAAAAAGCATCCCACTTGCTCACGGCCTCCTCCAGAATCCCCACGCATAAAAAACAACTAACGATATGGATTACAAAAAAAGTAATGCCCCGCTGAATACCGCCACACGCGACATGATGGATCTTTGCAAAGATACCGGCAACGTCTATGAAACCGTGTCAATCATTGCAAAACGTGCCAACCAGATTGCCGGCGAGATGAAGCGCGACCTTGACAAGAAACTACAGGAATTCGCATCGCTCAACGACAACCTTGAAGAGGTTACCGAGAACCGCGAACAAATCGAAATCTCACGTTATTACGAAAAACTTCCCAAACCTGTGCTTATTGCCACACAGGAATACATCGAGGGGAAAATCCACTTCCGTAACCCTGCAAAAGAAAAACTCGCCCTCAACGACTGAGGGGAAACATGATGCAGAGTTCCGTTTTTTGGTAATTCGAGAAAAAAGACGTAACTTTGCACCGCTTAAATATTTATTTCCATACACACCTAAATCTCAGAAAGAATGTACTTGAATTCTGACGAAAAAGCAGCGATCTTCGAGAAATACGGTAAGGGTAAGACTGACACTGGCTCGCCTGAAGCACAGATTGCATTGTTCTCGGTCCGTATAGCTCATTTGACTGAACACCTCAAGTCAAATCACAAAGATCATAGCACAGAACGCGCACTGAAGGCTCTCGTAGGTAAGCGCCGCCGCCTTCTTGACTACCTTATCAAGAAAGACATCAACCGCTACCGCGCCATCATCGCCCAGAAAGAACTTGGTATACGTAAGTAACCCCCGCTCTTTCAAGGTAAGTGCCGAACAAACAAAACGAGGAGACATCAAGCTCAAATTTGATGCCTCCTCATTTTTTTGCAGATAACCTCTCGGCAAACCGGATTATTTATAAGTAACTTTTTCAGGACGCCGGATGATAGTGGCGCCGGATCTCCGGGACGGCAGGCCACCCGAAGAGGCGGCGCCGAATTAGAAATGCCAAATCTTCTTCAATGAATAGCTTCCGTTTTCCGCGCAGCCTCTTCGGGTGGCCTGCCGTCCCGGAGATCCGGCGCCACTACCATCCGTCGTCCTGAAAAAGTTACCATCGTCAATATAAATAAGGCGGCATGTCTAATGAACTTGACATGCCGCCTTATGTTTCTATGTATAAGATGGTTTTAACCGTTCATAGAGCGTAGGAGCTCGTCATTATCGCGGGTCTTTTCCATCTGGTCACGCATAAATTCCATGGCCTCGATCGAAGTACGGTCTGACAGATAACGGCGAAGAACCCACATGCGGCTCAACGTCTCAGGACGCAGCAGCAGGTCATCCCTGCGGGTTGAAGACGCGGTAATATCCACAGCCGGGAAGATACGTTTGTTTGACAGCTTGCGGTCAAGCTGCAACTCCATGTTGCCCGTGCCTTTGAACTCTTCAAAAATCACCTCGTCCATCTTCGATGAGGTCTCGGTAAGGGCCGTGGCTATAATAGTAAGCGAACCGCCGTTCTCAATCTTTCGGGCCGCGCCGAAGAAACGTTTCGGTTTCTGCAGGGCATTAGCATCGACACCACCCGACAAAATCTTGCCCGATGCCGGCTGCGCCGTGTTATATGCACGGGCAAGACGGGTTATCGAATCAAGCAGGATGACAACGTCATGGCCACACTCCACCAAACGTTTGGCCTTGTCAAGCACAATGCCGGCAATCTTCACATGGCGGTCGGCCGGCTCGTCGAAAGTAGAGGCTATAACCTCGGCATTCACCGAACGGGCCATGTCGGTCACCTCCTCCGGGCGCTCGTCAATGAGCAATATCATTATATATACCTCGGGATGGTTCTCGGCTATCGCGTTTGCAATATCTTTCAAAAGGATTGTCTTACCCGTCTTAGGAGGAGCCACAATCAGCGCGCGCTGCCCTTTGCCTATCGGGGCGAACATATCTACCACACGTGTTGAAATATTGTTAGTAGTCCGTCCGCCGGTGAGGTTGAACTTCTCCTGCGGAAACAGCGGCGTAAGGTGTTCGAAAGGTACACGGTCGCGGACAAACTCAGGCGTACGCCCGTTCACCCGTTTCACGTCGGTGAGAGGGAAATATTTCTCCCCTTCTCGCGGCGGGGCAATAGTGCAGTCCACCACGTCGCCGGGCTTGAGGCTGAAAGCCTTTATCTGCGCCGGGGTTAGATATATGTCGTCAGGGGATGCCAGGTAATTGAAATCGCTCGAACGGAGGAATCCATATCCGTCTGCCTGTACCTCCAATACGCCGGTAGCCTCCAGGAAGCCGTCAAAGTTATATGCCTGGGAAGCCGCCATCGGCTGCTGGGCCTTTAACTGGCGGTCCATCTTCTTCTTATTCTTTTTGCTACGGGGTTCGGGCACAATCTTTGCAGCGCCGGGTTCGTGCAGCACCACAGGGGCCGCAGCAGCCATGGCGGCAGCGCGTTCACGTTCCTGCTGGGTTCGCGGCGTGAAACTCTTGCCTCCCATACGGGGGAAGAATGAGCCGAACGACTCATCGATATTCCTTCCGAACACCCGCTGCCCCTTGAAATTCTGAGACTGGGGCTGCTGGGAAGGCTGACCTGCACCGGGACGTATGAATGTGCCGCGCTGCGGACGTGCTTCCTGTTGGAGAGGTGTCTGTTCTGCTGTGGCATTTGCCTCGGCATCGCCGTACACTCCATCAACCGCTCCCTCTTTCTTTGAGGAATCGCCACTATCAACATTCTCTGAGGATGCTACGTCTGCCACAGGCAACAAGTTCTGTAGAGCCTGAGCCTGCATCGCAGTCTTTCCTGGAGCTTCCTCCATATCACCCTTAGCGGCGTTCTCCGTCATCTCGTCCTGCTGCCGGTTTTTAGGCTTGCGTCCACGCTTCTTGGGTTGCGACAATTCGTCTGAGGTATCGTCACCCTGCAACAATCCGGCAGCTACCGGGGTCTCCTCTGCCGATGCAGGCATCGTCTCTGCATCAGCAATATTCTTAGGCTTGCGGCCTCGTTTCTTAGGCTGGACAGGCTCATCGTCAGGATTCTCAGCCGGAGCGTCAACGGCAAGAGCCTCAGAGGCTTCCGCCATTGAGGATTTAGGCTTTCGCCCACGCTTTTTAGGCTGGGGGGAGTCGCCGTTTTCCGCCTGGGCCGTGTTTCCACGGTTACGGCCACGACGCTTCTTTTCCTCAGCCGGAGAGGCGGTGGCAAGGTCGACCGCCTGCTGGTTGAGGATACGATAGATGAGTTCTTCTTTCTTTGTAGGGTCGGCCTTTTTAAGTCCCATACCTTCGGCAATAGCCTTCAGCTGGTCATCGGCCATGGATTCTAATTCCGATATATTATACATGTAATAGTGGAAATTACAGACAAAAAGGAGAGTTGAAAGTTAAATCGGTTGTCTTTAAGCCTATGGGGATATATTATGCGTAGAAACCATATATCCCGAATCCGGGACATCCGGACGTAGGGAAGCACAACCCTATGGCACTTCAATAAAATTTAATCTCTGAATTGGGAAAACGTACAGACTGATACCTTCAAAAGACTTCCTACAAAATACAACCACGTAGAAAAATGAAGTTATAGCATCATCTGTGCCGGAGCGGATAATCAGAAAAATGTAACCATATCACTGATAATCCCTGAAAATACATCTGAAAGTTGAGACGTTTTTCTTAATTATGGCACAAAGTTAAACATTTTCTACAATTGCAACAAATTTACGCCAAAAAAAGTTCCCGCCCATATGCAAAGCACGGCATGATTTGTCTTTTATCCATTAATTGGGTAAATTTGCCGTATATTTTTCATAAAAGATGGGTTGGCCGGCATAATTAATTTAAAAGTCTGCCAACTGATAGTATATCTTAATTTTGTTGTCCGACTTATGAATATCGCTATAGTAGGCACGGGTTATGTAGGGCTTGTCTCAGGTGCCTGTTTCTCTGAAATGGGTGTTACCGTGACGTGTGTCGACATTGATAAAGATAAAATCGAACGTCTGCGCCGGGGGGAGATGCCCATATACGAACCCGGTCTTGACGAAATAGTGTCACGCAACGTACGCGAGAAGCGTCTTAATTTCGCCACTTCGCTGGCCGATGTTATCGACAGCGTGGAGGTGGTCTTCATCGCCGTGGGAACCCCACCCGATGAGGACGGCTCGGCCGATCTCCGATATGTGCTTGATGTGGCCCGTGAGTTCGGACGCCACGTAAAGAAATATACTCTACTTGTGACTAAATCAACCGTACCGGTAGGCACCTCCGAGATGGTGCGCCGCGCCGTACTGGAGGAACTGGCTGCAAGAAAGGAGGATATTCCGTTCGATGTGGCCTCAAATCCTGAATTTCTTAAGGAAGGCGCGGCCATAAAGGATTTCATGAGCCCCGACCGCGTAGTGGTAGGCGTGGAAAGCGAGGATGCCCGAAAGACGATGAGCCGCCTATACCGCCCCTTCCTGCTCAATAATTTCCGAGTGATTTTCACAGACATACCGTCGGCGGAGATGATAAAATATGCCGCCAACTCCATGCTTGCTACCCGCATATCGTTCATGAACGACATTGCCAACCTCTGCGAGATTGTAGGGGCAGATGTGAATATGGTGCGTAAAGGAATCGGCTCCGACTCGCGCATAGGCTCTAAATTCCTATATCCCGGCTGCGGCTACGGCGGCTCATGTTTCCCGAAAGATGTAAAAGCCCTCATAAATACCGCCCGGACCAACGGCTATGAGATGCGGGTGCTGAAGGCGGTAGAAGAGGTGAACGAGCGGCAGAAATCCGCCCTGTTCGAGAAGCTGGCGCGCCATTTCGGCGGTGACAGCAACCTGAAAGGCCTCCGCATAGCCATCTGGGGATTAGCTTTCAAGCCTGAGACAGACGATATGCGCGAGGCGCCCTCGCTCGTAACCATCAGCAGGCTCATCAAGGCCGGATGCACCGTCCGGGTGTTCGACCCCGTGGCAATGGATGAGGCCCGGCGCCGTCTGGGAGACACCGTGGAATACGCCTCCGACATGTATGACGCCGTCCTTGATGCTGATGCCCTGCTGCTTCTCACCGAATGGAAACAGTTCCGTCTGCCATCATGGGGTGTGGTAACACGTTCGATGCGCTCACCACTGGTCATTGACGGTCGCAACATATATGATGCCGACGATATGGCCTCGCAAGGGATAACCTACCATTGCATCGGAAGATAGCTTCCGTTTTTCCGCGCCGCCTCTTCGGGTGGCCTGCCGTCCCGGAGGTCCGGCGCCACTATTAAGTTACCGTTGCCTAAAGCGTTATATATCAGAAGCGGGGGGTGAAAAAAAAAATTTGACACCCCGCTTCTTTATAGAGAATTAGAAACAGTTCTTTACTATGGGATTACCTTACATATTCCTTGGCTACATCGGCACCACGTACAACGATGTAGAGACCTTCGGCGGGATTTTCTACACGCACACCCTGGAGGTTATAGTAAACCGGGGTCACAGCCTCAGCATCCACACCCTCGATAGCGTCTACCCCGTCAACGGAAAGCTTGCCGGTAGCGGGATCGAAAAGGAATGTAAATTCGTGATCGGTAGTCAGGGCATATTTCAGGTTAGCCGCATCAGCCTCAGGCAGGTTGGCGGAAAGTACGACGGAAGCACCCGGAGCAAGGGCGGCTTCATCCTTCTGAGCCTTGAAATAATCCTTGGTAACACCATTCTCCTGCGATACTATAATCATCTCACCCTCGGCCTGGAGCGGAGTGGCCTTGTACTGCCACATCTCAGTGCCCTCAACCTTTGTCATAGGCTCTGTAGACCACAGGGCATCGGTAAGGTCGCTCAATACGGCATAAGTAACCTCAACAACATCGGGAGTACCTTCGATTGTGAGTTTGAGAGTGTTGATGTCGAATGTCAGCGTCACATCTTTTGCAGCAGCGGCAAGAGCCATATCCGTGTTGTCGCCCATAGCCACGGGGCAGTCATATTCAACGCCGAGTTCCATAGCGGCATTTGAAGTTGAGTATGTGTTGGCGTTATCCCAGTCGGCGGTGGAGATTTTGAAAGCTCCGCTAAGAGACGGGATAGTAAGGGTGTAGACTCCCTCTGCTTCCGTGAACTTATAATCATCGACAGCAGGCCAGTCAGAGCCGGAGATTGCACCGCGCAAATAAAGCACCGCAGGTTCGGGAGGCGTAGGAAGGTCGCCGGTACGAGTAAATGTAACCATCGGGGTCTCGCCGGAGAAATCAGCAACCACATCGTAAAGACCGGCAGCCATAGTCCAGCAGTTGTCACTACCCTCGTTCATAACATAGGGTGTGGCGCTCTCAACCTCTACAGGACCCTCGCCCGAGCCATAACGCACACCGTCAGCAACGACCCATTCGGTCATCTCACCGGTAGTAAAGGTAGCATAGCCCGCAGCAGCTTCTACGGTGAAAGAAGCGGAGAACTTATTTTCCTCCTTGGTCATCGGGGTATTGAAAGCCCACTCGCCGGTGAAGTTTCCGCTCAGGTAGAGAGCCTCGGGAACAACAGGTTCGGGAGGGGTAGGAACCTCATCCTTAACGAGAGTTACATTTATGGTGTAAATCTGCACCGTGCCACCACCATTATTGAAAGCAACAGAAGCCTGAGGCTCATCAGTAGGAGCAGCCCATGTAACAGACTTAGAAGAGGAGACCGTCATGGTTCCCTTTGCGCCTTCCGGCAACACAATCTTAGCAGCATCTTTAGAAACCGAGAATTCTATACCCGTCACCTTATAACCTTCAGGGGCGGCGATGGTCATCTGGTTGTTCTTGTAGAATCGCAGAGTATAGGCTCCGGCAGAGGTCTTATAGTAACGTATATCGTTGGCGGTTGAGGTAAGTTTCACAAACGACAGCTTCACATTGTCAAGAGTAGCCTCGGTCATATTGGCATATACATTGCCGGTGTTGCCATCGGCAGTCCAATCTGCTGAGGGAGCCGGAGCAGGGGTTAGTTTTGCCAGTTCGGCCTCGGATGTGAAGTCGAAAGTCACATCAAGGTTCTGGCCGGGCTGGGGACCGGGGTTCTCCTTCTTGGTAACAGTCATGGTCTTGTCTACCAGGCTTACGGCGATGGTGTATATACCATCGGCTACCTTCCACGACAGGTCATTAGAGGTCAGAGCGACAGCAGCGGTAGTAGGATCCTCGTCGGCAACCGAAGCGCCGTAGCGGGTGCCGAGAGCGCTCCATGTGGCGCCATTCTCGGTGCAAAGCTGGAAATAGCTCGAACCGGTGGCGAGAGTGCCGGTGAAAGTAACATCCCCCTCATAGCATCCGGCTACGGAAGTAGCGGGAAGAGCCACGGTGCTTCCGGGAGCAAATTCCAAATTGTTCACATTGCCTATAACGAAAATCTGTTCGGGATAGCTTATAGGGCCGTCAGCCGTAACGGTGAGTTTGCCGGTGGAGGCATTTTTGGCAAGCACGAACTCGATATTGTATTTGCCTGCTCCCAGCGAGAAGGAATCGCCGCCCTGTGAGGCGGTATATTCCTGACCTAACTCAACGGCAATGTCAGCGCCGCCCGTGCCGTACTGGTATGCCCCTGCACGCATCTTGAAATAGGAAGTGGCTGCCGTAAGGGTTACCGAAGTCTCCCACACATCTTCCGTTCCGGCCTTCAGAGTGAGAGGATAGTCGGTGCGCGAATCATTCCATCCGCCGCCGAGGTCACCCACGAGGTACACGGTGGTATAGTCGTTTTCCTGTGCCTGACCCGAAACAAGGAGAGTCTTGGCATTGGTGTCGAGTGTGATGGTGGCGTTCTTCACGATACCGTCCATAGAGAAGTTGCCGCCGCCTACACGGTAGCTGTAAGCGACATCGGCCTTGACGGGCGAACCGTTAGAACCAATCTTCGTATTCCAGTCGGGATTGTTGGCAGTACCTTTCACGATAAGGAATTCTCCTTCGAAATCCTTCCCTTCGGCAACCTTGTAGGTGAACACACCGGGATTGGCCGCATCCTCGGCCATCTCGTAACCGCTCTGGCAATTATTCCAGCCTTGGAAAGCCCCGGAAATAAACCAGTCGGCTGCGTTTGCTGACAGAGCCATAACGACTCCGGCCACAGCAAGTAGCAGTTTTTTCATGATTTTTTAGTTGTTAAAGTGTAAATACTACTGGTGCGATAAAATCGCGTTAGTTTAGAAATCATCAAATAAAGAGA
>CAJUBM010000062.1 GCA_910584735.1 uncultured Muribaculaceae bacterium
TCTTCTAAAAATTTTCCTCGGACAAACATTAAAATAATTTCGACCAGTTACTTAAAAAATAACTTTTTTGGCGGTTCCGTCATTGTAACGTACGATGTATATGCCGTGTAGCGGGGTTTCCACCCGGCGTCCGAGCATGTCGTAGTAACCTGTCGGGATGGCGTTATTTGCCGGAGTTTCAACACCGTCTACAGACAGTGGGGAGAGTACTACCTCGCGGGGCTCGGATATAAGGGACTTGCGTCCGCTCTCATCCACTGCCTGCACCGTGTAGATATATTCCCTGAAATCGCTCGGCATATCTGTTACGGGGAATTGTGTGACATTCCCTACCGCAAGGCCGTTGTAGCCGTCAATTACCGTCCGAGCCACGCCTCCTACGCATATCTCTATATCATCGATGGCCATGAAGCCGTTTCCATATTTATGGTATAGGAACCTCACTTGCCGCACACCATCGGGAAGGTTGATTATCTCCTTGGTAGATGCTTCGCGGCTGGGATTCTCTATACGGTCTAATGGAATCCATTCGCCATTGACAAGGCCGTCAATGTCCAGGATACACATGGAGTTGGTTCGCTCGCCGCGATACCAGAACCTGACGGATTGCACGTCATAGTCGTAAAGCCTTGTGGTTATCGAAACCCCGTCGGTTGACATCTTGGCTGCCGGCACGGCGTTACCGCAATATTCCTCATCGGTATAGCGGGAGGTGTTGCCGGTGAAAGTCCAGCCTTTGGGGATTGAGAAGGACACAGAGCCGAATGAGCAGGTATTGTTTTCCGGCTCTACCTGGAAGGAGCTTGTAACAGTAAGAAGGTAATCCACGGCCTCGGCCATAGGTTCCCAGCGGGCGAGGAAACTGTCAGAGTTTACCTCGGAAGGTTCCAGGGTGGAGGGGGACATCCAGGGGAATGATATTTCGGCAGTCCGAGCTGAGAATTCGGCGGAAAGGCCGCTATTCCTTGAGCCACTTATAGCGGCCAAAGCGAAGTAGTAGTCGGTTTCCGGCTCAAGTCCTGTTACCACAAAGTCATTGTGTTCTCCAACGTTGAACTTGTGTAGCCCCTCAAGATAGACGGGATTGCCGTCCGACGCCTTGGTATACACGTCCAGTTCGTATCCTTTGGCCTTGGCCACGGGGAGCCATGATAGTTTTATGGAGACCGGAGTAGTTTCTATAGCCTTTATGCCCGTAGGCGGGGTGAGTTCAAAATCGCCGCCGTCCACATCGAAAGTAATTATCCCGGCCTTTTCCTCTATATTTGTCAGAGGCAATGCGATGGGATTGTTATACCAGTCGACGAAGGCCGGGGAGGTCTCGTGAGTGAATGAGGTCTTCCCTGTGGGACCGGGCCACGCGCGTCCGTCACTATCATTGCCTGCGCCGTTTGCCTCGATAATATCGACATGTTGTTGCCTTATGTTGTTATTCACAGAATTTGCATCCCAGAGGCCACGGTCATAATCGATATGCCATATAAGCATACCATGGCCGGGAAGATATTCGTCCCAACCCGTTTGCTGTCGGTTCTCAAAGAGGAAGAATTCTGTAGGTGTACGTGTGGCAACCATATATGCCTTGTTTGAGTCCTGTAGTTCCGGAATGGCTACCGAGCAGGCCTCGGTTATCGGGGTTATGTCAAGCCATCCCATGGCGTTGCGCTCGAAGGCGGAGTATGTAGGGGGTGTACGGCTGTAGTTGTTATACGGGCCGTAATCGAGTACGGACCATTCTCCGGGGGTGTATTTACCCCCGTCTCCCTGGGTGGAGTACAGGTCGGGCAGTCCCATTACGTGTGAGAATTCATGGCAGAATGTCCCGATTCCGTCAGGAAGCCCGGCCTGGGTCTGCCATTCGTTTGAACATGCGTAACGGCTGACCATCACGCCATCTACCATGAAGTCTTTTCCCACGGCTGAAAGTTCCCATGCATGGGGCCACACCGATTCCCCGGGGCCGCCGTCGTTCTGCCCCTGCCCGGCGTAGAAGAGGAATACGTTGTCAAGAACCCCGTCACCGTCGTTGTCGTACTGGCTGAAATCTACCTCCGGATTGAGAAGTTCAATAGCATGTACCACCATGTCCTCGGGTCTTGCGTCGTGGCTATAGGTCGTCGTGGCTCCGTAGTAGCTGCGATTCTTAGGTAGTGTCACAGGTCCGTAAATATCGAACTGGGGATCGAACTTACCGTTTGAAGCGTCAAGGAAGTATTCGTGAGCCGAGCCGGTGCCGCGATAGTCGCTGAATCCGTCCTGGCACAGCAGGTTCGTAAAATACTCTTTAGGATTATCGAGTTTGAACTTTACATTCTTGTATTGCACGAGGATTACTAGCCCTTTGACCTTTCCTGTCCTGGGAAATGAAGTGGTGCTTGTGCCCACTCCCTCCTGTGGTATAACGTATCGCCGGGGAGATTTGCGGGCCTGGGCAGCCAGTGCTTTCTCAAACTCGATGCCGGTTGGCGACTGTTGCGAAATCATACGGTTCAGTGCGGGGGTGCGTTCCTTCTTGTTGCAGGCCCGGAAGCCGGTAGTATCGGCCCTGGCTCCTGACAATTTGGCGAAATACAGAGTGCCGTCACTGCCCGGGAGGAGCGGATAACCGTCCTCGGTTAAATAATAATGGAGCGATTCGTCACCCTGCAGGGTGACATTAACTGTGGAGCCGTCGGGCTGGGTATATTTCAGAATACCTTTTTTTGCCGGAATTGCCGATGCCTGCATGAACACTGCCGCCATTAGGGCTGCTCCGAGAAATCTAAACTTGTCCATAACGTAAATCTCGTTATTTGATTAGGACTTTCTGTGTGTGGTCTCCGCGCCGCATTATGTACAGACCCGGAGTGAGGGCGTTTTCCGGCACACGGCGTCCGTCAAGGAGATAGTATTCTGTCGGACCTTCGGACTGGTCGGGTGTGGTCTCAACCTGTTCTATAGAAGCCAGGTCCTTCCAGCCGCTGTATTTGATACGGAAGGAATCGTTCCATTCGCCGTCCGTGGTACTCTCTATAGGGGTAAATTCTTTTCTGAGGTATTCCAGCGGATATCCGTGGTCGGGATCGGAGGTGACTTCTCCGGCGAACCACTGGTTGATCCACGCATGGCCGTAGAAGGTCTCGCTTTTGGCTTCCAGGAGGTTCCCATACTCGTCATATCTCTCCATCATGGTCTCGATCTGCTCGGTAGTCTCATCGTAATAGGGACGGAGGTCCATCAGCTGCGTTGCGACTTTCTTATAACCTCCGTTAGGCAGATAGGTAAGCTCGGTGGTGACAGTCGTGGGGAATATAGTCTGGTAGCGGAAAGCTATAGTAGAGGTGAAGTTGTCACCATCGTACACTATATCCATCGACATATCCTTGATGTCCGGGCTTGACACGGTGGCGCTTTTTAATCGGTTATCTCCTACGGTTATGTCGTCAAGTGAAGTAATCTGTCCATTGAATGAGTACCATTCGCAATTCTTGTATGTCTCATTATCGACCCATATGAAATCGCCGCTCTCATTCTGGTCGATGTAACGTGTCGACATTGCTACAGGTGTGCGCCCCTCGTATGTTATATGTATCTTCTCAACTTCGAGGAAATCTTCGTCATACCATGTGGACGCTGTCATATCGGTTACATCGCCATTGTCATTGCGCACGATGGCGCGTTTGTAACTCTGGTCGTCTATAAGCCAGTCTCCTCCGATAAAGGACTCAGAAAGCTGCTCTATTACAAGGTTTGTTACAACGGGGTCATATTTTATCTCCTGCCTTTGGTAGGGTTGCAGAGCATCGGGGCTGTCCCCGATTTTTGTCTCTACATGCACCGCTCTGCCGGAAGAATCATATGTTGTGGTGACTAAGGCGAACGGCACAATCTGGGTCTGCGACTTGTCAAGACTCTCTTGAAGCTCCCCTGTTGTGCGGCCTGCCTCATCGTAGGTAAATGTATATTTCCCGACTTCTTTCCACGACACTCCGTTGAAAGAACTATATATGGCTTCGCCGGGTTTCCATTTATGCCCGTCCGGGGCATATGAAACAGCCTTTCGAGGCAACAGGCTTTTGCTGCTGTGTGGCTTATCCGTTTTTATGCCGTTCTGTTCCAAACGGGCAGGATAAGGATTTCCGCTTTCCATGGTCGGATTAGCCGTCATTGCTATTGCCGAGGTCATGGCGATAGCTGAAAAAAATAACGATATATTCTTCATCTTCTTTATTCTGTAAAAATTTTCATAACCTCCTTGCCTGATTTTACGATGTAATATCCCGGCCCCGGAAGGTCTATATCGCAATCATATCCGCTGTAGACCGTACGTCCCGAGATGTCGGTTACGGAGACTTTCCCCGGCCTGCCTGACAGCTTTATGCTACGTCCGTCTACCTTTATCGAAGTACTTCCTCCATATGCTACATCGTTGATGTCGGCCGGATTTACCATATCTTCGAGTAAAGGCGTACCTGTCCAAGCCCCTTTCCAAGTGTAGGATGAACCGTAACAATCCTCGAAGTCGAATTCGAAGGTATACGTCCCGTCCTCATTATTGGTGATATACATGTCACCTCCGGCAGAGGGATAATACGTGTGTGGCAGCATCTCATCGTCAAAGTCGGTGAGATACCAGGTGCCGGTGAGCATCGATGTAATCTGTCCTTTTTTGTAGTTCCCGGTCCAGAGATTATTGTTCGGTGCGCATGTGAAACGGGCGCGTCCTGTGACTATACCCTGCGAGAACGAACGGTTGCGGCTTACAATCTCGGTCTGGAATCCATCGGAATGTCCCTCTGTAGGGAACATCATTATGAACCATGTGGCTCTTCCTTCTCCATATGTGTCGCCATAAAATTCGGCGACACAGTCGGCATTTTCCAGATTGAGGATTATATCGCCGGACAACTGTGCGCTATGGGCTACGTAGCCGGGGAAAAAGGTCTGTAGTATGGCTACGGCCAAAGCGAAGGCAGTTTTGACAGGCAGACTGCTGAAATGCATATTGCGGGCAGATATGGGATACTTTTGCATGGTAATAGGAATAGGACGGCCACCGACAACCGCAGAATGTAGAAGTGGGTAGGCCGGTGGCCGTCCGACATCGTGATTATATATTGGCAGTTGCTTACCTTGCTATGATTTTTGTGACATTCCCGTTTATCTTTGCGAGATATATACCTGCGGCAGGGAGCGCTACTTTCGAGGCATGTCCGTTGAAGACCTCAGCCCCGGCCACGTTGACTACCGTGACGTCAGCGTCAGCCGACAGGATAAGCTCAAGGCCATCCACCCGTATTTCTATGTCTCCGTATCCTACAGATGCTATTCCGGCCTCCGGGACTTTGACATCGATCAGCGGAGCGCCGGTCCATGTGCCGCGCCATGTGTGGTTTACGCCGTCCTGGAAAGCGAAGTCGAATGTATATGTGCCGTCGCCATGGTTGGTTATATTGAAATCGCCGCCGGTGGCCGGAGCATATGTGTGAGGGAGGCCATCGTCATCGAAGTCCGACAGATACCATGTGCCGGTGAGAAGTGATTCTCCCTTACGGCCCTTGGCATATTCTCCGGGCCACAATGATGTCGAGGGGGAGATGCGGAAGCTCCCTGTGGGGATGCCCTGCGATGAATGTGTGGTGGCGGTGGAGAGTTCTGTCTGGAAGCCGTCTTTTTTGTCGCCCTGGGGACTTATGTTGATGAACCATGTGGAGGCTCCTCCGTAGGAATAGTTGTCGCCGTAATATTCGAACACAGCCTGTGCGCCTTCAAGATCCAATGTTATGTCTGATGTCAGATGGGAATCGGGAACGTTGCTTACTTCGATTTTGCCTATATAAGTGAAGTCCACGGTATATTGCTCCTCGGTCACGAAAGAAGCCGTTATGATACGCTCATCGCCTTCCCCGGATATGGTAAACTCGCCTGATTCGAATACACCCCAGTGGATGCCTTGGCCTGCATCGAGATACTGCGCATAGCTGCCTGCGGCATATTCTATGCCTGCGAAGGATATGATTTCACCGGGCTGCATGGTGAATGCGTCGCCATACTCTTCCGTGACTGTATATGTGCCGTTGACAATATCGCCGAGTTGTACCGGCATATAGAGAACTACATAGAATTCCGTTGCGGGTAGGTCGGTGGGGTCAAAATGCTTCCCTGTCTCATCATAAGGCATATCACTGAGTGTCATCTTTATCTTCATCACATCGCCGGCATCGTTAAGACCCTGGTAGTTGGTGAAGTGGCTGCGGGTTTTTACATTCAGGTTCTTTGTAAGGCGGTTTGAATTGAAATCCTGGCTGTAATCGGCATATTCCACGAACCGTGATTTATATGTGACATGGTGGGTGTAGCCCAGTTCGTCGGTAAGCACCAGGTCGTAGTGGTAGTACGTGTTGCCATCGGCCTCTGAGGTGGATATGGTGAGATGGCCGTCCGTTACCTTTCGTTCCCACTCGTAGTTCCCGTTGCCGTCACGCTGATAAATCATGGCACTGCTTTCTATAACCATATCGCCCGGGCCGGGAGCCATGGTGTAGGTGCCCACGGCCGGCATGGGTTCATGGTCATCGACATACGCTTTCTGGAATGTCAGGAATGAATATACCGTGCTCTCGTTCTGAGGCAGCCCGTCTGCGCCGAGAGCCTTCGTGCCGAGAATTGTCTGGAATCCCTGGAGAGTACGGTCGTCATAGCTCATCAGAGAGCCGTACCATATGGCGGTGCATAGCACGGGTATGTCGAGATACTCATAATCGTAGGATTCTACATTATCTCCTGTGTTCTCTGCCTTATGTGTGATGTTGCTGTCGCTCCTTGAAACCAGGGAGGGAGTGTCGGCCATCAGAGAGATATTCCCTGAGAATGCGGCTATTATTAAAACCGCGAGTGTTTTTTTGTAGTTTTTTAGCATTTTGTCTGGTTTTTGGCATCGCATGGTGTTTGATGCAGGTTGAAGACTATTTGTTGTTGCAATCTGCTCAAATTTAGATACGCTGTCGGCCAGGTGCAAATTATAGGGGGTTACAATGAGGTTATATCTTGCGTTTTATCACTATATATAATGGTAAATCATAGGGGTACATAAAGGTAACACATATTACTAAATGGCTGATAATCTTATGTTATTGTGTGGGTTTAAAAGTATGCGGTTCCAATCATCGGTTGTATGCATTATTTGTTTTCGATAAGGATTATTGCGCATATTTTAGTTAATTTTTTGAGGTTTTCTATCTCGTGTAAACAGAAAAACTGCCGCAGGATACAGAGGAATCCTGCGGCAGCCACCATTTATACGGAGTTTTAGGATGGTTATACTTTCTTCAGATTAGCGGGATGCTTTATCACCGTACTGATATTTTTGAGACATTATCCCCTGCCTTCACGATATATACCCCTTCTCCCAGTGTGAAATCGGCGGTTGTTGTGCAAAGTGACGATGCGGCCAGACGTCCGTCGGTTGAATAAACCATTATGTCGGCAATAGTGTCGAGCGTGATGGTTACGTTATTCCCTTCAGACGAGATTCTGAAAGAGTTATCCGCCTCGGTGGTATCAAGTGCCGAACCTTCTTTGACGAGTTTTATGCTTAGCCATGGTGCATCGCCAAGGCGGAGTGTCAGGCTCTCGGTATAAGGGTCGAATCCCTCTTTGGTTACTCTCAGGGTATAGGGGGCATCGTTGACCTCGCGCAGTTCTATCGTAAACTTGCCGGATGAATCGGTGGTAATGGCTTTCACCTCGGTGCTGCCATATAGAAGGGTTACATCGGCATCGGCGACATCGTTGTATTTCTCATCGCTCACACGTCCCGAGATAACAACCTTGTTCATGCGCATGGATATGGTCTGGAATTCCGGGCTTGTCGCAGAGTCGATTGTAACATCTTGGGATACGGGTAGATACCCGTCAGCGGTAATATTTAATGTGTATGTGCCGTCGGCGGGTAGGTTGTCTTCCTTGTCGAAAAGGAAGCGGAATTCGCCGGAGGCATCGGTATATGCGCTTTCGATTGTCTGATCGCCTTTCTTGAGAACTACGGTAGCCTGTACGATCGGAGTGCCGTCGTTATATTCTTTTACAATGCCCTGTATCACTATTGCAGGCTGCATGTCTATCATCACCTCTATGGTTTTCCCCATCTCAGGTGTCTGTATGGTCTTACGGCATCCTATGTAGCCGTCAGCTTCTGCCTGTATCTCGTAGGTTGCTCCGGCATCTACGGATGACAGCGTGAAAGTGAATCCCGACCAGGAGGAGGATTTTATTGTCGTCTTCTCTATGCTCCCGTTTTTCCAAAGGGTTACCGAGGCGCCATCTATGACTTCCTCTGTCACGGCGTTCCTTACATTGCCGGAGATTGTGGCTACCTCGACCTTCATGGCGAACACCACTTCTATTACCGATACTCCGTCCTTGAGGTTGACCTCTTTGGAGGCCTTGTTGAAACCGGCGCACTCGCAGGTCATCTCATATGTTCCGTTCAGGGCCATCCCTTCGATTCTGAGGGTGTAGCCGCCTCCATCGCCTGATGTGGTTTGGCCGAGGACTGTAGTGCCATCAGTGTCAAGGAGTTTGATTACCGCCCCTTTGATTTTGGTTTTATAGCTGTCATAGTCCTGGACGGAGCCGTTTATGACAGTTTCTTTCGAGGCTGTAGGATCCTTTTCCAGTGCGACTTCCACTGTTTTGGAATTTTCTCCCTCAGCTATTGTGAATGTCGTGGTCTTTGTGATGTACTTTTCTTTCGATACCTTAACTGTGTATTCCGAGCCATATTCCGGGGTGTCGATGGTTACATTGGCAGTTCCGCTCCAGCTTGTGTCATCGGTTCCGATGACTACAGTGCCTAACGATACCTGCACGTCGGCATAGGTAACCTCATTGCCACTCTCGGAATCGGTGACGGACACATATAATTCGCATGGTTTGGAAACGGGGGCGGATGATTCCATTGAGAAATCGAATTCTGTGTTCTCAAATCCCCACTGGGTCTTTATTACGAACACATCGTTCAGTGGTTTGTAGCCTTCGGCGGTGATAGACATCTTGCATGTCCCCGAGATATTGGTCCCGAATTCCATGGTATAGCTCCCGGATGCATCGGCTGTGGCCCGGCCTATTTCCACATCGTTCTGTGTAGCTACGAGTTGTGCGCCGCCAACCCCTTTCCATTGGCTTTCGGCGTCACGGACCATTCCGTATATCTCAGTTGCCGCCTGGGCAGAGAATGTGCCGGCGAGTATAGTCAGGAATGTGACTATTGCAGATAGTTTTCTTCTCATATCGAGTGTTTGTTTTAATGTGAGTCAGCAGCGGCTGACGTGATACTTGGATTTTGAGAGGTTAGTTCAAAGATCTTAGCTCTCGGAGATTGCAACGACCCTAAGTTACTAATCAGATTGTCCGATACAAAAATAGACGGGTCTACAAAAGGACTATAATACTTATCCGCACATCATATAAAAGCGATACATGCGGGATTACAATCCCGCATGTATCGCCTCGATTTCTCTAATCTGCAATATGTTATGCCGTAAATCTAAAAATCATCTATCTATATTTATTCAGGAACTCCTGAAGTGATGTTTTCTCTCCCGTGAGGCCGAATTTGTTTCGTAGACGCGTCCTTGCCATCTTTATGGCATCGGTGCTTTGACGCGTTATATCTGCAATCTGCTTGGTGGACATGTTCATCGAGACGAACACACATATGCGGCTCTCGTTGGGAGTGAGATTGGGATAGTCTTTCATCAGGGCGTTATATAGATCGCTCTCCAGTCCGGGGGCATAGCTGCCTATTTCTTCAACCGTGCGTTCATCGGCGGACTCATCCAACAGCTTTACGATTTCTTTTAGCTGGGGTACAAGTTTGGATGCCCTGTTTTTCAGAATCATGCTGTTCAATTGGGTAATGACATCTTTTAAGATTGTGTCCTTACGCAGGCTGCTGATTTGCTCGATGTTTGTAAGGATTTTTATGCGTTTATCCACCTTGGCCTCTATCTGCCTTGTTGCCTTGCGGCGCAGTATAAGATAGGCCGCTGTCACTAAGATGATTAATATTACAAGTAGCACACCTCCCCATAAGAGCAGGGCTCGTTTTGCCTCAGCCTTATTGGCTGCGGCCTCCTCGGCTATGGAATTGCGGTTGTAAAGATGGAAAAGACGTTTAAGAGAGTCCTCCTTTTTGATGCTGTCGGAGAGCGCCTTGTGCATACGAAGGTATTTGTAGGCATGGTTTGTGTCGCCTATGGCGTCATATAGGTGTGCCAATGTGCCGTACATGTTTATGAGCGAGCCGGGAAATTCCCCCTCCGAATATGTCTGTACCCCGTTTTCAAGCCATGTTATAGCCTGTGGGATACTGTCGAGATTCATGTACATCTGTGCCATAATCTGTGCCCGGTGGCCGCGTTGCAGCAAGGTCCCTTCAATGGAATCGGCTCTGTTTACCCATTTGCGTGTCTCGTCGTAATTTCCAAGCGACACATTTATTCCGGCCATATTGAGATACAGCGTTGCCAGGGTGATTGAGTCGCCGTTGTTGCGGGCCTTTCTTGCCGCCTCTTCCATCAGAACGAGTCCTTTGCGTTTCTCTTCGTCGGTGCGGAAGCTGAAAGTCCCCATATTTCCTAATCCTTCGATACTCTCATCGTTATCATGACTCTTCTTTGCCAGATTTACGCTCTGTTGGAAATAGCGTTCTGACAGTTCGAGTTCGGAGGCCATATAGAAAATCATCCCCATAAGCTTGTTGTACTCTATCATTGCCTCTGTATCTGACGCGTCTATAATCTGTAAGGCCTCGTATGCTTTCTCATATGCCGAATCGATGTCGAGTTTTCTGGTGTAAAGACGGGCCGTGCGCAGATATTCGCCTGAAAGTTTCTTATGTAGTCTGAGTTTCTTGTAAATCCGGCCCGAGGCAAGGCTGTGGGCCAGTGCGGTGGAATATGCGTATTTTTCTTTTTCGTAATATTTAGCAAGGTAAGAGTGTATATCGGCAATGGCTTCGACCGGTGTCTCGGAATCAAGTTTCTCCAAAAATATCTCGCCATATTTCACGGCTTTCAGGGGGTCGGACTCGCATGTCTCCTCATAAAGGTCATAGATAATCATATCGGCTCCCTTCACCGATTCGAGATTCTTCCTATAGGCGGTCTCCCCGGCGAGGCAATGCATTGACACTATGAAAAAAACTGCCATAGGCAATAGCTTTATTCTCCGGCTCGTCAGACGTGATATGTTTAAGTGGAATCGTGTTGTCATTAAAAGATCCATTGCACACAGGATTATGGTATAAATTTAAATAGGGATAAAGTGCAGAACTATATCTTATTGCAAAGATACGAATAAGTCGAATACAAAACTAAACTTGTTTAAGTTTTGTTGAGCGTGAGTATCTAAGACGTAGTCAAAGATAGCAATTATAAGTAACTGTTCAAAACTATTTATACAAACAGGTCTGATTGTTTCAATATAAATAGGATGTATGGGGCCATATGAAAATTATGGGATGGCCTGAACATTTTATTATATTGGGATGTTATAAGCAAAGATAAGTATTAAGGGGGGATACTGATATACAGTTACCACCCCTTTCCCGTACGAAACATCTAAACATCTAAAAATAACTATATGGATAAGAAGTCTATAAAGGGGACACGCACCGAGCAGAACCTGCTTAAGGGTTTTGCCGGGGAGTCGCAGGCCCGTAACCGCTATACTATTTTTGCCGAGGTAGCCCGTGAGGAGGGTTATGAACAGATTGCGGCAATCTTCATGGAGACTGCCGAACAGGAGTTCACCCATGCCAAACGTTTCTTCTCTATGCTTGACGAGGGCTTCCTTGAAATTACTGCTACCTATCCCGCCGGCCCGGTAGGCAACACTGAGCGCAACCTTATGGAGGCTGCTGCCGGAGAGCACGAGGAGTGGTCCGATATGTATGTGGAATTCGCCCGCGTGGCCCGTGAGGAGGGTTTCAATTCAATCGGTGCCCTGTTTGACGGAATCGCCAAGGTGGAGCAGGGACATGAGGCCCGTTATCTGGCACTGTTGGAGCGTGTGAAGAGCGGCACGGTGTTCACCTCGGAGGAGGCGACCACACAGTGGCAATGCCGTTATTGTGGATATATCCACACCGGTAAGAGCGCACCTAAGGCATGCCCTGTATGCCTTAAGCCGCAGGGGTTCTTCCAGCGCCGACAGGAAAATTATTGACCAGTTTTTGAAACATAGGGGGTGGGGTTCGTCAACGCGCCCCTTCCCCGAAACTGAACATCGCCGCTCCCCGTAAAGGGAGCGGCGATGTTGCTGTCAAACAAACAAGAGGTAGCCGAAGTGGGACTCGAACCCACACAGCCTTAATGGCCAAGGGATTTTAAGTCCCTCGTGTCTACCATTCCACCATTCGGCCGACCTTTGACGGGAAGCGTGATGCTTCCCAATCGGATGCAAAATTAATGCTTTTCCCGTTTATCCGCAAATTTTTCTTGGCTGCCAGGCATGCCGGATTCAAAATTCCGGGTGTTTCGCCTTTTATCTACGGGTATTTCGTCTTTTATCTATTGGTGTCGTTGGCGGCGAGGCATGCGTCCAGCAGGGCGCTGATGCGGTCGCGGTTCATATTGCGGCCTATGAGCACAAGCTTTATCATGCGGTCGCCATAAACCGGGTCCCAGTCGCGCAAGAATGACGGATCCTCCCTCTTGAGAATCTCCAAATCCTCTGGCGGCGCCGTGGCATACCACTGCCCGGCCTGTGTTATCTTTTTCTGACGTCCGGCCTGTTCGAAAAGAACTGACATGTCGCGGTTGTTGGAGAAGTATATAACTCCTTTGCAGCGTATCACCTCTTCGGGCCACTCCCGGGCAAGCATACGGTCGAATTTCTCGAAATCGAACGGGGCTCGCCGGTAATATGTCATTGTGCCTATACCGTATTCCTCGGCCTCACCTCCGGCGCAGTGGGTGCATCCGCAACCATCGTGATGGTGGTGTTCATGCTCCTCGTTATGATTATGGTGGTGATGATGGTCTTCGCGGGCTCGTGATTCTTCTTCGGGAGACATGGCGGCATCAATTCCCCGTACCCATCCGGCCTGGGAGGCAACCTTTTCGAAGCGGAACATGTGGGTGTTGATAATCCGATGTAACGGCATCTCGGCATAGTTGCAGGGAATAATCTCAGCGCCGGGATTCAGAGCCGCGACGACATTGGCAACTTCCTTTAACTCCGCGAGTGATACTTCCGATGCCTTATTCAAAAGCACTATGTTGCAGAACTCTATCTGCTCTATAACGAGCCGTTCCAAATCCTCTTCCCCTATGTCGGAACGCGTCAGGGAGGTGCCGCAACCGAACTCGTCGCGCATACGCAGCGTGTCTACCACGGTTACTATGGCGTCCAGACGCGGTATGCCGTATCGGGTGGCAACGCTGTCCATAGCGGCCATGGAGCATATGGTGCGGGCAATCGGGGCCGGTTCGCATATGCCGGATGCTTCGATAACGATATAGTCGAAGCGCCCCATGCGCAGGATGCCCTCGATTTGTTCCACAAGGTCCATGCGCAACGTGCAACATATGCATCCGTTCTGGAGTGCTACCAGCGATTCATCTTTCTTTCCGACAACGCCGCCACGCTCGATAAGGTCGGCATCAATATTGATTTCACCGATATCATTGACTATCACCGCGAACCGTATGCCGTCGCTGTTCTGCAATATGCGGTTGAGCAACGTTGTCTTGCCGCTGCCGAGATAGCCTGTTAGCAGCAGTACGGGTGTCTGTTTTATGTCTTCAAACATATGTGTGGCGTCATTTGAAATTCTCAGCCTGGTGGCGTATGGCGTTGAAGATGCGGGCATCTACATCGGACATGGCTTTACCTCTGCGGGCCATCATACGTGAGGCAATGTCAAAGAATTTCTCCATAGGCACATCGGTGAATCCGGCGGCGCCACCCTCTTGAAAGGAGGCGATGAAGTTGCGGGGGAAGCCCGACCCGTGTATGTTCACGCCTACACCGGCCACGGTGGCGGTATTGAACATGGTGTTTATTCCGGCCTTGGAATGGTCCCCCATAATCAGGCCGCAGAATTGCAGCCCCGTGCGCAGGAAACGGCGCGCCGGATAGTTCCAAAGCTTTATCTCCGTATAGTCGTTTTTAAGGTTGGAGGCCACGCATCCGGCTCCGAGGTTGCACCACTCGCCGATTACGGCGTTTCCGAGGAACCCGTCATGAGCCTTGTTCGAGAAGCCGAACATTACCACGTTGTTAAGCTCACCCCCGACCTTGCACCACGGGCCTATGGATGTTGCCGGATAGATGCGCGTCCCCATGTTTACGGTGGCATGCTCGCAAAGGACGATGGGGCCGCGAAGGCACGAACCCTCCATAACCTCCACATCGCGCCCTATGTATATCGGGCCGTGTGAGGCGTTCAGCACCACACCCTCCACTACGGCGCCACTCTCTATAAATATAAGCTCGGGCGAACCTATCACGGTGTTGCTGTGATGTGTCGGCTGCCCCTCGCGGTCTGCCGTGAGGCGTGGGAAATCGGCTTCAATCTGGGCGCCGTTGAAGCGGAATATATCGTAGAGGTGGCGTATGGCGACAACCTCGCCGGCATATTCCGTTCCCGGAACTTCCTCACCGGCAAGTATGTTTTGAAGAAATGCCTTCCCGCCACGGGCCGCGATTATGAAGCGCTCGCCGTGCATGTCCTTTCCAAACAGGGCGCTTCCTTCATCAAGGGCGTTCACCGCTTCGGCCAAGGCTTGGTCTGCGACCACGTTGGAGGCGATGAAGACGTTATCGGCCTCAATTTTTGCGGGATATTTCTCGGCAAGGTACTCGGCAGTGTGATAGGAGTATTCCCCCGGTATGAAAGCCTTCCATTTGGCCCGGAGGGTGTCGGCTCCTAAAAGGAAGTCGGCCACGGGTCGCGTATAGGACAGCGGTAGTAGCTCGTTGTGTATAGCGGGAATGTCGAAAAGTATTATGTTCTTAGCCATTATTATTTCGATGATGTGAAATTAATTAGCAAAAGTAAAAAATTCTGATATAACAACAAAATTAGTGCGGCGCGAGTGCTGTATTACGCCGGAAAAAGCGTAAATTTGCAAAGGAGTAGCATATCCAATCCCGGACTTCATGGAAGAAAACTATATAGTATCTGCGCGGAAATACCGTCCCTCCACGTTCTCATCCGTGGTAGGGCAGAAGGCTCTTACCGCCACCCTGCGCAACGCCATCGCCACGAACCATCTGGCCCATGCCTATCTGTTCTGCGGCTCTCGCGGGGTGGGGAAGACCTCGTGTGCCCGTATCTTTGCCAAGACCATAAACTGCCAGAACCCTACGCCGGAAGGCGACCCCTGCAACGAGTGTCCATCATGCCGCGCTTTCAACGAGAACCGTTCGCTCAACATCATAGAGCTTGACGCGGCATCGAACAACTCCGTGGACGACATCCGTTCGCTCGTTGACCAGGTGCAGATTCCACCTACCGACGGGCGTTACCGCGTGTTCATAGTCGACGAGGTGCACATGCTCTCCACCCAGGCGTTCAATGCGTTCCTTAAGACTTTGGAGGAACCCCCCGCCTACGTCATCTTCATCCTTGCCACAACGGAGAAGCATAAAATAATCCCCACCATCCTGTCGCGCTGCCAGATTTACGACTTCAACCGTATAACTATAGCCGATATGATTGACCATCTCGGTTATGTGGCTTCGCAGGAGGGTATAACCGCCGAACGGCAGGCTTTGAATGTGATTGCCCGCAAGGCTGACGGGGCCATGCGCGACGCCCTCTCCATTTTCGACCAGGTGGCGGCATCATCGCGTGGAAATATCACCTACCAGTCGGCGATAGACAACCTCAATGTCCTTGACTCGCGTTATTACTCGCGCCTTGTTGACGCCTTTATGGCCGGTAATGTGGTTGACGCTTTATTGATATACAAGGAGGTGCGCGACAGAGGCTTCGATTCGCTGTTCTTCGTCACCGGGCTGGCCGGCTATCTCCGTGACCTTATGGTGGCGCGTGACCGGCGCACCCTTTCGTTGCTCGATACCGATGATGAGGAGAAAGCCCTTATGGCGCGCCAGGCCGCGCAGTTGCCGCCGGAATTCTACTACGCCGCGATGAGCCTCTGCAACGATGCCGATATGGCCTACCGCACGGCCTCTTCAAAGACCTTCCTTGTAGAGCTTCTGCTCATAAAACTGTGCCAACTAAACGGCCCCTCCCCCATCTCTGAAGGCGGCGGGGAGGGGCAGAAGCTGCGCCCCATAGCGGACGTTACGCCTACAGTGGCTACATCTGCCCCTGCGCCGGTAGCTCCATCTCCGGCATCGCATCACCCAACGCCTGCGGCTCCTTCATCTCCGTCTGTCAACCCCACTGCCGTCACTCCCACTCCGGCTCCCGTGCAAAGCGCTCCTATTTCGGTTACGCCCTCAGCCCCTCCATCTACTGCTCCTCGTGCGCGGCGCACCGCCTCGCGCGGCTCCATGCACGTCTCCCTGCGCGATGCCATGGCCGACAAAACGCCCACAGTAAATACCCGGCCTGATTCCGCGCAATCCACCTCAGCTATAAGGCGTGAGGCTTTCGACCACGCGGCACTACTTTCACTTTGGGAAAGCTATGCCGCCGCCCGCCCTACGGCCCATCTGCTGGTAAACACCATGCGTCAAAGTCCGCCTGCCCCCCGTGCCGGAGAGCCATGTCTATTCGATGTCACAGTAGAGAACCAGGCCCAGGTAGACGTCCTCGAACAGGAACTTCCCACGCTCCTTCCGTTCCTCCGCGACAGCCTGCGCAACGACACACTCTCCCTCGAAATCCACATAAACCAGGGAGCCTCCATGCCCTCTGCCTGGAACGACCGCGAACTCCTCGCCCACATCGTGGAGAAACACCCCTACGCCGCCCAGTTCATCAAGGACTTCAACCTAACCCTGTAACGGCAGAGGCCCGCTACCGGCATAAAGTGGAATGGTTAATCATTGTTAAATGTTGTCTTAATAGTGATAACGGTAGGATTAATCATCTTTTATGCCAAGTGATGTGTTTGCCGAAGGTTTTAAGGAGCTTATCATTTGATTTAATAATCCAATACTTGAATCCTAAGAACTCGGATTTAATGTCAAGCTCCTCAACAATAGCTTTCGTTATGTTTTCGTTGGGGGCATTAAGCCACGAGAGTATTAGTCCTTGAAAATTTGTAATTTTCGAAACTGCATAATCATAGAATTGTTGCTCTCTGATAGTTCTGATATTGCTGGCGCCATTGAAAATCTTTTCTAAAAAGGTTGTGGTTTCCTCAATTCCGTCTGAGGCAATATCAGTAGCTGAAAATATAGCTTTGGCGTTGGGGAAATCAAGCGACTGATGAATCAGATCCTCAATATTATTTTCTGTAGGCTTCAACAAATTGTCGAACGATGACGATTTTCTCCCGTTGCAATAGCTACAGCACCAAAATAGGTTCGACCAGTCAAACGTGAGATCAGGGTGGTTCTTACGGCTTCGATGGTGTTCCACCTGAAAATCGGTTATCTGAAGCCGTTCGCAGAGATAGCACTTCCCATTTTGGTCAGATTTTAGCTGGCCAATCACATCATCTTCCGACCATGAGGATTTCTTCTCCAAAGACTTAGGAGCGATGGAGTGTTTATATATTCTAATTACTACTGGTGCGATAAAATCGCGTTAGTTTAGAAATCATCAAATAAAG
>CAJUBM010000063.1 GCA_910584735.1 uncultured Muribaculaceae bacterium
CCGCCTCTTCGGGTGGCCTGCCGTCCCGGAGGTCCGGCGCCACTACCATCCGGCTTCACTAAATAATGATTCCCTTTGGGAAACATTTATCTGAATTTTTCCCCAGCCTTATCTTACCAATATTTAAAGCAATGGAAGCAAAGGAAGATCGGCCGGGCAGAAATCCAGCAAAGTCAGTTCGGAGGGTTGTACCCAGCGCATCTCCTTATGCTCACAAATCCGTGGGTCCCCTTCCAGGATACGACATTCAACTGCGTGGAGACATATGAAGAATGTAGGGTATTCATGCTCAACCACGGCGATACGGCGCCCGGGTGCGACCTCTACGCCAAGTTCCTCGCGCAGTTCCCGCACCACGGCATCGCGGGCAGTCTCCCCGGCCTCAAGTTTTCCGCCGGGGAACTCCCATCGTCCGTCAGTTGCCGGATTCTTTCCGTTACCGCGCCTGCAGCACAATACTCTCCCGGCATCATCGTATATCACCGCCGCACCCACTTCGATGCGCGGCTTATCTTCATAACGGCTCATATATCATCGGTATCTCCGGCATTACGTTCCAACAGGGCCGCAGCCAGCGAATCTCCCGCCTGCACAATAGCCACCAGGGGATAAAGTTTGCGGGCAGCGTCGTAATTCTTACAGTCCTCGAGACTGTTTTGGTTAACGCCCCACGCCCCCATATGCCAACGCATTGCCAGCATCTCTGCATCCGAGAGTTCCAATCCGCTGAGCAGCACCATAATCACAGACTTCTCACCATGTCCCATAGGGAAATTTCGGTAGGTCACCTTGTAACCCTCCGAATCCTCCCACTGCCCGAGAGAGTTCTTGCGTTTCTTTACCGAGCGGTAATAGATATCGGTCTTGCACACATCGTGCAGCAACGATGCTATTATTATGCTGTCGCGCGACACCTCCTTTTCCAGAACGGGGTCAAGCCCGCACAGCCCCTCCCACACCTTAAGGGCGGCATGGCACGTGTTAAGGGAATGTTGCGCCAATCCCCCCGCAACATTCAGGTGGTGGCCGGCCGATGCCGGAGCTTCGAAGAAGCCCTGCTGTTCCAAATCAGAGATTACATCGTCTATTCCGGGACGTTCCGTGCTGCAGAGCAATTCGCAGAATTCCTCCTTACATGCCTGAGCATCTATCTTCATCTTATAATATAATACTTCTCCTTAATTAATAGTTATTCTCATTCCATTCGAGCGTCACCGAGGCACGGTCCATTACCGCCGGAATAGGCGGTGTGAGTTTCGACACGGTAACACGTCCGCCGGTAATCTCTGGATATTTGCCGCACACCTCCCTCTGGATAGCATATGCCACCGTCTCAAGGAGATCTGACGGATGGGCCATCACCTCGGAAATTATATCGGCCAGTTCGGCATAGCTCACCGTGTGCTGCACGTTTGCCGTAAGGGCGGCTGTACGTATGCGCCCCGTAACCACGGCAACACTCAGCGACACCTCGAAATCGTTACCTACCACACGTTCCTGCGCATGCACACCGTGACGCGCCCGCACCTTCATGCGGTCTATCTCAATAATCCATTTTTCCATCGGAACAAAGATAGCCGTTTTTCACGGATTTTCACACCCGGCCACACGGCTTTTTAGCGGGAATTTCGTAATTTTGTTGTTTAAAATCGAGAATCGTGTATTTCGCCATATCCAACATACTACCCATCGCATACATAGCGTTCGGCACTGCCCTGGCCGCAATGCTGTGGCTGTTATGGCCCTACCGCATGCGCATACGCATCGGCTCATCCGCATCATCCGATGATGACGAGACATCCGCCGCGCCTCTTCCCCCGGTGTCAGTGCTGATATATGCCTGCTGCAACCCCGAGAGCCTTGAAAAAATGCTTCCGATGGTTCTCGAACAAGACTATCCGGCAGAATTCGAAGTAATCGTGGTAAATGATGGCTCATCCTCAGAACTTTCCGATGTGGTAAAGCGTCTCGCCCATACACATGGCAACCTATACCAAACTTTTGTTCCCGAGGAAGCCCATAACCTCAGCCGTAAGAAGCTGGCTGTCTCATTAGGGATAAAGGCCGCGAAGACCGACTATGTAGTCCTCACCACGGCCGACTGCCGCCCCTGCTCCCACAACTGGCTCCGCCTGATGGCCCGGCATTTCGCCGAGGGCAAACAGGTAGTGCTTGGATGGGGACGTATCTCGGGATTGAAGTCGGCAATGGAGGCTTTCGACCAGGCAGCCACCGGCGTCACATGGCTGTCAGCCGCCTCACACGGCCACCCATATCGTGGCACGGCTATGAACCTGGCCTATGCCCGCAAGCTATTTTTCGATGCCAAAGGGTTCTCTCGCACACTGAACCTGCACCACGGCGACGACGACCTGTTTATAAACCAGATTGCCACTCCCGGGAACACCGCCGTGGAACTCTCGCCGAAAGCCCGTATGAACGCATCGTTCCACAACCCCTCCAAAGTATGGCACGACCTGAAACTGCGACATACATTCACGGCCCGCAGACTTCCTAAAGGACAATCACGCCTTATGGGATTCTCCACTCTCATGATGTGGGTATGGCTGGGAGCCATGGCAACATGTGCAGTATTCACAATCCCCAACATGCTCCCCTCCTGCATACTGCTACTCATGATTCCGGCTCTATGGGTACCTCTCACGCTCGCATGGCGCCGTACAGGCCGCGTCCTGGGTCTGCGGCTAAGAGCGCCGTTCCTATGGTGGCAGATGCTTTGGCGCTGGATCCCCGACATTCGGGCCAAAATGAGTTGCGCCTCTGCCGAGCGCCGAAACTACACGTGGCTACAGAAATAAATCTGCCGCACAAAACAAGCAACCTAAAAAGAACAAAAAGACTGAAATTGAAACGATTCTCATTACATACCCTGTTAGCGGCCATCGTAATAGGACTCCTCGCACTGTGTGCCGAACCGGCGCTGGCAAAAAAGCGAACCAAACGGTCGCGCCGGGCACGCACAGAAGTAAAGAAAAAACGAACCAAACGCTCACGAGGCGCCCGTGTGCGCCGCAACAGGCGTCCGGCGCCGGTGAAACCGTTGATTATCCGTGGCACAGACGGCATTATCGCCGCCGCCGACACCTTCGTGGCGTTCCAACGCCCCGTCTCTATAACCGGCGGCCTGGAAGGGAGGGTTATCGCCCTATGGCCCAGCCACGGACTGTATTTCAACACCTCGGGAAACAACTGGGCCTACCAGCGCCCCAACCTATTCACAACACGTGAAGATCTTCTTTCCCACACATTCGCCACAGCATATCTCACCCCGATGCTTGAAAATGCCGGAGCCTATGTGATGATGCCACGCGAACGCGACTGGTCGCATGTGGAGATTATCGCCGACTATGACGGTATGGACCGAGGAGAGTACGCCGTGACAAACGGACGCGAGGAATGGGAGGAACTTGAAGACAGCACAGGCTATGCGTGGCCCGGTCGTCCACTTACACCTGCCGACAACCCTTTCCGTGCAGGCACCGCCGACATCGCGGCCACAGTCCTCCCCAAGGACGCCCGCAACGCCTCAACCGCATCATGGAACGTAGACCTACCTGAAAAAGGGAACTATGCCGTGTACGTATCATATGCCTCACTCCCCAACAGCGCCACCGATGCCCGCTACACGATAAACCACCTCGGCGGTTCTACAAAAGTGAAAGTGAACCAGCAAATGGGCGGCGGTACCTGGATATACCTCGGATCATACGATTTTGCCAAGGGGATGCAGAAAGACCCGGTGGTGGAACTGTCGAATATCTCGGCTGACGAAGGAAGCGTGGTCTCCGCCGATGCCGTAAAGGTCGGAGGTGGCATGGGTTCGGTCTCACGCTCGAGCTACTCTTCGGACTTCACATCCGGCGTCCCCAAATTCAACGAAGGCTCCGCTGTCTACCTCCAAACCGCAGGGATGCCGCGCCATGTATGGCAACCCAACAACGGCGAGAGCGACTATAAAGATGACTACATGAGCCGCGCCCACTGGGCCAACTATCTGGCCGGAGGCTCTCCCATCTTTCCCGACACTACGGGACTGGGAATCCCGGTGGATATGGTTTTCGCCTTCCATACCGATGCGGGGATAAAACGTGACAGCACCACCGTGGGCACTCTCGGACTATATTCCACGGATGACGGCAACCCGTTCGGCAACGGTTCCGCACGTTCGGCAAACGCCGACCTTACACGCAACGTGACCTCTTCGGTAATATCCGACATACGGGCGCTATACGACCCCATGTGGAACTCACGCGGCAGCCGCGATCGAAAATACTTTGAAGTGCGCGAGACAAAGATGCCGGGCATGATTATAGAGGCCCTGTCGCATCAGAACTTCGAGGATATGCGCCGCGCCCTCGACCCGGAATTCAAATTCATCCTTTCCAGGGCCGTGTACAAGGGGATATTGCGCTTCCTCGCCGAAAGGTACGGCACTACATGGGCCGTACAGCCACTCCCGGCCAAAGATTTCGCCATAAACTACCTCTCCCCCGGGCACTACCGCCTCTCATGGGCGCCGCAGCCCGACAAACTGGAGCCGTCAGCCTTCCCTACCTATTATATAATAGAGGAACGCATCGATAACGGCGGGTTCCGCCCCCTGGCAACAGTAAGGACTACACACTACGATGTGGAGATAAACGACGACGCCATACATTCCTACCGCATAAAGGCCGGCAATGACGGAGGTGTCACGTTCCCCTCCGAGACACTTGCGCTCTACGACCACAACCACACAGCCCCCGAGGTAACCATAGTGAACGGATTCACTCGCGTGGCAGCCCCCGGAGTGTCTGATACCGGGGCCGGATTCGATATAGAGAAATACCCGCCTATAGCCGCCGGATTCGACATAGGAACCACCGGACCGCAATACGACTTCGCCGAGATGTCGGAATATTCCAGCAACTACAATCCCGGTTGGGGAGCCTCGCACGGCAACTTTGAGAGCCGTGTGCTGGCCGGCAACACTTTCGATTTCGTAATAGAGCACGGACAAGGGATAAAGAAAGCCGGCCACGGCTTCATCTCAACCTCAGCCTCGGCCTATGCCGAATCGCAACCCTCCGCCGCCGACCCCAAGGTGGTAGACCTGATGTTGGGGTTGCAGAAAACAGATGTACGTCCGGGCAGCGGAGAGGTACGCCACCAGGCGTTCCCTCCCGAACTCCGCCAACGGCTAATGGCTCATTCGCGCCACGGGGGCGCCCTGCTTGCCAGCGGCTCATTCGTAGGCTCCGACCTGCTCACGGCCCCGAACGACTCCACACCGGTTCCGGCGGAGAACCTCAGATTCGCCCGCGAGGTACTCGGCATAACCTCCTCTACCGATGAAAACTGCGTAGGTGGCACTGTGGCTATGATTCCCGGCCGGATTCCGGGATTCTATGCCAACAACTTCGACTTCCAGACATATCCCGATGAAAAGCATTACGGCGTCACTACCCCCGATGCCCTCTATCCTACGGACGAGAGAGATGTTGTGATGCGTTACTACGACTGCGGACTTCCCGCCGCCGTGGCAACAGAGATAAAACCAGCCGAAGGCGCCGCCATCTCGCGTTCATTAGTTATAGGCTTCCCCATCGAAGCCGTTACCGACCCCGTGGAACGCGAGGTGATGATACGCGCCGCCCTTAAATTCTTACTTGGAAAACAATGATGGAACCTGTCAGAATCAACCGTCTGTGTTCAACCGAAGAGCTTCGCGCCGCCGTTGAGAACCATAATGAAGAGTACACACTCATTATAACAGGAAGCTGCCCTCTGGATCTGTCGCCCGAGGGTATGATGCGGCTTATGCAGGTGGCACGGGCCACCGATGCATCGATGGTCTACAGCGATTACAACGAGTCGGCTCCCGATGGCACTGTAACCGCGCATCCTACCGTCACATATCAGAGCGGCGCCATACGCGATGATTTTGATTTCGGCCCGGTGACTCTCTGGCGCACCTACGACCTGAAAAACGCTCTCTGGCTACTCCCCAAGTACAACTATTCGGCCCTCTACGGCGTCAGGCTGGTATGCTCCGCCTTCAACGGCATCCGACGGGTGCCGGAAAGACTATATACAGTCTACACCGGTGCCACCGACCCCGGAGCAGCACAATTCGACTACGTAAATCCGGCAAACCGCGCCGTACAGATAGAGATGGAACTCACAGCCACCGCCTACCTGCGCTACATACGGGCCTTCCTCGCCAACGAGCCTGAGGCAGTGGATGTGTTCCGTGGCGAATTTCCATGCGAGATGTCGGTAATAATCCCCGTCCGCAACCGTGAAAGGACTATCGCCGACGCACTCCGCTCGGCACTTTCGCAGAACACGACCTTCCCCTATAACGTGATTGTGGTCGACAACCATTCCACAGATGGCACCACCGAGATTATAGCCCGTTTCGCCCAAGAGGATTCCAGGATAATCCATATAATTCCCAACAGCCGTACCCTCGGTATAGGGGGATGCTGGAATCTGGCCGTAAACCACCCGGGATGCGGACGTTTCGCCTGCCAGCTTGACAGCGATGACATGTATTCATCGCCCGACACCCTGCAACGGGTGTCCTCGCTGTTCTATGCCGAGAAGTGCGCCATGGTGATAGGCTCTTACGAACTGACCGATATGGAGTGCCGTCCAATCCCTCCCGGCCTGATAGCCCATATGGAATGGACCACGGCCAACGGGAGGAACAATGCCCTGCGCATAAACGGATTAGGCGCCCCACGCGCGTTCTATACCCCCATACTGCGCGAAATAGGAGTCCCCGATGTAAGCTACGGCGAGGACTACGCCCTGGGACTGCGCATATCGCGTCAGTGGCGTATAGGCCGCATCTTCGAATCGCTCTACCTGTGCCGCCGCTGGGAAGGGAACTCCGATGCCGGGCTGTCGTTGGAAAGAGCTAATGCCAACAACACCTACAAGGACTGGCTCAGGACTATTGAAATAGAGGCCCGTATGCGCCTCAATCGCGGCAACAGCCTATGACACCGGACATCGAGCAGTTTTTCCAATCACAGCTTGAACGCTGGCCTATGGCCCGTGCCAACTACGAGGCATTAGGGAATTGCGCCATCCGCCCTACCGGCATGGATTCGGTAATGGTCCAGTTCAACCCGGCACGTGCGGTCTCTACCGGGGCCAAAGTCGATGCCGCATCCATTAAGGAGCGCCCCTGCTTCCTTTGCCGCCGAAACCGGCCTGCCGAGCAGACCGCCCTACGGTGTTTCCCCGGCTATGAACTCTTGGTGAATCCATTCCCTATATTTCGCCGCCATTTCACAATAGCGGCACAAAAACATATCCCCCAAAACATAAAAGGAAGGGGGGCAGACCTCTATTCCATGGCAAGAGCCATGGATGGCTACGCCGTATTCTACAACGGCCCGCGTTGCGGGGCATCCGCTCCCGACCATATGCATTTCCAGGCCGTCCCCACAGATAACCTCCCCCTGTTAGGACGCGCCTCTTTCCCTTGGTTCAAGACCGTGACCTTCGCTTCTTCATCACCCGAGGAGGCGCGTATTAAATTAGATCAGGCGATTGAAAATATTGCCCTGGTGCCGGGCCGGACGACAAATCCGCAAGAACCGATGGTAAACGTGCTGGCACATAAAACAGGCGGCAACAGCGTCCGTTTCACCATCATACCGCGCAAAGCCCACCGCCCCGAATTTTACGGCATCAAAAAGGGACAGATGTTGATTTCCCCGGCCTCGGTCGATTTGGCAGGAGTAATCATCACTCCCCGGCGCGAGGACTTCGATGCCATAGACCGACATATCGTAAGACGGTTGTTCTCGCAGGTATGCTACCCTGAGGAACCACGTATCACTGTCGGAATCATGGAAGAGGATGACATTCGGTATGAACTTCACGGCGATTTCCGGCGTGAGGAGAGCGCCTCAGGCGCAATTACATTCCGCCCCGAAAGCCCGGACGCCCTTTTCACCCTCAAAGATGTGAAAATCGGGAAAGGCTTCCATTGGCAGCGGCGTGAGAACCAGACTTTCAGTGGTGCGCTAACCATTCTTGCCACCCCTGACGGCAGAAAAGCCGCCATAAACACCGTCCCCCTCGAAGAATATCTGAAAAGCGTAATCTCCTCCGAAATGAGTGCTGACGCCTCCGAAGCCCTACTCCAGGCCCACGCCATTGTGTCACGTTCATGGCTGTTAGCCATGCTGCGCCGCCACGGAGGAAAGGATCTACACCGCACATTTATCCCCGGGGAGGGGCATTTGTCCTGTAACGAGATAGTGGCATGGCATGACAGGGAGGAACACGCCCTGTTCGATGTATGCGCCGACGACCACTGCCAGCGCTACCAGGGGGTAACGCGCCAGACCTCCCCGGCGGTGGCCCGCGCCGTGGAACTCACGCGAGGAAAAGTAGTGACCCTCGGCACGGAGATATGCGACACGCGTTTCTCGAAATGCTGCGGAGGGGTCACAGAGGAATTCGAAACCTGCTGGGAACCCGTCCACCACTCCTACCTCATATCGAAAAAAGACGCACCTGCCGGGGGCGGACGTAACTTCTGCGACACGAACGACCCGGCCATAATAGGTCAGATACTGAACTCATACGACCGTGAGCAACCCGGTTTCTACCGTTGGGAAGAAATACTCACAGCGAAAGACCTTCCGGGGCTGTTGCTTCGCAAGACAGGCGTAGACTTCGGTACCGTGACAACCCTTACCCCGCTGGAACGCGGAAAATCGGGACGCATAACGCGCCTATACATCGGCGGGACACACGCATCCCTGATTCTCGGCAAGGAACTGGAAATACGCCTCGCCCTGTCGGAAAGCTGCCTGCGCTCTTCGGCTTTCGACGTGGAACCACTTCCCGATGGCGCCGGGTTCCGCCTGAAAGGACGCGGATGGGGACACGGCGTAGGGATGTGCCAGATAGGAGCCGCCGTGATGGGCGCCCAAGGCTATACCCCCGAGCAGATTATCGCCCATTATTTCCCCGGAACCACCATAACTAAGCTATATGACTGACAGAAAAGCACCTACCGAGACCACAGGCAGACGCTCACCATGGTGGTGGGTGCCTACATTATACTTCGCCGAGGGACTGCCTTACATGGCGGTGATGATAATCTCAGGCATAATGTACAAATGCCTGGGCATAAGCAACACCCAACTGGCCTTCTACACCTCCTGGCTATATCTGCCGTGGGTTATAAAGCCATTCTGGAGTCCGTTTGTCGACATCCTTCGCACCAAGCGCTGGTGGGTAATCACCATGCAGTGGGTGATAGCCATAGCCATGGCCTTGATAGCGTTCACAATCCCGGCAGGCTCGTTCTTCCAGATGACCCTTGCCGTATTTTGGATTATGGCTTTCGCCTCTGCCACCCACGACATTGCCGCAGACGGCTTCTATATGCTCGGACTAACGGAACACGCCCAGTCGATGTTCGTAGGGATACGTTCGCTGTTCTACCGCATATCGATGGTAGTGGGCCAGGGAGCGCTCGTGGTACTTGCCGCAAAAGTAAACGACCACACCGACAGTCTCACCTACGGCTGGATTCTGGTTTTCGCGGTACTCTCCATATTCTTCCTCGGGATGGCCCTGTACCACACCTGGGCACTCCCCCGTCCTGACGCCGACCACAACCGTAGCACGAACTCCATGCGTCAGACACTCAGCGAATTTGCCGAGACCTTCATAGCCTTCTTCACCAAGCCGCAAATCATCGTGGCCCTGCTGTTCATGCTCCTTTACCGCCTGCCTGAGGCACAACTTGTGAAGATGATACCACCGTTCCTACTTGACACCCCCGAACACGGCGGCCTCGGATTATCCGCCGACCAGGTGGGATGGGCATATGGCACCGTGGGCGTAATCGGCCTGATGCTCGGCGGTATAATCGGCGGTCTTTGTGCCGCCCGCAACGGACTAAAGGCGTGGCTCCACCCTATGGCATGGAGCATGTCGCTGACCTGCCTGACGTTTGTCTACCTGGCCTTCGCCCGCCCCTCGGCGCTTTGGGAGATTTATGCCTGCGTGTTCGTGGAGCAGTTCGGCTACGGTTTCGGCTTCACGGCCTATATGCTCTATCTGATTTATTTCTCCGTAGGACGTTTCAAAACGGCCCATTACTCCATCTGCACAGGATTCATGGCCCTGGGGATGATGCTCCCCGGCATGTTCTCGGGATGGATTGCCGACACATATCACTACACCGGATTTTTCATCTGGTGCATGATATGCTGTGTGGCCACCATCGGGGTCTGCTATCTTATAAAGGTATCCCCTTCCTTCGGCAAAAAAGACCAAAACCCATAAGCCCTGACAATGAACCATATCAGAATTTTCTCACTCCTCTGCATACTCTTATATCCATTTATATCAACGGCACAGGTAATGCCCGGTATAGAGGTGCTGGAGCGTGACGGCTTCGACATACTCAAAAGGAAACGCGTGGGATTGCTCACCAATGCCACCGGCGTAGACTCGCGGCTACGGTCCACGATAGACATTCTCCATGCCGCGCCCGATGTGGAACTTAAGGCGCTTTTCGCCCCTGAACACGGAGTGAGGGGCGACATAGCCGCCGGAGAGCATGTTGCAGGTGGAACCGACCCCGCAACAGGGGTGAAAGTCTATTCCCTCTACGGTGCCACGAAACGCCCCACCCCGGAGATGCTGCGCGATATAGACGTTATGGTCTACGACATACAGGACAACGGATGCCGCTCCTACACTTTCATCTCCACCATGGGACTTGCGATGGAGGCATGCGCCGCAGCCGGGAAAGAGTTCGTAGTACTCGACCGACCCGACCCTCTCGGAGGCAACAAGGTGGAAGGGCCGGTAACCGCCCCCGGAAGTACCAACTTCCTGGCCCGCTACCCCATACCATACATCTATGGCCTCACCCCCGGCGAACTGGCCCGTATGATTGTCGGGGAGGGTTGGCTTAAATCAGCAAAGCCTTTGAAACTCACGGTAGTCCCCATGGACGGATGGGACCGCGCTATGCTATATGATGACACCCTTCTGCCATGGGTCCCCACATCGCCACAGCTACCCTCGGCTGAAACCGCTATCTACTACCCCGCCACCGGGATAGCCGGGGAGCTTGACTACGTGTCAATCGGCGTGGGCTACACATTGCCGTTCCGCACCGTGGCTGCCACGTGGATAAACGACCGCCGCCTGGCCGCCGAACTGAACGGACGGCAGATTCCCGGCGTACTGTTCCGTCCCATAAGTTACAAGCCCTGGTTCGGTTTCGAAGCCGGCAAGAATCTGAAAGGGGTGCAAGTGTACGTCACCGACTTCGATGCCGCGCCGCTTACACTGATACAGTTCCACATCATGGACGCCCTCGCCCGGCTCTATCCGGCCCATCGCGCATCTGTCGGAGCGAAAGCCACACGTTTCGACATGTTCGACAAGGTGACAGGCTCAAAACAGATACGCCCGGCGTTTTTCCGCAACCACAGCGTGGACGATATAATGCCTCTTTGGGAAAAAGGCACCGAGGATTTCCGAAAATCCAAACAGAAATACCATCTATACCAATGAAGTGCATACTTATCGCTGACGGAGGCAGCACGAAATGCGCCTGGTATGCCGCACCCTGTCGGCAAGGGGACGGATTCAGCTTCACGACCCCCGGCTTCAATGCCGCCGTAAGCAGTGATGACGAAATTAACAATGCCATCGCCGAGACAGCATCCCGGCTTAAAACGGAGGGGATGATGCCGGAAAAAATCTTCTTCTATGGAGCCGGATGCGGCTCCCCGTCAAGCTGCATACGCGTCACCACCCTTCTTAACAATTACTTTCCGGAAGCCCCCGCAGAGGCCGATTCCGACCTGTTGGGAGCGGCAAGGGCCCTGTTCGGCAACGCTCCCGGCATAGCATGCATACTCGGTACAGGCTCCAACTCAGGCCTTTACGATGGTTCCGTGATAATCTACCGCGTCCCGCCATTAGGATTTATCCTCGGCGACGAGGGATCCGGTGCATACCTTGGCAAAGAACTGTTAAAAGCCGTGTTCCGCCGCACACTTCCGTCCGAGATAATAACCCGTTTTGAAACCCTGACGGGACTTACCGAAGCCGAGGCCATAACACGCGTCTACCGAATGGAAGCACCCAACCGGTTCCTTGCCTCCCTTGCCCCGTTCCTAAAAGAAAACATTGACACTCCCGAGGTAGCCTCTCTCGTAAGGAACTCATTCGTAGCTTTCCGAACAACAAGTCTGGAACATTACCGAACTGCGGCCAACACCCTTCTCGGAGAGGCATCCTCTGCGCCGGTCGGCATCGTCGGCTCCATCGCGTTCCATTTCAAGGCACAACTCGCCGAAGCGTTATCACCCATGTCGGTACGCGTTCTCAAAGCCCCCCTTGAAGAGCTTGCACGATTCCATACAGGGCGCCGGTAATCGGCGATTTGCTATTATGAGGCCAAAATTGTAATTTTGCAGATGCTTTTGCTTTTTGCAACATACCGATGAAACAGATTTACAACATCATAACACGCACAGCGCTGACTTTGGCAATAACATTGGTCTGCGCCATATGTGCCACCGCCCAGGTACAGACCCTCCCCACCATGAAGGTAGCCGGGCGCGTACTCCGATATTATGACGTAAAACGCGGTGATAACATCTACACAGTGGCTGAGAGACTCGGGCTGTCGCGCGATGAGATTGTTGACAACAATCCATCTGCCGCCGACGGGCTGACACCCGGCATGCGCCTGTATTTTCCCGGCGATATGACCTCCTCGCTCCCCGCAGCGCCCGCTCCGGGAAGCACCTCCCAACCGCTGACCCACGTTGTGCAGAAAGGCGAAAGCGTCTACGGCATCGCTGCAATCTACAACATCCCCGTAGAACGCATCATCAAACTGAATCCGCAGGCCGACACGGGTATCTCCGCAGGCCAGGTACTTGTACTTGACGATTCCGCAACAGCCCTCCCGTCCAACCCCTCTACCAAACCGACCCCGTCTGCCCCTACAGCAACACCCACCCCCTCCTCCACAAATGAGATAACCCTCGCCGACTTCATACGCAAGTCCGAGGAAGCCTCAAAAGTAAACCTCTCCGAATCCGAAAACATTCCGGCAGAAGAAGATACTCCCGTCTCTCCGTCTTACTCGCCCTACCAGTCCCATCCGTCCTACTCGTCCCAGCCTCCCCTTGAGGCTCCCGAGGCCCTTCCCGATGAGATGAGCGTTGCGGTTGTGCTCCCCTTCATGGCCGCCGACCAACGCCCTGCCCGTGCCGCCCAGCTAAACCAGGAATTTCTGCGCGGCATGCTTATGGCCGCTGATGAACTATCCTCGCGTCCGGGAGCAAGAGTCTATATCCGCGCCTTTGACACGAAAGGTAACCCCGACACCCTGCGCAGCCTCATGGAGCAACCACAGGTGAGCGGCGCCGACATCATCATAGTGCCTGACGCGGACGGCCAGATGGCCTTTATCGAGAAATCCGATACCCGCTCATATCTTATGAACTATTTCTCGGTAAAGGACGAGACCTACCGCGACCACCACAATGTGATACAGGCCAATATACCCCACCACGACATGTACGAGGTAGCCATTGACGGGTTCATGGAGAGATACCGCCACGGGGGACAGCAATACTACCCCGTATTCCTTGAACGGCAGGATGGCAATACCGACAAGGACGAGTTTGTGGCAGCACTCAAAAACCGTCTTGACAAAGAGGGTGTGCTGTACAATACCATAACCTTTGAGCAGAATCTATCGGAGGACGACCTCTTGGGCTATAATCCCGATGTGCAGCCTGTGGTCTATATCCCTCTGTCAGGACTGCGCAGCGAGTTCGCCCGATTCACCCCCGCCCTGCTCCAGCAGAAAGGCAACCTCCTCTATCCTGATGCCATGGCCCTGTGGGGCTACCCCGAATGGGTCACATTCCGGGGAGAGAACCGCGAGACATTAGGACGCCTGAACACCACTATCTACTCCCGCTTTTTCGCCGATGATTCCGACACGGATATAAAACAGCTGCGCGACCGCTATCGGCGATGGTATGGCGAGGAGATGTCAGAGGCTTTCCCCATGCAGGGAATCCTCGGATATGACGCCGGCACATTCATTATCAACGCCTTGCGCGCCATGGCCGACGGCGAAAGCCTGCCTGCTGAATTCGAGGGTGTTCAGAACACCCTGCGGCTCGAACGCGCCTCCCAAGCCTCCGATGCCGGCTTCGTGAACCACTCGCTATATCTCATACATTATCTTCCGGGAATGATTGTGGAAAAGACTCGGCTCTGATTTCCACCCGATGACACCGCGACAAACCCGGCACTCCTTATGAAAGGGCTACCAACACATATTATCATACTCATAGCTGCGGCCATAGCGTTGTGCGCACCCGAGATTAGTGCGCAACGCCACTATAAACCCCACGTACACGTAGGGGTACACGCCGGCATGGCTATGGCCCGCACCTCATTCTACCCCTCCGTGAGGCAGCAGATGCTCAACGGCTTCCATGGCGGCGTCAGCATACGTTACGCCGAGGAGCGACATGTCGGACTGTTGGCCGAACTGAACCTCACACAACGTGGCTGGAAAGAGGATTTCGAAGAGGCGCCGTTCACATACCGGCGGCGGCTCACATACATCGAACTCCCAGTAATGACCCACATATTCTTCGGTTCCCGGGTCGTTAAAGGGTTCTTCAACCTCGGCCCGCAAATCGGCTACATGATCAGCGACAAAATAACTGCAAACTTCGACTACGCCAACGCCGCCTCCCTCCCCGACTGGCCCGCCAACCGCCGCTCACAGCAACTCGACATGAAGATTTCCAACCGCTTCGACTACGGCATCACCGCCGGAGCCGGCATCGAGTTCATCGTAGCCCGCCGCAACTGCATCTCACTCGAAGGCCGCTACTACTACGGCCTGGGCAACATCTTCCCCTCCTCCAAAAAAGACTACTTCTCTGCCTCCCGAGGCTCCTCCATCCTCGTCACCCTCGCCTACCAGTTCCGCATCAAATAACCCCCCGGAACCCACTCACTCAATCAGTGAAATTTTTAAGGTCAAAAAACATAAGACGCGTTTCCTCATCCTTATCCAATTCCGTGAAGAATCGGAATCCGTTCTTCTCATAAAAGGGTGTGGCTGATACAAGAGCATCCACGGTTAGGAAACGGCATCCAAGCCTTTTGACCGTTGTGAACACATATTTGATATTGTCCAAAACAAACGTTCCGACACCCAAGCCTGCATATTTTTCATTAACCGCTAACCTCCCAATCTTTACCGCCGGATAGTTTCTGCGACGCTTGGGATTGGGTATATTACGGTTCAATTTGTTCCATACATTTTTCTCATCAGGATTAAACGAGATCTTGTCGGCAAGCAGACTGAAATATGCCACAGTCACATTCTTCTGCAAATCTTCAAGGAGGTATGTCACAGCCATAAGTTCTTTCTGAAAATGCTTGGCATCATCAAAAAGAAAACCGTTCAAATCATCTTCTGCGCATTTGAACGGCTTTATCTCTGTGTCCTCGGAGAGTTGAATCTGGGTCAGCTTTGTGAAATCCATATTACCACTGGAAATTACTTATGGACTTCATAACCTCATAGGCTCTTCGCGCCCTCTCTTTCTCCTCTTTTGACACCGGCTTGGGGTGCGAAATCATTTTCTCGAAGCGCTCCGCATCCCTGCCGAATAATTCAGGGGTTTCTTTAATGGGTCGTGCCATAATCGAAGTATTTTGGTTTCTATTTACAAAGTTACAACAAATTCCTGACATATAGAGTTGTAACAGCTAAATTTCTTGTAAACTTGCACGGCCTTCTCTACAAAAGATGTTTCACACAAATCACAAATTGTGACAGACGACCGATTATAGACTTTATCGTCTCCTCAACTTGAACAATCCTGACACAAGTTGTATGCACAATCGGCACCATATCAAAACACAGACAACCACCTTATTATAACAATTTTCATTATCCGTGCTAACTTTTTAGTGACGCCGGATAGTAGTGGCGCCGGACCTCCGGGACGGCAGGCCACCCGAAGGAACTCTGATGACTGCCATGGTATAATCCAATCTCCCTTATCCAAATGCGACCTGATAAAATGTATGATTATAACGCTACGCCTCTCCGGGTGGCCTGCCGTCCCGGAGGTCCGGCGCCACTACCATCCGGCATCACTAAGATGTCAGATTTATTAATCGGTGATAAGAAGAATGTCAATTTGTCAAAAATGAGTTTTGTCCTAACAACAAGTGATTGCCAATGCGGCCTACCGTTAAATTAACGAGCTATCATCGTGACAATTGTAAAAATTGTTTGGACGGATGAAAAATAATCTCTAACTTTGCGGTCACAGACCGCATCGCAGACCACGCCAGCAGGGCGAGGCTCATCCGAGCCACCCCAGGTTTGGGGTTATGCGCGGCGGGATGTAGTTAACATACATAAGAAAGCGTTTATCCGCGCTAATTCTTGACCATCTGAAATTCTCGCAAAATTTCCGTCAAAGTCAAGGGTTGAGCAACGGTAGATGCCCGTGGATATGTAATATTCTGCTTTCGGCACGATATTTCGGGAGAAATATCGCCGGATGCTTTGATTGCATATACTGGCGTGGGCTTCTGCGTTGCCGTCCGACTTTGACAGGGCAATGCGAGAAGCCTCAGATGGTAGGACGGCAACAGATACAGATTCCTACGCTTTTTTCGTACAACAACAAACGCCAACGAGGGGATGACCGCGGCATAGCCACGAATAATGCTAACAACAATCTCAGAAAAGGAAAAAGCGTCTATTATCGCCGCGTTCCTGAACAAACATGGATCTGATAGAACTCGTTTGACAATATCAGACTAGTAGTGGTGCGATAAAAATCTTACCACTGTTATTAAAATATTAATATTTAG
>CAJUBM010000064.1 GCA_910584735.1 uncultured Muribaculaceae bacterium
GTGGCGCCGGACCTCCGGGACGGCAGGCCACCCGAAAAGGCGGAGCCGGAAATTACCTCATTATCCACGGCCTTTGCTCTTCGGGTGGCCTGCCGTCCCGGAGGTCCGGCGCCACTAAAAAGTTACCTCCGTTGAATGTCTAATTATCCAAATATTTACAAATGGGCTTCTGGAAAAACCTTTTCGCTATTTTGGGCATCGACTTTATCACCGGAGGTCGCATCCTTGACGGTCGCAAGGGTGGAATAGGATGTGGATGGATGGTAATTTTCATCATAATATTCTTTCCTATATGGCTTATATTCAAACTTTTTCAAATGATTTTCAGACGTAGAAAATGAAAATACCCGGATTAAGTTTTTCATGGAAACGCGCCATAGGTATCTCGGCGGCGAAACAGAAAATAAGTCGTGCCACCGGCATACCGACCACACGTGGCGGTCTTGAACGCAAAATCGGAAGCGCCGTATTAGGCATCCTCACCGGCGGCAAAACAAAACGCAGACGGCGCTGAATGGCATCGAAATTAAAACAGGAACTGGCTCGCGCCCTCGACGACAACCTGCACACCCGGCAATGGCACAACATTGTCGACTGGCTCATAATAGCCATGATTCTGCTCAGCACGGCCGAGATATTCCTTTCAACATTTGACCTTGACCCGGGGCTGCGGCGTGTATTGAAATGGGTAGACATCACCACACTCATATTCTTCACCGTGGAAGTATCACTGCGCATATGGGTAGCCCCCGAGATTAATCCGTCATGGAAAGGGTGGCGGGGACGGATGCGCTATTGCTTCTCTTTCTACGGCTTCATCGACATACTCTCTACCTTCCCTTTCTACCTGCAATGGCTCTTCCCTCTCCCGGCGATGGCTTTCAAGGCCCTGCGCACGGCCAGAGTTATACGCACATTCCGCATAGGGCGTTACACCAAGTCGTTCAACCTCCTGAGCTCGGCCATCGCCGAGAAGCGCCACGAACTCATCGTGTCTATGCAGTTCCTCATAGTCATAACCTTTATATTGAGCCTTGTGCTCTTCTTCGCCGAACACGACAGCCAACCCGATGTCTACGATAACGGCGCAGTGTCCGTGATATGGGCGTTCGCGCAGTATATCGGTGACCCGGGCCAATTTGCCGACACACCACCTGTGACAGCCGTAGGGCGCGTGGTAGCGTGTATCGTCGGCCTGTTGGGAATAGCCATCGTGGCCGTACCGACGGGTATAATCGGCGCCGGATTCACCGAAGCAATTGAGAAAAAGAACCACATGGAGGAAGTCCGCGAATCGGCCTCAAAGCTCCACGATGGTTTCGAACGCAAGCTCGACAGGCCTACAGGCCTACAGGTAGTACCACCTTTCCGGTCGGTTGACGATCTTCGTATAAGGCTGAACATGAACACCGACCACCTTCAAGAGGCCGTAGAACACGGCCCCGGATTCCGCATAGTCAACCTTGCCGCCACAGTACCAACTACGGACAACTACCTTCCTGACCGCCTTGCCGTGGAACATTATCCGCAGAACCGTCCATACGGGTGCTGCATAGACCGTGGAGCGCGTCTCACCATCATAGCCCCGTCAAACATGATAGACCCGGGGCTGAGCCATTTCTGTTTCTATCTTGCCATGATTGGCGGATTCAACTATATCAGCCGCGAGACAGGACGCCGCGCGCCCTACAAATCATTCTTCGCCTACAAGAACCCAGACGATGTTATCGGGCTGAAAGAATATCTTGCCGACCTCGGCACCCTCGTAAAACCGGGCACCTGGACCCTTACCGTCCTTGCCGCCAGCGGGGCCTTGGAACCACCCTATCCCACGAACATCCATCTGTCAACAGGTGGGACCAAAGGGGACGGCCGCATGTCAGGCGCCGGGATGTTTCTAAGCGATGAGGCCTCCTATAGAAATTTTGCAGACACGCTCAGCGCCCGGTTAGGCACAGACCTCGGGCTGACGGTAGACCACCAGCAGTTCCACGACACATCCTCGCCCAACAACTTCCTGCGCCGCAGCGGCTTATTCCTCAGAGCCGAGAATATAGTTATGAGAATAGAATGGAAACATCTTCTATGGTCGCAGAAACGCCTCGTACTTGCCCGCGACATAGCCTGCTCCTGCCACGAGGCACTCCTAAACAGCCCGATGCCATCACTACCACCCATCCTCAGACAGAAATCCATAGGTTACTCCGGCTACGACATCTAATTATATTCCAGCAATTTATTCAGCAACTATTCACAATCAGATAAACACTTTTAAACAAAAAATTCATAATCCGAGGTAACTTCATAGTGGCGCCGGACCTCCGGGACGGCAGGCCACCCGAAGAGGCGGAGCGCAACTGCTATACACTAATGTAGTAAGCATTATATCAACATATTAACGGATGATATATATGTTTCGCCCTGTCTCTTCGGGTTGCCTGCCGTCCCGGAGGTCCGGCGCCACTACGAAGTTACCACCGCCAAGAGCATTATATAACACTGGCCCTTAACGAAAGTTGTAAGATTTAGTCTTTAAACTTTAAAAAAGTATGTCAAGGTCAGTCCATAGGACATTGGAAAAGACTATTTCTTTACCCTGGCACTGAAAGTCGCCCGTACCGTAGTTATAGAGCCTTGCCACGACGGTAGTGAATGAAGACGCGTTACGATGGACGTTTTTGATAGTGAAAGAGCACAGGATAGTCTCGTTAGGAGCCAGACGTGTGCTTATGTCGCCCGTACCCGACTGCGAGCCAAGCACGGCGAACGTGCCGGAATCCTTAGTATAGCGGTTCCCGAGATTGTCAATGAAATAGGTGAAATTCGGGTTCTGCCATAACTTGAAGCCGCTAATGCTCTCGTCCGACGTATTCCTCACCTTATACATGAGAGTGACGTCATTCCCGCTCTTATAGCATCCGTAGAATGTGACGGGAAGACGGTAGTCACACGATGATATGTCGCTACATGCACCGTAGGGCTTGAATTCCGCTATCGTCATAGACACAGGTATGTCGATTGACTGGAAGGAGGTTGATATGTTGATGGTAGCATCATACTTCCCAGGTTCCAGATTAAAGCGGTTGACCGTGAAGTACACTTTCACAGGCTGCCCTGCAACCGCATCACCCTCATATCGCGAGGCCATAAGCCATTTCTCACTCGTACTCACTCGGAAGTTGACATTTCTGTCAGCCTGAAACGAGAGAGCCATCTTATTCATATCGGTCGAGAAATCAAGAGATGCCACGTCAACCGTGATTTGTGGATCCGGTTCGGGAGCAGGGGGAGGAGTAGGACGGTAATCAGGATTGAAATTGTCAAGATTCTCACATTCCAGCCCTAAGAAATCAATATATTTCCCGGCACAATTCCAGTCGCCCGTACCGTAGTTGTATATCATAAGATGCGCGTCTATGCCATCGGCAGGCAGATTCTCTCCTATAGGGAATCTGTGCGAACACCTTATCGTCTCACCGCTACGCACGGGGGTAGAAATATCGCCCGTACCCGACTGCGAGCCAAGCACAGAGGTAAGACCGCTATCCTTGTCATATCTTCTCCCGGCGGCATTGAAATATGTATAATTGGGATGCGACCACAATTTCAAACCCCTTATATCGTCACCGTTGTTGGTGATGGTATATTCCAGGTTCATATACCCGTCGCGTTTGTAACAACCCGCAAACGTCACAACAAGGCGACTGTCACAGGAAGTTATCTTCTTGTAGCTTCCGAATGGAACGAATTCGGTAATATCGATTTCAACAGGAACCTCCTTCTTCACATCCTCAGTCTCTACAATCAGGTTGCATCGGTGCGTACCCACATCCATTCCACGGCGGTTGGCATAGAGCGTTACCGTTGTCTTTCCCTCTTCCGAGATATTCCCGGCGTTCTTATCAACGAAGAGCCAGCCGTAATCACCCGACATCATCAGTTTATAAGGCGCAGAGAAATTAGCGGTCAGAGAAATATCCATTCTGTCGGCGTCAGAGTTGAATTTCACCGTACCGTCTGTGCCGGAAGGTGTTTCCACTGTAATTGCCGGCTGATTCTCCGGCGTATCGGGATCCTCAGGAGTATCAGGGGTATCAGGTTCGTCAGGAGTATCGGGTCTTTCAGGTGTGGGAGGCGCAGGAGGTTCCCCAGGGCCATCATCTTTGCCGCAGGACACAGTCATCAGTCCTGTAAGGCCGAAAATCATACACCCTACTATATATCTGGTTATTGTCTTAGAAAATTCCATGGTCAATTGATGGCTACCTTTTCAACTTTGTTACCCTGACGGCGGATATAGATTCCGGCAGACGGATTGTCGACCCTCATCCCCTGGAGGTTGTAATAGACAGCCTTGCCGCCATCCGCATCGGCGGCATCAGATACAACGGATTCAATACCGCTCGTAGTCACGGCCCTTATGCGGAATATGTCGGAGGGTGCATCTAATCCTACAACAGCCCTGTTATATTCTCCTCCAAAAAATGCTATATCTATGGCATTGCTTAATTCTACTAACATTGTTTCAACACCATTTTCAGACTCTTTGGAAATAGTTCCATAAAACATCTCGGAATCTACATCAGGAACATCACTGAATGCTCCTAATTTAATAGCATTTGCAGTGTACAACAGATGAATATCATCTCCTGTTGTACAGGTATAGCCTGTTGCTTCAGTAATTGTCATAGTGATATTATTATCAACAAGATATACTTTCTCAGAGTCGCGAGCATCGAATATAATGTGATGGTCTTCGCCATCATATGTCAGTGCAGGTATCTCCTCTTCTCCGGGAGCGAAAGGATTGATAAGGGCATACAAATGTGAAAAATCAGGATTAGGATGTATTTTCATATCACACTCCCATGTACGGGTCTTATCATCCTGCAAGACATAGGTACCGAAAAGATTTTCCTCTATCTGTGCCGTACATAAACGGTTCCAGTTTTTAACAAACGATAAATCTCGGTCTTCATCGTAATCAAGAACCAAATAAAAGTTCTCTACGGACGCCCACTGTCCTTCGGGGAAATCAGGTGATACAAGACCTAACACATTATATCCCAAACTGATTTCATCAAACCCGGTCCAATTATTATGGCCCATAAAGCCAGCACCGCCATCAAGGTTGAACAGTCCGAGATTCTCATACTTGCCCGCATACGAAATGCCGGTCGCTATGGGGTTGTCCATGCTCGTGTTGTTTTCACCTGTAGGACTTGAAGAGATGAACACGTGGTCGGGGTCGGTAGCGTTGATGAAGAAGAACCGAGGTTTTGAGTCATCATACGCTATATTCAGATGCGCCAAATTCTCACGCATCAGTTCATACTGGGCCTTGAAGGGTTCGTAGACGCAGTAGATGTTAGGGTTGTCGGGACTTCTGCGCACATCTACCTCATACTTTATGGCTCTGGAAAGCATCAGCAGGTCATCCTCCAACAGGCATTTCCCAACGGATTCCCACTGCGAGAGGTCGACATCGCTTTCCGCCTTTGCGGACGCTTTCCGCACATCGGCGGTTTGTGACGGCACGTGTTTCTCGAACTTAGGCTCCAGCCGTAACTCTTTGTTTTCCTGTGCGGCCGAACATGCCAGCGCCGCCATGCAACTAATTGCAAAAAGTGTGTTTCTTATTCCCATTTCCGGGTGTGATAATGAAGTTTCTCTTCCCACCCCCCTCGGAAAGAATCGGTTTTTGCTAATTCGAAAGCGCGGGAGTCGCTTACTCGTCCCAAATCCGTCCTGGCGGTGGAAGAAGCCAACTTATACCTGGGATTATAGCGATACTCCCGCGCCGTGAAACAACAGCGCGAGAGTGTCCACTTCTCCTGTATAAGTCTCCAAGCTTCCACACTTCAGACGGATTAGAAAAGTAAGACACTTTCGTGTTCTAAATTTTTATAATGTCGCGCTCCTCCGGCGCCGACACCACAAAATTATGCATAAAAAGATATATTTCCAAATAGTGACCTGATTTTAAGAAAAATAATGAGGTTATTATGGCTGCAAATCAAGGGAAAATTCGTAACTTTGCGCGATTTTAAGACGTTTAAACACATATATTTTCAGAATGAACCCTATCAAGAAGACCATCGAGCTTCCCGACGGCCGCACTATCACCCTGGAGACAGGCAAGCTGGCCAAACAGGCCGATGGTGCCGTTGAGCTGCGTATGGGCAACACCATGCTCCTTGCTACCGTAGTCTCAGCCAAGGAAGCCGGAGAAGGAGTTGACTTTATGCCCCTCCAGGTCGATTACAAAGAAAAATTCTCATCAGCGGGACGCTTCCCCGGCGGATTCCTCAAGCGCGAAGGTCGCGCTTCCGATTACGAGGTACTCACATCGCGCCTGGTTGACCGTGTGCTGCGCCCGTTGTTCCCCGATAACTACCACGCCGACACATTCGTGCAGATTACCATGTTCTCTGCCGACGGCGTAGAGATGCCCGATGCACTTGCCGGCCTTGCCGCCTCCGCCGCAATAGCCGTGAGCGACATACCCTTCCACGGACCTATTTCTGAAGTACGCGTGGCCCGTGTAGACGGCAAATTCGTCATCGACCCCACCTACGAGCAGCTTGAACGTGCCGATATGGAACTCATGGTAGGCGCCACCTACGACAATATAATGATGGTGGAAGGCGAGATGAACGAAGTATCGGAATCCGACCTCCTTGAAGCCCTCAAAGTGGCCCACGATGCCATAAAGGTGCAGTGCAAGGCACAGGAAGAACTGGCAGAGGCCGCAGGCAAAACCGTGAAACGCGAATACTGCCATGAGGTGAACGATGAGGCTCTCCGCGCCGACGTACGCGAGAAGTGCTACGAGAAGGCTTACGCCGTAGCCAAGGCAGCCTGCCCCGACAAACACTGGCGTCAGAACGCTTTCGATGCCATCTGCGAAGAATACATAGAATCGCTCCCCGAAGAGGAACGCGAAGAGAAAGCACCCCTGGTGAAGCGCTACTACCACGATGTGGAACGCGATGCCGTGCGCCGCTGCATACTTGACGAGGGTATCCGCCTGGATGGCCGCAAGACCACCGAGATACGCCCCATATGGTGCGAGGTAGACTATCTGCCCGGCCCCCACGGATCGGCAGTGTTCACCCGTGGCGAGACACAGAGCCTTTCAACCGTAACCCTCGGCACGAAGCTCGATGAGAAGATTCTCGATGACGTGCTCAACCAGGGACGCGAACGCTTCCTCCTCCACTACAACTTCCCCCCCTTCTCCACAGGTGAGGCCAAGGCCCAGCGTGGCGTGGGACGCCGCGAGATAGGACACGGCAATCTGGCCCACCGCGCACTCAAACGCATGCTGCCCGATGATTTCCCATATGTATGCCGCGTGGTTTCCGATATTCTGGAAAGCAACGGCTCATCTTCGATGGCAACCGTCTGCGCCGGAACTCTTGCCCTGATGGATGCAGGTGTGAAAATCAAACGTCCCGTAACGGGTATCGCCATGGGTCTTATCTCTGACGACACTTCCGACAAATATGCCGTGCTGTCTGACATCCTCGGCGACGAAGACCACCTCGGCGATATGGACTTCAAGGTAACCGGCACACGCAACGGTATCACCGCCACACAGATGGATATCAAGTGCGACGGTCTGAGCTACGAGATTCTCGAACGCGCCCTAAACCAGGCCCGCGAAGGACGTCTCCACATACTCGACATCATAGAGCAGACTATCCCCGCTCCCCGCGAGGATTACAAGCCCCATGTACCCCGCATCGTCACCATGCTCATACCCAAAGAGCTTATCGGTGCAGTTATCGGCCCGGGCGGAAAGGTTATCCAGGGGATACAGGAGGAATCGGGAGCAACCGTATCTATCGATGAGATTCCCGAAGGTGGCTATATCGAAGTGGCTGCTGCAAACAAGGCCGCTATCGACAAGGCCCTCGAGCTTATCAACCGCATAGTCGAACTCCCCGAAGTAGATAAGGTATACACCGGTAAGGTTAAGACTATTCAGGATTTCGGCGCCTTCGTTGAATTCATGCCTAACCGCGACGGCCTGCTCCATATCTCGGAGATTTCATGGGAACGCGTTCCCGATATGGAATCGTCCGGTATAAAGGAGGGTGACGAACTCACCGTGAAACTTATTGAGATAGACCAGAAGACAGGCAAATACCGTCTGAGCCTCCGCGCACTCCAGCCCAAGCCTGAAGGATGGGTAGAACCCGCCGAGCGTCCCCGCCGTCCGCGCGGAGAACGTCCCGAACGTGGTGACCGTGGAGAAAGAGGCGACCGCGGACCACGCCGCGATTTCGACCGTGGTGATCGTAACGACCGTGACCGCGGACCACGCCGTCCCCGTCGCGATTGATAAAGACTAAGAATATTCCAAAGTCCGGCCATACATTATTATATAAGCATGGCCGAGCTTTTTTCATAATCACAAACCAATATTATCATGAAAAAACTATTGCTTATTGTTCCGTTAGCCGCCGTATTGACTGGATGTGCCAACAAAAACAACGCTACCTCATCTGATGCTGAAAACACAGAAGAAAAAGCACTCCTCGTCACCCCGGACCTCTCATGGGCCGATGTGAAAGGCCCCGTCAAAAAGGTCACCATCACATCCAGCCTCGGTGAGATGAAGGAAGATTCTATAGTAGAGGCCAAAGCTGACCTGGCCGAATCAAAAATCTCATATGGATTCGACAAGGAGGGACGTCTTACAGATTACTGTGAAAGCAGTTCCTACAACGGTGAGGAAAGCTCGTGGATCCATTTCTCGGTAGACTATGCCACCGACTCTTTAGGAACGATAAAGAACATATCGGAAGACGCAGTGATAAAGGGTGTGCCTATAAACCTCAAACGTGATGCAGCCAACTTCATAACCACGTTTGAATTTGCCAAAGACACCGACATGGACTTCCAGCGCATAGAAAGTTATACCTGGAAAGATAGCAAGCTTGCCTCTGTAGAATCCGTAGGCTGGGAATGGTATAACAACGTGAAATATACCTACGATGAAAACGGAAATATAGCCAGCGCCGATGAGGAAGGTGGAAGCGAAGGGGAATCTTCAAGAACCGTAACAACATACAAATATCTCGACTTCGATAGCCACGGCAACTGGACGCGTCGCACGGTAACGTATCAGACCTCCATCGTTAGCGAATTTTCCGATAGCCCCACGGCTGAAAAAATGCCCGCCAACTACCAAATTCAAACCCGCACGATAGAGTACTTCGAATAAAGAGGAAGAACCAGTAAGACGAATAGGACTTGTAGGACGGGTAAGACTTCATTAGCTTTCATCAGCTTTAATTTGAAGTCTTACCCGTCCTACAAGTCCTATTCGTCTTACCTGGCTTCTTACAGCTCTTTCCTCCCATTCCTGTAGGCGAGGCGCGCCCGCATCATCTGCTCGCGGATGCCTCCCTCTCTGAGGAACTGCTCCTGCTGGCGCTCTATCATGCGCCTGAGCATGTAGGTGGCCTGGTTTATGAGCGTGATGCAGAGGTTGGCTATCTCCTCATCGGAAAGTCGAGGTAGCAGGGTCGGATATTCTGTTTCAATTCTTGAACCGCCTGCATACGAGCGCATCTCTTTATAGCGTGGATGCGACTGCCCCCATTTCTGAAGACCACGTACACGGAGATAGTCATCATAATCTATCAGCAATTCTTCAAGACTTGCCTTGGCTACGTTGGTGAGCTTTATCTCCGTCTCCCGCGATGTCACGGAAGCCTCGCTACCTTCGGCTATATTCTGTTTGCCGGAACGGGCGGCCTGTATCATCTGGTCGATGGTGCGGTCATGTTTCTGCAAAAAGCGGTTCGTAAAATGATAAGTCATATCGTAGATAATCTCAACCTTACGATAAACTCTCAATTTACGATAACCACCTTTTACAGAGAGGAAACCGGCCATAATCCGTCATCCGACTACGATGTTGACAATCTTGCCGGGAACAACTATAATCTTGCGCACGGTCTTCCCTTCAAGCCATTTGGCGGCAGCGGGGTCGGACAACGCTATCTTTTCAACCTCTGCGGCAGGAATATCAACCGGCACTGAGATTGTGAAACGCGGTTTGCCGTTGAACGAAACGGGATATTTCACAGAATCCTCAACGAGATATTTCTCATTCCATACGGGCCATGAGGCATCGCAAACCGTGGTTTCGTTCCCCAACTGATGCCAAAGTTCTTCGGCTATATGCGGCGCGAACGGAGACAGCAATACAACGAGGTCGGAAAGCACCGAGCGGTTATGCCATTTCATCTGTGTAAGCTCGTTGACACATATCATAAACGCGGCCACCGAAGTGTTATAGCTGAATGCCTCTATATCGGAAGATACCTTCTTTATGAGTTTGTGGATTGATTTCAATGCCTCAGCCGAGGGTTCATCGTCCGTTACAAGCCACTGATCACCTTTCCAGAACAAGTTCCACAGTTTGCGTAGGAAACGGTTAACGCCATCGATACCATTTGTATCCCACGGTTTCGACTGTTCTACCGGTCCGAGGAACATCTCATACAGACGCAGGGTGTCGGCGCCGTAACGCTCTACTATATCATCAGGATTAACCACGTTGAACATCGATTTCGACATTTTCTCAACAGCCCATCCACAGATATATTTTCCATCCTCAAGCACGAACTCGGCATCCTCATATTCCGGGCGCCACTTGCGGAACGCGTCAAGGTCGAGTATATCATTCGACACAATGTTGACATCCACATGTATCGGCGTGGTATCATATTGTTTGCGCAGACCGGCTGATACAAATGTGTTGGTATCCTTTATACGGTACACGAAGTTGCTGCGTCCCTGTATCATACCCTGGTTAACGAGCTTGCGGAAAGGTTCGGGCTCGCATACCTTTCCGAGGTCGTAGAGGAACTTGTTCCAAAAACGAGAGTATATAAGGTGTCCCGTGGCATGTTCCGTCCCGCCCACATAAAGGTCTACCTGACGCCAGTAGCCGTTAGCCTCCTCAGATACGAGAGCTTCGTTGTTACGTGGATCCATATAGCGCAGATAATAAGCCGACGAACCGGCAAAGCCCGGCATCGTATTTAGCTCGAGCGGCCAACCCTCCTCGGTCTTCCAATCCTTGGCACGACCCAACGGGGGTTCGCCGCTCTCGGTGGGAAGATATTTGTCTATCTCTGGAAGCTGAAGGGGTAGTTTTTCCAACGGAAGAACATGGGGTATCCCATCCTTATAATATACAGGGAAAGGTTCGCCCCAATAACGCTGGCGCGAGAATATGGCATCACGCAGACGGTAATTTACTTTCACACGTCCTATTCCCTTCTCCTCTATAAATTTCTTTGTAGCGGCGATGGCGTCCTTCACTTCCATACCGTTTAGATTAAGTTCCGGTCCTTCGGAATTAACCATCTTTCCCTCCTTTGCATCGAAACTCTCCTCCGACACATCGGCACCCTCTATAAGAGGAATTACAGGTAGATTGAAATGGCGCGCAAATGCGTAGTCGCGGCTGTCATGGGCAGGAACCGCCATAATGGCGCCCGTGCCATACCCGGCCAACACATAGTCGCTGACCCATACGGGTATCTTTTTACCTGAAAGAGGATTCACGGCATAGGCTCCGGTGAACACACCGCTCACCTTCTTATCCATAAGGCGTTCACGCTCGGTCTTACGCTTTACCTCCGCACGATATTCCTCAACGGCACCGCGCTGTTCATCCGTGGTAAGCATATCCACGTACTTGCTCTCCGGGGCAAGCACCATGAAGGTGACGCCGAACACCGTGTCGGCACGTGTTGTAAAGATGGTCATCTCCACATCCGAGCCATCTACCTTGAACTGCATCTCCGCACCCTCTGAACGTCCTATCCAATTGCGCTGCGTCTCCTTTATGGAATCGGACCATTCAAGTTTTTCCAGATCGTCAAGCAAACGCGGAGCATAGGCGCTCACGCGCAGGCACCACTGATACATCAGCTTCTGCTCTACCGGGTAGCCGCCACGTACCGATACCCCCTCGCTTACTTCATCGTTGGCAAGGACGGTTCCCAGCTTGGGACACCAGTTCACCATGGTATTGCCGAGGTAGGCTATACGGTAGTTCATCAACACATCTGATTTCTCCTTTTCCGACATAGCGTCCCATTCGGCGGCCGTAAATTCAAGATGCTTGCTTTCAGCGGCACGTACGCCCTCTGTTCCTCGAATCTTGAAGTTTTCCACAAGTTTCTCCACAGGGAGCGCACGTTGCGCGTCAAGGTCGTAATAATGCCCGAACATCTGAATGAACGCCCACTGCGTCCACTTATAATATTCGGGGTCGCAGGTGCGTATCTCCCTATCCCAGTCGTAACAGAAACCGATACGGTCAAGCTGCGAGCGGTAACGGGCTATATTCTCCGATGTGGTTTTCTCAGGATGCTGACCCGTCTGTATGGCATACTGCTCGGCAGGGAGGCCGTAGGCATCGTAACCCATCGGATGAAGCACGTTGAAACCTTTCTGACGCTTGTAACGCGCGAAAATATCAGAGGCTATATAGCCCAACGGATGCCCTACATGCAGCCCTGCCCCCGAGGGATAGGGAAACATGTCGAGTACATAATATTTAGGTTTATCCTTATCAACGGCCACGCGATAAGTGCCGTCCTGTTTCCAGCGCTGCTGCCAGCGCTGCTCTATATCTTTATGATTATATTCCATCGGATGATTATTGTCTAAATTACGAAAGTGAGAGCATGCGCTCTATCGGACGCACTGCCTTCGCGGCAATCTCCGGGTCTACCTCTATGGCCGGCGACAGATCGCGCAGACAGTCGCGCAGCTTCTCCATGGTGTTCAGCTTCATGAAAGAGCAGTTGTTGCATGCACATCCTGCCTCTTCAGGGGGAGCGGGAATGAATTCCTTATCGGGACATTCCTTGCGCATCTGATGGAGGATGCCGCTCTCGGTCACCACGATGAAACGTTTCGCCTCAGATGTCTTGGCGAAATCAAGCAATGCCTTTGTGGAACCCACCTTGTCGGCCACCAGCAATAGCGGTTTCTTACACTCGGGATGGGCCAATACAAGTGCATCGGGATATTCCTTCTTCAACTCAAGGAGTTTCTCAAGGGAGAACTGTTCATGCACGTGGCATGCCCCGTCCCAAAGGAGCATCTCACGCCCGGTAACGGAGTTTATATAATTTCCTAAATTACGGTCGGGACCGAATATTATCTTTGCATCCCCGGGAAGTGATTCCACAACCTTGCGGGCATTGGAGGAAGTGACAACAACATCCGTGAGAGCTTTGACGGCTGCCGATGTGTTCACATAGCTAACCACCGTATATCCGGGATGTTCCTTAATGAAAGCTTCAAACTCATCGGCCGAACATGAATCGGCGAGAGAACATCCGGCAGCCGGGTCGGGGACAAGAACCGTTTTGTCGGGACACAGAATCTTTGCTGTCTCCCCCATGAAATGCACACCGCACATTACTATCACCTTATTCGGCAGAGTCCGCGCTATCTGGGCCAAGGCGAGTGAATCACCGATGAAGTCGGCCACATCCTGTATCTCGCCCTGTTGGTAGTAATGGGCGAGTATCACGGCGTCACGTTCCTTTTTCAGACGCAGCACCTCATCGCGCAAGGAGTTTTCAACATTCATTTTTTATTAATTTCTATATATTTCTAAGGATTGAAAAAATTCTTTTGAAATCGAATTTCTTCTCAATAATAATAAGGGGTGTTGATAGCAGTGATAACTTTTCAATGAGAAATTTGCATTTCATGGTTATCAAATTCCATACGTTGCTTATCAATATATTATCAACAGTTGCTACGCATGGTTATCAGTCGTTTAACATTGTTATCAACACCATGTTAATAAGTTGCAAAGTTAGCAACTTTCCTCTAATTCTGCTATTAATAACTTCTTAAAACAGTGTGTAAAAACGTGTGAAATCTTCTTTTCCTTATATTTGGCTTTTGTATGGAAGAGATTATACATTGTTCATTGTCAGATTTCCAAAAATAAACAGGGTAATCTATTTTTCCACTTTCCACACACTTATCAACAAGTTATTGGTAACTGTTATTTTTGACATGGATGGCGGCAGGATGGATTGAAAGTTTATTACTTACATAAATAAGTATGCACTTACTCGCTATTCACATCTATAAAATGGTTATCAACACTGTTAATAATATGTTATCAACAGTTTAATTTGTTGGTTTATAATGATTAATCATAGTTATAAACATTATGTTGATAACGGTTGTCAATACAGTGTTGAAAAACTTATACGGCAGGTAGTGACAAACCGTTCAGTTTTCTGTAAAGGTCGAGAGCGTAGACATCGGTCATAGCCGATACATGGTCAAGAACGGCCTGTATCTTGGAAAACAGAGTCTCGGATGCCACATCGTATTGCGATGGTACCTGCGACAGCAGCAGCCGTGAATAATTGAGTTCAGGATTGCAGACGGCATGGATAAGTTTTTCAAGAAGGAACGTGATGATGCGGTTACCTCCGAGTTCCACGTCCACCACCTCGCGGGCACGGTAAATCTTTTCCCATGATTTGGCGTTGCATGCCTGGTAGGCTTTCCGTTCACGTTCCGGAGCATGGTCGAGAAGTTCGCCTGAGAATGTGCCATTCAATATCTCGGTCTCATGTTCGGCGAAGGTAGTTGCGCATGCCTTCACCAAAGCGCCTATCACGGACGAACGCATGTAGGCTATTTTTTCGTTCGGATCCGACAGCATTTCGGTGACGGTTTGGACACGACAGCGTCTATCCTCCGGGAAGAAGTCGAGGAACAGCGAGGTTACCTCCTCGGTAGATAAGATTTTTAATTTGTGGGCGTCCTCTATATCCATAACCTCGTAGCATATATCATCGGCTGCCTCCACGAGATAGACCAGCGGATGACGCGCATAACGTGGTAATTCTCCCCGAAAACGTATCAGCCCCAGTTCATCGGCTATTTTCGCGAAGGTCTCTGTCTCGGAGGTAAAGAAGCCGAATTTCCCCTTTTTCCCTGCCAGCATAGAGCAATATGGATATTTCACAATGGAGGCTAAGGTGGAATATGTCATTGCGAAACCACCTTCGCGGCGGCCCTTGAAACGGTGGGTGAGTACGCGCAGGGCGTTGGCATTCCCTTCGAAGTTCACGAGGTCGGCCCATTGTTCGGCACTAAGACGCGGCTGCAATACGGCACCTGCACCCTCGGAGAAAAATGTGGAGATAGCTTTCTCCCCCGAATGGCCGAAAGGAGGATTTCCCATATCATGGGCCAGACATGCTGCCGCCACTATCTCTTCGGCTGATTCCAGGGCTGTAAGTGTGGCAGGGTCATCGCGGTAGCGGTCATGCAGAGCAAGTGCTATTTCCGAGGCCAGGGAGCGTCCTACCGAGGCTACCTCCAGTGAATGTGTCAGACGGTTGTGCACGAATACACTTCCCGGCAGCGGAAACACCTGTGTTTTGTTCTGTAACCGCCGGAAGGGTGAGGAGAACACCAGTCGGTCAAAGTCGCGTCTGAAGTCGGAGCGTACTCCGCGTCCTTTCGGGTCGCGGTAATGTTCCAGACCGAACCTCATATCGGAAATAAGCCTTTTCCACTCCATATCCTTATCTTATTGCTCGGTTATATCATCGTATTTTTGGTATAGGAAATCGTTGTAGGGGAAACGTTCGGCATGTATCTCACGTGCCTTGTCATAGATTTTGGACTTTAGTTCCTCTATGTTGGCACCTGTCTTTGCCGAGACGAACACACAGTTTCCGGGTGAGAGGCGGTTCATCCATGTGCTGCGAAGTTCTTCGAGAGGGATGTTTTCGCGTGTACGCGGCGTGAGGTCATCCTCATCCTTGGGAATGTGGGTATATGCGTCCGTCTTGTTGAAGACTACTATCATAGGTTTGTCGGCGCTCTGGCATATCTCGGCGAGAGTTTTGTTCACCACCTCTATCTGTTCTTCGAACTGCGGGTGGGATATGTCTACCACATGAACAAGCAGGTCGGCATCGCGTACTTCGTCAAGAGTCGATTTGAACGATTCCACCAGGTTTGTTGGTAGTTTGCGTATGAATCCCACCGTATCGGTTAGCAGGAACGGCAGATTCTCTATCGTCACCTTTCGTACGGTTGTGTCGAGGGTGGCGAAGAGTTTGTTTTCAGCGAACACCTCGCTTTTGCTCAGTAGGTTCATCAGTGTGGACTTTCCTACGTTGGTATATCCTACCAATGCGACACGGGTGAGCTTGCCGCGATTTTTGCGTTGCAGAGTCTTTTGGCGGTCTATGTCGCGAAGCTGCTCCTTGAGGAGGGCGATACGGCGCTGTATGATACGGCGGTCTGTCTCTATCTGGGTTTCGCCCGGACCGCGCATACCGATACCTCCTTTCTGCCTTTCCAAGTGGGTCCACAGGCGCGTAAGTCGCGGGAGCAGATACTGGTATTGTGCAAGTTCAACCTGTGTTTTCGCCGTTGCGGTCTGTGCGCGTTTTGCAAATATGTCGAGAATGAGTGATGAACGGTCGAGCACCTTTATCTGAAGCTCCTTTTCGATGTTCGCCACCTGCTTGGTGGAAAGATCGTCATCGAAAATCACCATCCCTATATCGTTCTTTTCAACATATTCCTTTATCTCGGCCAATTTTCCCTGCCCTACGAATGTGCGCGGGTTGGGATAGTCGAGCTTTTGCGTGAACCTCTTCTCTACGACCGCTCCGGCTGTGTCGGCGAGGAATTCAAGTTCGTCAAGATATTCCGCTACCTTGGCCTCGCTCTGACGCTGGGTTACCAGACCCACGAGGACGGTTTTCTCGGTAGTTTCAAGTGTATTTACAAATTCTTTCATGCTTGATATATGTTTTACAAAGATAACACTTTTTTGCGGTATATTTATTTAAGCAATACTTCGGTTATTTTTTGAGAGTTTGTTAACGGCTCCGAGGAGCCA
>CAJUBM010000065.1 GCA_910584735.1 uncultured Muribaculaceae bacterium
ATCAGTTTTTCATGGTATTAGATTTAAGGTAAGAAGATTATTCGTCGAGATGACGAGTAATTTTTTTTGCCCTATAACGAAAACACCACCCACATACCATCTGCAACCGTAGCCACACAGGCATCGGCAATAACGCCGAAATAGCCCATCCCCTACACAATATTCTCTACTAATGGCCGTTAATTGTTTGAACCTTTTTTCGGTTCTGAACAATTAACGGCCATCATATACCGCCATGCCATTAAATCTGGTTTTTGCCACCAACAACGACCATAAACTACGCGAAGCCCGCGAAATCCTCGGGAATCACTGCCATATACTCTCGTTGAAAGAGATAGGCTGCACAGAAGACCTCCCCGAGACCTCATCAACCCTTGAAGACAATGCCCTGCAGAAAGCCCGCCAGGTTGCCGAGAAATTCGGGTGCGACTGTTTTGCCGATGATACGGGGTTAGAGGTAGAAGCCCTCGGAGGGGCGCCGGGAGTAAACTCCGCCCGCTATGCATCTTCCAACGGAGCCGGCGACAGCCATGATTCCGATGCCAATATGCGGCTATTACTCCATAGTCTTCAAGGTGCGGCCACTCGCAAAGCCCGTTTCCGTACGGCTATAGCTCTGATAAGAGGCGGCCGCGAGACCATTTTGGAAGGAGTCGTGAATGGGCATATCACCGAGACCCCTGCCGGCATTGACGGCTTCGGTTACGACCCTATATTTCAGCCGGAAGAGTCCCAACTCACTTTCGCACAAATGTCGGCTGATGAAAAGAACGCCATATCACACCGCGGACGCGCCCTGCGCGCCCTTCTGCGCCATATAGAGGATACTGACAAACAACAATAACAGGTAGCCTCATATTCTCGCTCTTACCTCCATTACGCACACATTATACCCACGACATATCACGATGATAAAGAAACTACTCATATTGATTCTTGCCTTACTGCCTATGATGGCAAAAGCCCAACAGGCAGTAGGCTCATGGACATTCTATCCGTCCTTCTCCACAGTGCAGAAAATAGTGGAGACAAAGCAAAAGGTATATTATATCTCGGCAGGCTCGCTTTTCTATTTCGACAAAGAAACCGAGGAACGAGGGCATCTGAATTCCTCGACCGGCCTCAACGATGTGGAAATCAGCAATATCTTCTTCAACCCCAACGGCAACTACCTGCTGGTATGCTATACAACGGGGAACATGGATAAAATCTACGACTCGGGACGGATTGTGAACCTGCCTGATATTGCCAATGCAATAATGACAACCGCCCCCTCTGTAAAAGATGTGGCTTTCGGCAAAGATGCCTTCTATGTGCTCACCAATTTCGGTCTTGTCAATTACGATGACAACAAAAATGAGGTTCGCGCAACAGCCTATACCGACCAGATACAATCGGTGATGTGCATGGGCGACTACGTGGTTGCCAACATCGACAACCAACTCCGTTTCGCACCCCTGACTGAACGTGTCACCAACATCGACAAACTGAAGCTCCTCCCCAATTACACCAATCGGATAACCAAACCGAAAATGCTCGGCACCCCCGAAGGCCTCGGCTATTTCGCCGACGGCCCGGCTTCCGGCTACAAGGTGTGGAAAATGACCGTTGACTTCGCCTCGGGAACACCATCTTTCGCCCTCATCACAGATCCCGCTACCGGACAGGCAGCCACCGGGATAACCGACATAGTAGCCAATGCAGACGGCACGATAAACCTTATGTCAAAAGGTGCCATCTTCCGTCTCGACCTTGAAGGTAAACCCACACGCATCACCATCCCTACCACCTTACAGGGACAGGTAATATCCTCTTCCGCCGGTGCCTCCTCTGTCTGGACCGCCAACAACGAAGGCATCGCCGAATTCGATCTGACGGCATCCGACCCCGTGACCCTGCGCGACCGCTTCACCGGCTCGGAACTCACCGTGCTTGACCCAAAATATCTAACTCCTGCCCCTGACGGCAAAATCATACCGGCATCACGATACATGGATCGCCTGTATGACCATGGATTGCATCCTCAGACATTCAGATTCAACATAATTGATCATGGCAAAATCTTAGATATTACCCCCGTACCGAATACCATATCCGGAAATATTGACAAATCATATCGCATTGTACAATCACCAAATGATCCCAATTTATATTTCGTAGGAGTTTGGAGAGGTGGTGTGTACCGTATTGACAACGGTGAGTATACCGACAGATACAGTACAAGTAATGCTCCTTTCCTAAACGATAGAATTGTAGAGGTATTCTTTGACAAACCTGGAAATCTATGGGTAATATGCGACGACTATAACTGTGTATATTTTCTTCCTGCCGATAAAATCGCTAAGGGTGCCGGCAACGTCACAAAGGAAGACTGGGTACATACCCAAATTACCACCCATCATGGCCGCGACACCAGAGGTTATGGTTGCACTAAATCCAACCTTGTGTTAATGTGTAAAGTATATGGCGACCCGAAGCCCATAGCGCTGACAATTTATGACACTAAAGGGACGGCCACTCCTGATGATGACGAGTTCATATCTATAGAAACCATATACGACCAAGACAACAATTCGGTAAACACGTCTTTCGCCGGTTTTGCTGAAGACAATGAAGGGAATATCTTTGTAGGCAGCGATGGATGTGTACTGAACCTCGGGAAGCCCAAAGTCTCGCAACTCGGCACAACCGCCACATTCAACCGCATAAAAATCCCGCGAAACGACGGCACAAACCTCGCCGACTATCTGGCCGACGGCTCGCAGATCTATGAGATTGCCGTAGATGCGGCCAATAATAAATGGCTTGCCACCTCTTCCGGCGCCATACAGGTGAATTCTACCAATGATAAAATAATACAGCATTTCACCGCCGACAATTCACCACTTCCAGCCAACCGTGTGCAGGCCGTGGCATGCGACCCTAACTCCAATTCCGTATGGTTCGCCTTCGCGAACGGACTTATGGAGTACAGTTCCAACACCTCTCCCGGCAGCGATGACTTTTCAGAGGTCTACGCCTACCCAAATCCCGTGCGACCGGAATATTCCGGCTGGATTACCATAAAAGGGCTGATGAACGACTCCCTTGTAAAAATTGCCGATGCAGCAGGGAATGTAGTAAACCAGGGCCGTTCGAACGGCGGCATGTACCTTTGGGACGGCTGTAACCCCAATGGCGAACGAGTACGCTCAGGGGTATATTACGTCTACGCATCACAGAACGCCACCGGCTCCTCCTCCGGCGCCGTGACAAAGATATTGGTTGTAAACTAAATCAGACTGACAACAACCTACCCTATCCGTTAACATCCCATGTGCATAAGATTTATCACAATGGGGGTGTTAACGGATTTTTTCGTAATTTTGCAACTAATTAAGAAATACTCGACAAAACCACCTGCTCTTTACTGATGAACTCACTGAAATATACCGATGAGACAGACCGGGCTTACGGCCTGGGGGGAATGGCTGTCGCCATGGTAGTCTGGGAAAGTGACAGATACATACATATGCTTGACATCGAAGCCTCCGCCGACCAGGGACTACGGCTAACCCCGGACTTCTATATGATACGCAGTCCAAAGTCATCGCCAAGAGCCACCTGGAATGACTCTGTAGAAAAGTTCCAGCTTACAGCAGGTCTGATAATCTCCAACATACTGTGCCGCGCCCTCGTAAAAGACCGACAAGAAATCTCGACCCAGTTACGCCAGACCATTGTCAGCCAACTACGGGAGGAAGGAGCATATGTGGCCGACCTCACAGACAACGAGGTTGAGACCATCTTCTCAAAAGCCTATAACTACTTCCATTCGATATTCTCACATCCCACGATAGCCGGTTTATGCGGTAAGCTGGCCGAATCAGTTCAAAGCGAACGCCAAATCTACCGTGAGCAAATCCTTGAGATATTGGCCCCGCTACAACGAATCTAATCCTTTTCAGATAATACACCCACCTTAGCGGTCTGACACAATAAAAGCGGCTGATTTCAGTTATACAATCGTACACTTCATGAGAACGGGCGCAACGGGCGCCACAGTTGCATGATACAGAAACAGCCGATTACCGCTATGACCAAATATCTGAAAGCCATCATACTGTCTGCGTTGTCTGCAGTAACGCTATTCATGGGCGGCGTCCCTGCGGCCTTTGCCGAGGAGCCGATAAAAAACGAGTTCAACCCTATCGAGACAGGTGTGACATCACTCAACATCGCACCCGATGCGCGCGGAGCCTCCCTTGGCGACCTCGGCGCGGCTACCGACCCCGATGCCAACTCACAATTCTGGAACCCGTCAAAATACGCGTTCGCCTACTCACAGGCCGCCGTATCGCTGAGCTATACTCCCTGGTTACGCAAACTCGTCAACGACATTTTCTTAGCCAATTTGGCCGGTTATTGGAAAATCGGCTCCAACGACAACCAGGCCATATCGGCATCCTTACGTTATTTCTCGTTAGGCGAGGTGAACGGTACTGACAACAGCAATGTCACCACGAGCCTTCAACCCTACGAACTATCATTCGATGTGGGTTATTCGCGTAAGCTCTCCGAGAAATTCTCGATGGGCGTGGTGTTCCGCTACATTTACTCCGACCTCGGTTTCTCATCCTCATATGCCGGCGACCAGTCAACGGGAGCATCGGCTTTCGCCGCCGACATTGCCGGATATTATACCACCTACCCCATCATCGGGCAGAATGAATGTCAATGGTCTTGGGGTTGGAACATATCGAACATCGGTACAAAGGTCTCCTATGACAACGGCAACCGCCCGGCCTTCCTTCCTACCACCCTGCGTCTCGGCACCACTTTCATGTTCCCACTGGCCGATTACCATAACCTCGCCGTCAGCCTTGACCTCAACAAACTCCTTGTCCCGGCAAAACCGCGTCAGAGCGACTATCTCGATGCCGACGGCCAAGAGGACAGGCGAGCCTACGAGGAAGCCTACGAAGACTGGCAGAATATGTCGCCTATAACCGGCATATTCAAATCTTTCACCGATGCCCCCGGCGGCTTCAAGGAGGAGCTTCGCGAGATACAGTATTCCATCGGAGCCGAATACAGCTACAACCAGCAGTTCTTCCTACGCGCCGGATACTATCATGAAAGCGCATACAAAGGGAACCGCCAGTACTTCGGTTTCGGCGCCGGATTCTCATTGAATATCGTGCGTCTGGATGCCTCCTATATGCTGGCGACCGCACAGACATCACCCCTTGACCAAACATTGCGTTTCACACTTACATTCGATATGGACGGCCTGCGCGATCTTTTTGGACGTCGCAAATAAATTCGTCCCTCTCATATAATGCCATATTCTCTCCTTCAACAACAATTATGTATCGAATAGGAAACGGATTTGACGTACACCGGTTCGCCCCGGATCGCGACCTGATATTGTGCGGAGTAAAGATACCATGCGAACTCGGACTGCTCGGCCACAGTGATGCAGATGTAGCTCTCCACGCTCTGGCTGATGCAATATTAGGTGCATGCGCCCTGCGCGATATAGGTTACCACTTTCCTGACACAGACCCGCGTTATAAAGGAGTTGACTCCCGGCTGCTTCTGCGCGAGACATTACGTCTGGCCGCAGAGCGCGGTTTCCGACCCGTAAACGTGGATGTCACGATAATTGCCCAGAAACCGAAGCTACTCCATCATATACCTCTGATGATTGACAACGTGGCTACCGACCTGGAACTTCCTGCCGATGCTGTATCTGTGAAAGCTACCACGACCGAGCACCTCGGCTTCACAGGACGCGGCGAAGGAATTGCGGCCATAGCCACCGCGATGCTCTGCAAAATCTGACCTGCCCCCACCTTGTAACCCCTGATGCGTTTCACCTAACAAACGATTTGGTTACAATTTGTTTACATATACACTTTGTATTGTATATTCCCCTCTTTTTTGCCTATTTTTGCAACAAATTAAGTCTTACGGGTGTTAATTGAATGAAAGTCGCCAACCGACGCTCAGCCTGCTTACCATCCCACAGTGCATCCCTGGAACGTCCCTTGGCCCCGGCTCAAACTATTATCACATCGACAGACCTCGGTTTGGAAATCAAAAACGTTACAGGCAAATGATTCAAAAAAAGGTTATAGACGCAATCTATAAGAAATACAAAAAACGCCCAGCTTCCCCCGATGAGCTGGACATACCATTGCTTTTCGAGAAATTACCGTTTGAGGCTAATATCGAGATTGACGGCAATGACCTTATAATAAACACAGTCGAGGCATCATCCCCATTTCATAGCATACCTATCGGAAATATCCATGCTATTGTGGAATTCGATGAAGCCATAGCCATCGTATTGCGAGCATCTATCATCTTCCTTTCAAAGGATGACGGCTCGGCGCACGTCCATCTGAAGGCTGTAGGAGACTCTTTGCTGGAACGCCTCCTCCCCTCCTACTTCGGCTAACGCCCGGGTTACCCCCGGCCTCCAGTAAGAACCCATAACAACCTTGGAAATATAGATTTCACTACGAAGAACGCACATATAGACACGACAGCTATACACACGAAATCAGCAAAATAGCAACCTATTACACCAATAAAGCTGTCAGGATGGATAATATTAATAATCTTTATAACATAAGGGGAGATAATACCATGGAACGCATAAATAAAAAAAGCCGATTGCGCAAGAGGTTTTCTTTCCACCAGGTTACTGAAAGACCACAGGTAAAAGGTCATCCCTAAAATCGCCATACTGATATCCCCCATCCCCTTAAGACAAAGCGTAAAAAGCCCCAAGCCTCCCATATCTATTTTATGGCCAAACCATTGCAAAATGAAAAGCAACAAAATTGCCGCACCCCATATCATTGCCGGAACCTTAAAGAAACGAACATAACTATCCGGATTTATCCCCCGGCAACATATTGAAAGATATATACCACCTGAAAAATACAATATCCCTGCCATATACTCGCCCCCGAACATCTCAGCCAAGACAAAGAGAAGCAAGCTGAAGCCGCCAAAACGTTTTATAAGAAAATATATCGCAGGTACGAGCAACACCAACAATATTAAGTTCCGCAGGAACCATAACGGCACAAGCGAAGGCTCTATAAACATCTCATACATACTAAAAGAGCCAAACGCCGCCGTGTCGCTGCAATACCTCGCCCCCAACGGTGTCATCTTAATGATATTACGCACAATATATGCAAACACATTCCACAACACATAAGGTACAACCAATGTCCGTATCCTACTTTTAAGCTTACCCAGATATGAGGCAGCCGAGAGGGAAGCATTACCTCGGTTAAAAAGAAATCCCGAAATAAGAAAGAACAACGGCACCAAGGGAGCCAACACATACCGGTTCATGAATACCTCCACCTCGCATGCCTTTCGTACTCCCGCTACAGTATGTGGAGAAGATAAATCAAACATCCCGATATTAACGGAATGGATAAGTATGATTCCAAGCATCAGCGGGAATCGTACATTCGAGATTGTTCTAACTTTTGATAAGGACATATCAAGTATGTATCAATACCCCAGCCCCCAGGTGGGACGGTCGAGGGAACGATATGAGACAGCCTCGGAGATATGGGAGGCAGTGACAGTCGGGGAAGCCTCCAAATCGGCTATGGTACGCGCCACCTTCAATATGCGGTCGTAGGCACGGGCCGACATGTCATATTTCACCATCACACGCTCAAGAATGGCCATAGCGGCATCTTCGGGACACACAAACTCGGCCATCATGCGTGGCGTCATCTGCGCATTGCAATATATTCCCGGCAAGGATTCAAACCGCCGGGCCTGTATGGCCCGCGCGGCCACCACCCGGCGGCGTATATCGGCAGAAGACTCTCCCGGCCTCATATCCTGGAGGTCGCGGAAGGGTACCGGCAGAATCTCAACCTGCAAATCGATACGGTCAAGCAGCGGCCCCGAGATTTTCGACAGGTAGCGCTGAACCTGTGTCTGCGAACACGTACATTCCTTAGTCGGATGGTTGTAATATCCGCACGGACAAGGATTCATCGATGCCACCAGCATGAATCCGGCAGGATAGTCAATCGAGTATTTGGCCCTGGAGATATTTATATGCCTGTCCTCCAAAGGTTGACGCATCACCTCTAACACCGTGCGCGAAAACTCAGGGAACTCATCAAGATAAAGCACACCATTGTGGGCCAGCGAAATCTCCCCGGGTACAGGATTGGAACCACCGCCGACAAGCGCCACCGGCGATATGGTATGGTGCGGCGAACGGAACGGGCGCACAGTCATCAGCTTGGAGCCCCCCTTCAGTTTCCCGGCCACTGAATGAATCTTCGTGGTTTCCAAAGCCTCCGCCAGCGTCAGCGGAGGAAGGATGGAGGGGATACGCTTGGCCATCATAGATTTTCCGGCGCCCGGAGGTCCCACCATGAGAATATTATGGCCGCCGGCGCATGCCACCTCCACGGCACGTTTCACGCTCTCCTGCCCTTTCACATCGGCAAAATCGCAATCGAAATGCTGCGATGCGGCAGCAAACTCACCACGTGTATCAACCACCGTAGGCTCCAAGACGGCCTTCCCGCGCAGGAATTCCACAATCTCACGCAGGGAACGACACCCGTACACCTCCAGATTATTCACAACGGCGGCTTCCGTGGCGTTCGCAACCGGCACAATCATTCCCCTTAGCCCACGCTGCCTCGCCATTATAGCCATAGGCAGCACACCCTTCACCGGCAACAACGTGCCGTCAAGCGAAAGTTCACCCATTATAAGGAACTCACCGAGCCGCTCTCCCGGAATATCCCCTCCGGCTCCCATTATACCAAGGGCGATGGGGAGGTCGAAAGCCGACCCTTCCTTACGCACATCGGCGGGCGCCATATTCACAACCAGCTTCCTCCTCGGATAAGAATAACCGATGCTGGCCATAGCCGAATGGATGCGTTCGTTGCTCTCCTTTACCGTTGCATCGGGCAAACCCACAATAATGGTCTGGAAACCATTCGAGGCCATCACTTCCACGGTCACTCCGATTGCATCAATCCCCTGCAGGGCTGCGGCATAGACCTTCACCAACATCGGAGAACGGTTACGGCTATCTTTTTCGGAGGAAGGCATAATGTAGATTGGCTTAGAGAGGTTAAAGTCTGTTTAGAGGATATTAATGTGTTATTATTGCCAGGGCCTGTCTGGCCGAAGCTCCACGGTACAGGATACGGGCAGTAGAATCAGCCACTATGAAATAAGGCACACGCTCAACCTTCATATCTATAATCCCCGGGGAAGATGCACCCGCAGGCGCCCAGTAACGCGCTATATCGCCATCCCGGCTGTCGGGTAACGACCTATGCCAGTCGGCAGAGTCCGCATCAAAGGCAATATCAAGGATACGCACTCCTGCGCGGTTATTCAAAGAGCGGGTCAGGGAGGACACGGAATCAGACCTTCTGGAATTATCGTCCGAAAAAAACAGCAACGTGCGTCGTGCCCCCTTACGCACATCTAATACCGCCATAGAATCTGAATCCAATCGCCATAGCCGCAGCCCGTTGCGCAACGGCGAGTTACGCGGAGCAAGCAACGAGTCCGGGAATTCCGCCGATGCCAGCGAGAAAGCGAAAGAGGAGGTGATATTCTCCGGGCGTTCGTCAGGCTCTATCATCTCGAGCAGACGGCGCCCCTCGGCATCGCGCCCTCCCGAGAGATTGAAAAATTCCACCAACACAGCCGCAGCGGCCACATTCGAGCGGTTCTTCTTCACAAACCTCTCCACTGCCTGATTCAACGCGTCAATATCGGCGTCCGTGGCAAGCGAACGGCCGGCATCTCCTGCTGCTGAGTTTGAACGCGACACACTGCCTGCCTTAGCAAGCAAGGCAGCGTTATCCGTCATAAACCGTGCCAGCAATTCCGACTCCTTATTCCCTTTCAGTTTTACAGCCAAAAGATTAGTTATCGAAAACTCAGCCTCTACGGCATCACCACCATCTACTATGAGACGGCCGACGAGAGTCCCGGCATTATTATATATCCAGACCAACGTAGGCTCGGAGGTCTTCCCAATCATAGAGAACTTGCCGTCAATTGCCGAGGCCGTAACCTGTTGTATAGCACCGTCAGAGAAATATACAATCTTCAGATTCTGTGTCCCGAGACCGTCAACCATTCCGTCAATACGGAATTCCGGTCCGGAACCACACGACACGGCCACCACCAGCAGCACAGGCAACACCAGTGCCGCATACAGCCGATGTAGCCATCTCTGGGAACCTGCAAGCCCTATCTTCTCACCTCCCACCGGCTCCATATCAGATTGACAGGCGGCGCAGCGTGTTAAGCAACTCGCGGTTTATAGGCTTCTCGTTCTTGATAGCGCGTGTAAACGGCACATACACAATCTCATCGTTCTTTATACCTATCATTACATTGCGCTGGTCGTCAAGAAGGGCATCGATAGCGGCTGCCCCCATACGCGAGGCAAGGATACGGTCGTGAGCCGTAGGCGAACCGCCGCGCTGCAGGTGGCCGAGGATAGAGACACGCACGTCATACTGCGGGTACTCCTCCTCCACACGTTTGGCAATTCCCATAGCCCCACCTGTAACCGGGCTCTCGGCCACGAGCACTATAGAGGAGTTCTTGCTCTTGCGGAATCCGTTCTGTATCAGTTCGGCCAACTGGTCGGTCTCCGTAGAGATCTCAGGGATTATGGCAGCCTCGGCCCCGGCGGCGATGGCTCCGTTCAGAGCCAGGAAGCCGGCATCGCGGCCCATGACCTCCACGAAGAATAGACGCTCATGGCTGGTAGCCGTATCTCGTATCTTGTCGACACACTCCATGATAGTATTCAGCGCCGTATCATAGCCTATGGTGGTATCCGTACCATAAAGGTCGTTGTCAATCGTACCGGGCAGACCGATTATAGGCAGGTTGAACTCATTGGCAAAAATGCGCGCGCCGGTAAGCGATCCGTCACCGCCGATAACCACGAGGGCATCAATCCCGTGGCGGCGCAGATTGTCGTAGGCGAGTTGTCGCCCTTCGGGCGTCTGGAACTCCTTGCAACGGGCAGTCTTCAATATGGTGCCGCCGCGCTGTATGATGTTGGACACATTCGCCGTTGAGAACTCCACGATTTCATCGGCCACCAGTCCACGGTAGCCGCGATATATACCCTTCACCTTGAAACCGCTGAAAATAGCAGCGCGTGTCACGGCGCGGATGGCCGGATTCATTCCCGGAGCATCGCCTCCGGAGGTAAGAATACCAATTGTCTTTATTTCTGCCATAAGTAAGATATAGGAAATGAGTTTTTGCTTTGATATAAGAACATCCCTGAGTTAACGGAAGTTCCAGATTATAGTCCCGGTGGCCGGTTTGGAACCCTCGATACGCGAGAACTGGCACTTACGCGAGGCCTCCTCGCACCGGCGGCGCATAGCCACATCGGCGGCCACATTGCCCGAAGACCCCCGGGCCGAATAACTCGCCGATGTCACACGCCCTTCCGAATCCACGGTTACACGCACTACGATTTTGCCGGTCTTGGTTGAGCGCACCGTGGTCCAGTGTTCGAGCGAACGCCCTGTAACGCCGCTACCTACCAGCCCTACATACGAACCATTCTCGGAATTTCCGTCTTTCTGTCCGGCGCGCCCGGAGCCTTTGGCGTCATTGTCACGCGAGAAAGCGCGGCGCGTGGCGTCCTCGGCTGTCTTTTTTGCCTCTTGTTGCTTCTTCGCCTCCTGACGTTTCTTCTCGGCGTCCAGTTCCTCTTTCGTGGGACCCTTCTTCTCCTTCTTCACCTTGGCGGGAGAAGGTTCACGGGAAGCCATCGGAGGTGCCGGATTTCCGGCCTCACCCCGGTTGTCGGCATCCCTGCCGGGTTGCGTAGGCTCCTCGGCTGTCTCGTTTGACGGGGCGGTAAGGTCATCAGGGGTAGGCATCTCCAAATTATCGCCGGTACGCACAAAGTCGCCCGCATCATAAAGCGGCTCCAGTTCATCGGCCTCGATAAGTTGCTCGGCCACGGGAGGATATTCCACCCCGTCTTTCGGAGGATAGGACAGGAATCCCCACAAAAGCGCAAGGAGAAGCAAACCATGGAATACCAAGGTGCCGATTATGCCGTATATGCGGTTGGAATAACGCATAGATTTATCTTTGTGAATGACTTGCAGTGCCGGCGGCAACATCGGCGACGTTAGTCCGGGGTACGTGAGTGACAGGGGCCGATTCCACCGGGTTGGTAGCCAGCACTATCTTCAGATTGTTTTCCGTGCCTATCCCAAGAACCTCCACAATGCGTCCGTAAGGCACCTCGCGGTCGGCATAGAGGGCTATAAAGCCGGTAGAATCCTGGGCGTTAGCCATTTTCAGGAAAGTAGGTAGTGCCTGGAGGGTCATAGGCTGTGGTTTCTCATCAGCCGTGGAGGCATATATGGAATCGTTGGCATCGATAAACACCTTTGTCACAGGCTTTACGGCACTCTGCTCGGTTGACTGCGGCAGATTCACCTCCAGTCCCGTAGGGAACACAAAAGTAGATGTCACCATGAAGAAGATGAGCAACAGGAAGATAACATCCGTCATAGATGCCATCGAGAATGTAGCCATCATCTGGTTTTGCTGTTTGAACACTGCTTTGATATATTTTAGTTTGAGTGTTATTGCGTATAATAATATCCTAAGCTGGCAACCGTATAGTTACATACTACCTTATTTCGCCGGCTCGTTGAGAAGGTCCATGAACTGCATGGTCTTCTGTTCAAGCATATTCATAACCGCATTTATCCGGGCAACCAGGAAGTTGTAGGCAAAAAGCGCTATAACACCCACCACCAGGCCGGCCACAGTTGTAACCAGGGCCGTATATATGCCGGATGCGAACGTGCCGATATTGGCTGAATTACCCGACGATGCTATAGCATAGAACGCCTCCACCATGCCGATTACCGTGCCGAGGAAGCCGAGCATCGGCGCACCCGATGCGGTGGTTGCCAGCCAAGGAAGGCCGCGCGAGAGATTGGCAATCTCAATATTGCCTGTATTCTCAATAGCTGCAAGAATATCGTTTACGGGACGCCCGATACGCGAAAGCCCCTTCTCTATAAGACGTGCAGCGGGGGAATCGTTCTTACGGCATAGATTATGGGCGCTTTCGAGGTCGCCGTCATGCACATATGCGCGGATCCGCTGCATGAAAGAATCATCCTGCCGTCCGGCACGGTATAATATCACGGCGCGTTCCACAAACACGTATATACATACCAGTGACAGCAATGCTATAGGAATCATTAACCAGCCGCCGCGCAGGCACAGATCCCAGAGCGAAAGGTCTACCTGGGTGGGGACAGCGGCTACATTCGAAGCCGGAACGCCGTTAAGGGCTGCATCAAGAATAAGCATGGAATCTTATTTATATTTTGTTGATTATAAGTAACTATTCAAATTATTCAATACCGGTCTACCTGATTATTTCAAGCGACCGGCACCTCGTGGATCAGCGGCCGAGACACGCACGGTAGCGCCTTATGGTTTCCTCAAGCCCAAGATAAAGCGCATCGCAAATCAAGGCATGCCCTATTGACACTTCGTCAAGATAAGGCACTTTCTCAGCGAAATAGCGCAAATTTTCCAACGACAGGTCATGTCCGGCGTTAACCCCGAGCCCGACACGGTGCGCGGCCAGCGATGCCTCGACATAAGGAGCAACCGCCCGTTCCGGCGACACGGGATAAAGATCGGCGTACGGCTTGGTGTAGAGTTCCACCCTGTCCGCGCCAACACGAGCAGCCTCGGCAATCTGCCCCTCATCCGGAGCCACGAATATAGAGGTGCGTATGCCGGCATCCTTCAGACGGTCGATAATCTCCTGAAGGAAAACGGCGTTGCTCCTCACATCCCATCCGGCACTGGAGGTAAGCACACCGGGTGCATCCGGCACGAGGGTCGCCTGTTCCGGCTTTACGGCAAGTACCAACTCCATGAAACGTTCATCGGGATAGCCTTCGATGTTGAACTCCGTACGAACCACGGGGCGCAGCGCGGTAACATCCGAGCGGCGTATATGCCTCTCATCGGGACGCGGATGCACAGTTATACCGTCAGCGCCGAAACGCTGGCAGTCCTCGGCCACACGGACCACATCGGGATTATTCTCTCCACGAGCATTTCGCAGCGTGGCCACCTTATTGATATTTACACTTAGGTTGGCTGTCATTTTTTTCAACACAGTCTGGCTGTCATCGGAATCTCCGCCACGGAAGGATATGCGCCCGGTTTTAACGATTCTGAAAAAAGCTAAAAAAACACGCGCTACAACCGGCTTCGGTGGTAATAATTACCACGACAGACGTTCATCTTAAAAATATTGACTATCTTTGTATTTGGAAACGCGCCTCTTTTGCGCACACATGGTCTGTGACGGCCATATTCCGACTACAAAAGTACTCAGAAATTTCTAACTTTGAAAGAGATTGTACAGTAATCAGGACATATTGTCTAAATTTATTGCCGGCGAACTCCCGCTGGAAGAACGCACCGCCGCCCTCTACCCTGTCTCCGACGACTCTTCGGAACTGCTGGTGGCCGTACGTCCGGCCGACTACTGCGCCTCAGCCCTGGCCAAAGCCGTGGAGGATTGCGATGTGCAGCTGTTAGGCCTGTCTGTCACCTCCATGCGTACACCCGAGGGGAATCCCGTAGTGGCCATGCGTGTAGGAGCATCCACCACCGGGGGGATAGAGCGTTCGCTGGGACGGTATGGCTACGAAGTGATACACTCACTTCCTACCGACAAGAGCCGAACTCACGCCCAGGCCCGCGAACGAGTGAACGAACTCCTGCACATGCTCGAAATCTGACATACAGACAGTCTATCAAAGATCCACCATATATCCATTAACATCATGCGTATAGCCATCAACGGCAACCGTCACCAAGAAGGACATCTTGAGGACATAGACCGACTGGTATCAACGTTGCTACGCCGTGGCGACACCGTGGTAATGTCCGACCGTCTGCTGTCATACCTGGAGGGAGCTATCGGAGGAAGATTCGCCATCGGTATCGAAGCATGCCCCCTGGCGCGCCCACCACATGCCGACCTGGCCATAAGCATCGGTGGCGACGGCGCGTTCCTAAAAACTGCCGGATGGGTAGCCGAGGGAGGAGAACCTATAGCCGGGATAAACACCGGGCATCTAGGATATCTTGCCGCCTTTTCGTTCGACCGACCCGGCGAGATTGAGGATGTGCTTTTGGAAGGCAGCTTCCATATAGAGCGCCGTGCCGTGATGAAAATAGAGATTGAAGGACGCCAAGGGCATGAGGGGCGTTTGTTCGCACTGAACGAGGCGGCTTTCACCCGTGCGGATAATGCATCGATGGCATCCATAACGGTGCGCCTCAACGGCGCCGACCCCCTGACCTATCTCGGAGACGGCCTCATCGTATCGACCCCCACCGGCTCTACAGCATATAACCTTTCGGTAGGCGGTCCGATTCTGGAACCATCGCTTCCCGGATGGGTAATATCTCCTATCGCGGCCCATTCTCTGGCTGTAAGGCCGCTTGTGGTGTCTGATGCAGGCACTATAGATATAGACGTCGAAAGCCGCGCACGGACATTCCGGCTCACAGTCGACGGCCATGGCCTGTCACTCCCCGTAGGGCAGCGTCTGCGCATAAGCAAGGCCCCCTACACTATCGGCATAGCCTATGCCCCGGGCCACAGCTTTACAGGCACATTGTGTTCAAAACTCGGCCTCGCACACTAACCCGGCCACAGGCGTAAAAACAATATTGAACAGAACAACAACGCAGTTGAAAATCAGCCCGTAATCGCAATGCCTTTAGTAGGATCGGTAGACCATAAGGAATTAGGCAAGGTAATGGTTACCTCGCGACTCAATTCGCGACTGGCCTCTGCGCGATGGCGCCGGGGCCTGGTCAACCTCAACGTGCCGGCCGGAACACCCTTGGCCGACATAAACCGGATTCTTGACGACTTCACCCCGCGACTGTTGGCTGTACGACCGGACATAACCTTTTCTCCGGGGCAGACACTGGTATTGCCGGATGTGGAAATAACCATACGGACACAGCCGTTCTTACCCGACAAGATTCTAACCCGGGCTTCACTACCTGCATCATATATAGAGGTAGGCACCAACCTCAGCTTTGACTCACGGGAGACCTCCCGGCTCATAAACGACATGCTGCTGAAAGTAGCACGTAAAATCGCCCCGCAGGCACTACTGCCCCACGCACGACGCCTGGCAGCAAAGATAGGGCATATGCCGACAGGATGGCATGTCTCAACGGGGCATCGCGTATTGGGCGTATGCAATGCCCGTGGCATAATCTCGCTCAGCTACGTACTGGTGTTCCTGCCGGCACATCTGCGCGATTACGTGATATACCACGAACTGGCCCACCTGCTGGAGATGAACCACTCAGGCCGCTTCCACGCCCTGCTCAACTCTTATCTCGATGGCCGGGAGGCGGAGCTTGTAGCCGAACTCCGCAACTATCGCTGGCCCATAATGCGCAACTGACCGCCCAGCAAGCAAAAGAGAGCGTCAAAATTCACATAAACGTCCTCAAAAAAACATTATCCGAAGTAACTTTAGTGCAGCCGGATGGTAGTGGCGCCG
>CAJUBM010000066.1 GCA_910584735.1 uncultured Muribaculaceae bacterium
TAAATATTAATATTTTAATAACAGTGGTAAGATTTTTATCGCACCACTACTAGTTGAAAAAGAAAATATAATCGTATAATTCCAGACGCCTGCGGATGAAATTTATCATCTTATAGCGGTTGAGAGCAACCGCCGGCCATCCCTCGTCAGGCCATGCCACGGTATGCACGTTAGGCGCCTTAGGCAATGTGCCATCGGTGAACACAAAATAATCTTTCTGTGCTTCGGGGATGAAATGCAGTTCACAAGATTTATAGAACCCATCCCAAAGACGTACATAACGCCCTATACCCACATATATGATTCCGATTTTCATAGCCTTATCGTCAGGGAGTATAATCTAACAATTAAAGTAAGCCGTCAGGGCATCCGCGAACGGAAAGCCCTGACGGTTCTTATAATAACCAAATGGCTAATGGCATCAAGCCTCTTCGCCATTAAGAATCTCAATCATACGTATCGCGGCAGTGGGGATACGTGTGCCGGGGCCGAAGATTGCAGCCACACCGGCTTTATAGAGGAAGTCGTAATCCTGCGCGGGGATAACGCCGCCGGCAATCACTATGATATCCTCACGACCGAGTTTCTTTAGTTCTTCGATAACCTGGGGTACAAGGGTCTTATGACCGGCAGCCAGAGATGATACACCCAGCACGTGCACATCGTTCTCCACTGCCTGGCGGGCAGCCTCTTCCGGAGTCTGGAACAACGGGCCCATATCCACGTCGAAACCGCAGTCGGCGTAACCTGTAGCTACAACCTTGGCTCCACGGTCGTGACCGTCCTGGCCCATCTTGGCAATCATGATACGCGGCTGACGACCTTCGCGCTTTGCGAAGTCTTCGACCATCTGCTGGGCGCGGATGAAGTCGGGATCGTTCTTGGTTTCGTTAGAATACACGCCTGATATAGTACGGATTACAGCTTTATAACGTCCTACGACATCCTCGCAGGCATCTGATATTTCACCGAGAGTGGCACGCAGACCGGCAGCTTTCACGGCAAGGTCAAGAAGGTTGCCCTCCTTTGTACGTACACATTCCGTGATTGCGGCAAGCGCTTTCTTTACGGCCTCTTCGTCACGGTCAGCCTTAAGCTCGTTCAGGCGCTCAATCTGCGAATGGCGCACCTCTGTATTGTCAATCTCAAGAATATCGATGGGATCCTCATGCTCGAGACGGTACTTGTTGATACCCACGATGGTCTGGCGCCCTGAGTCAATACGAGCCTGTGTGCGGGCGGCAGCCTCCTCGATACGGAGTTTGGGAAGCCCGGTCTCGATAGCCTTGGCCATACCGCCGAGTTTCTCGATTTCCTGGATATGCTCCCATGCACGGTGTGCAATCTCGTTGGTAAGAGATTCAACATAATACGAACCTGCCCACGGGTCAATCTCCTTGCATACGTAGGTCTCCTCCTGGATATATATCTGCGTGTTACGCGCGATACGTGCTGAGAAGTCCGTAGGAAGGGCAATAGCCTCGTCAAGAGCATTGGTGTGGAGACTCTGCGTGTGGCCGAGGGCGGCACCCATAGCCTCGATACATGTACGTCCCACGTTGTTGAAGGGATCCTGCTCGGTAAGCGACCAGCCGGAGGTCTGCGAGTGAGTACGCAGCGCCAGCGACTTGGGATTCTTCGGGTTGAACTGGCTTACAATCTTAGCCCAAAGCATACGGGCGGCGCGCATCTTGGCAACCTCCATAAAGAAATTCATGCCGATGGCCCAGAAGAAGCTCAGACGGGGAGCGAAAGAGTCGATATCCATGCCGGCGTTCACACCTGCGCGAAGGTATTCCAGACCGTCGGCAAGCGTGTAGGCCAACTCGATATCGCATGTCGCACCGGCCTCCTGCATATGGTAGCCCGAGATTGAAATCGAGTTGAACTTAGGCATGTTCTGCGAGGTATACTCGAAGATGTCGGCGATTATACGCATCGAGAACTCGGGAGGATATATATAGGTGTTACGCACCATGAACTCCTTCAGAATATCGTTCTGTATGGTACCCGCCATCTCTTCAAGTTTGGCACCCTGTTCAAGTCCGGCGTTGATATAGAAAGCGAGTACGGGAAGTACGGCGCCGTTCATGGTCATCGACACAGACATTTTGTTCAGGGGTATGCCATCGAAGAGCACCTTCATATCCTCAATCGAGCATATGGAAACACCGGCCTTACCTACGTCGCCGACAACACGGGGATGGTCAGCGTCATAGCCACGGTGTGTGGCAAGGTCGAAGGCCACTGACAGACCCTTCTGTCCGGAGGCAAGGTTACGACGGTAGAACGCGTTCGATTCAGCAGCGGTTGAGAATCCGGCATACTGACGGATGGTCCAAGGGCGGATGGCGTACATACCGCTGTACGGGCCGCGCAGGAAGGGGGGCAGACCTGCCACGTAGTCAAGATGCTCCATGCCCTCAAGGTCGGCACGGGTATATACCGGCTTAACAGGAATCAGTTCCGGGGTAACCCAGTCCTCGCCGGAGGTTGCGGGCGCCTTGGCGGGGCCGAAGGCGTCGGCTATAATATCTATGTTTTTAAATTCAGGTTTCATGGCTGGAAAAGGTTATTTCTTGAGAAGTCGTTCGTTGAAGCCACGGAGGGTCTCGAGTACGTTGCTGCGCACATGGATAAAGTTATTTATCCCGAGAGCCTTCAGGTCATCAGTGCAGGCCGGAGCGCCGGCAACTACGAATTCAGCGCGGCCGTCAAGCAGCTTGAACGCCTCAGGCGCATACTGGGCATATTCGTCATCGGAGGAGCAAAGAATAACAATGTCCGCACCTTTCTCCATGGCGGCATCTATACCCTCCTGGACGGTCTTGAAACCGATATTGTCAAGAATCTCGTAACCTGCGCAGCCGAAGAAGTTCGATGAGAACTGTGCGCGGGCAAGACGCATGGCAAGGTTACCGATAGTGAGCATAAAGGCTTTGGGACGGTTCGAAGCAGCCTCGGTCTGTAGACGCAGCAATTCGAAATCGCTTGCCATACGGGTGTCACACAGCTTGCGGGTCTCATCGGTAGAGCAGGCGTTGCCATTTCCGCAGCCACAGCCCTTTTCTTCCTCTTTGCCTTCAACCTTACATTCCTCGGCGGCAGCGGAGGAACCGGCCTCGATTTTCTCGGCAGCGAACTCGTTGAAGTTGGGGAACTGGTTCGTCCCAAGGAGAATCTCTTTGCGCCGTGCCATATCATCGTGGCGTTTGCGGCAGGAAGCATTCACAGCGCCCTGCACCTCGGCAGAGTTCACACATGCGAAGAAACCGCCTTTCTCGTCAACTTCAAGGAACAGCTTCCATGCCTCACGTGCCAGCGACACGGTAAGGGTCTCGACGTAGTACGAACCGCCTGCGGGGTCGGCAACTTTGTCAAGGTGGCTCTCCTCTTTTAGAAGGAGCTGCTGGTTGCGGGCGATACGCTCGGAGAACTCATCGGGGGTCTTGAAGGGGGCATCGAACGGGGTCACCGTTATTGAGTCCACCCCGGCCAGGGCTGCCGACATAGCCTCAGTCTGGCTACGGAGCAGGTTCACATGCGCATCGAACAGCGTCTGGTTGAAACGCGAAGTCGCAGCGTGGCACATCATCTTGCAGTCATCTTTCGATGCAGGCTTGTATTGTTCCACAATCTGAGCCCAAAGCATACGTGCTGCGCGGAACTTGGCGAGTTCCATGAAATAATTGGAGGAGACACCCATGTTGAATTTCACACGGCGGGCCACTTCTCCGGCTTCCACACCGGCCTCAGTGAGGAGGGTCAGCCACTGTGCGCCCCAGCTAAGAGCATATCCCAGTTCCTGGAATATATATGCACCGGCATTGTTGAACATCACAGAGTCAACACCCAGCACACGCAGCGCCGGCACATCTTTTACAGCCTCTATAAGTTCCTTTGCCGTAGCGGCAACAGCCTCGGCATTTATCTCTGCCCCGTGACGGAAAGCAGGTTTGAGCGGATTATAATCTATGGAACCGTGGAAAACGGACTCGGCTTTCTTTTCTTTAAGCACCTCTACGAGAGCCTTTGCCAAATCAAGAGCCTTGCGCGGGCAAGTAGAGAAATTCACCTCCACTTTCTCCAGATCGATGCCCTCAAGAAGGGTCTCGACAGTCTGGCGGCTGGGCTCCTTAACCTTGAAACCAAGTGCGTTCACACCCCTTTCAAGCACCTCGCGGGCTGTGGCATTGGCCTCGCCAGCTTCGGTAGCGATGATTTCCTGACGGGTAAGCCAGTGGTTGTTGTCACGCGTACCACGTATATAGGGAAATTCCCCGGGGAGGGAGTTGAGGGTCTTGAAATCCTCAATATCAGCGCGCTGATACATCGGCTGCACCGAGAAACCCTCGTTGGTGCGCCATACCAGTTTCTTGTCGAACGGTACGCCTTTGAGGTCGGCGTCCACCTTGGCGCGCCATGTCTCATAGCTCACCGGCGGAAACTGGGAGAACAGTTTTTCTTTGTTATCTGCCATGATAATCGGTTATAAGAATAATTTGCTGTTTTTCACGGTAGGGGCTACCGCCTGCCACATATCGAAAAATCGTATGCGTTGGACAGCTACCCCATTCTTCGCGCAAATTTACAAACCTTACTTTATTCCTCCAAATAATTTCCCAAAAATCGGAGGAGATACCATCGGATTATAATACGGATGTCGGAAAGTGATTAATTCTCATTCTCCGACATCCGTTTTTCCGTATCTCTTTTCATGAACAAGGGTGAAGGAATATTGCTAATCCCCTATTTTTGAAAGCGTCTGCAAAAGCTGCTCACCCAGCCCGATGGTATAGCCTGAGGAAACGAACACAATGCGGTTGAACGAGTCCGCTATCACAAACACCGGGTAATCAGGGTTACCAAGATGAAGAGACTCTCTGATTTCGTTGAGCGACACATTATCTTTGTCAACTCCGAAACAGAGTGTTGACGGGAGGTTCTTAAAAAGCTCCCGGCGGAATGATGAGGCATCTCCTTCCGATCCAAAAAGCACCACAATCCGATTTCCCGCATCTTCCAACTGCGTCTTCACTGCGGCAATATCATTGAGCGCATGGGCCGACGGCTCATGGTTGGGAGCTATAATACCGAGGATATAATAGCCACGCCCGGTGGTGGAAAGGATGCTTTTGTCGGCATCTTCCGATAAATCGTGATAGATATTTTCGGCGTTCAACGCGCCTATAACCGACACTGCCGAGGAATCCTGACGTATATGCAGCGGAAGAACGGTAGTAGCGCCAGGCTTGATTGTGAAAATCGTATTCTCTGCCAGGACACCCCCGTTGGCAAGCCGCTGGCCCGTTACGAGTATATAGCTCCCGGCATCAAGAGCGACAGGCTGGCGGAACAACGTGCTGTAGCTTTCCCCCTCGTCATATTCCAACAGACGGGGCAGGCCGTCCTCTATCTTTGAGATGCTGAATGAGGAATAATATTTAGGGTCCACCACATACCCTTCAGGGCTGAAATCCAATTGCAACATCCCCTTTTCAAGACCCGCAGACACGCCCTCGCCCCCTCGGCCGGTTGCTCCGAATGAGACATCATGCCATCCGCTTCCATCGGAAGAGGCATACTGCGTCTTTGCTGTTACGGGGTCAATACGCGCGGGGATGCCGATGCTCCTTGCAACGGCTACGAAAATCATATTACGCGAAACCGGGTTTCCTTTTCCGGCCTTATAGACGGCCATAGGGTTCATTCGCAGATTCTGAGGGTTCTCATTGACATCCATAACTATATTCGCATCAATCCAATCGGCAAGAATCTGTGGATTTTCCCGCATACTTACAGCCTCAGCCTCCGGGAACAACCCCGACAGATATTGTTTATACGGCACCAGTCCTTCATTCTCCACTCGCGGATTTAATACATATCTATTATAGATATCCGCCTCCATTGTGGCCGGGCGTTCCGGCGTAAATTTAATATTATCAACGACCACCTCCATAGGGATGTCGCGCCGGTCTTTCTCACTAACCGACATCAATAAATCCAACGCCTTGCCCCGTGCCGGAGCCTCCAATCCTTTCAGACATTCGATTATAGAGCCGTGGTTGCCACGCGATTCTACAAGCGTACGGGCCAGGACATCGGCGTCCACACCGAGTTCACGGGCTAATTCCCGCGCCTGTTCCTCTGTGGCGAATGTTGCCATATAGGCATGCCTTATAGAGTCCTCGTAAGCCAGCCTCTTAATATTAGCAGCCTTTTGCGCGGCATCAGGTTCGGGTATGGTAACGCCGCCGGGAGGGGGCGTCAGGTCAAACGTAGATGTAGATGAATGTGCCACATTCTTATCAAGGACGATTTTCACGACCGAATTATCGCTCGCCTTAGCCTTGGCAAAACCATAATTATTACCGTCAGATGCCCATACCACCATATCCCCTTTTCCTGCCAAAAGGGACGCCCGGCCATCCTCACCCGATTTTTTTGATGCCACGGGATAATATTCCGCATAATTGTACAGGCAGAAATTAACAGTGGCATCTTTTACCCGGTTGCCTTGAGTGTCTGATACCTCTACATCAATCTGGTGGACCGGGGCATAGTTTGATGTTACATTTATACGTGTCACCAAGGGATGTTTCCACAACACTTCCTCCGGGCCGTCATAATCGCCGAACACATTGGTGTTCATAATCATCCCCCTTGAGGCGGGTGCGTTGAACCATGCAAGGTCAAGCACAGGCTCGGGCTCACAAGCCCCGATAAAGTGCCATCGGCCATCGGCCCATGCCTCTACCCAGGCATGGTTGTCGTCGGTATGCGCCCATCGCGGGGTATATACCTGGCGGGCCGGGATTCCGACAGACCGCAATGCGGCAACAGTGAATGTCGACTCCTCTCCGCAACGACCTATGGCCTGACTTATCGAAGATAGTGGCGAGGAGGTACGCGCATCTGAGGGCTTATAAGTAACTTTCTCGTGACACCAATGGTTGACCTCCAGAATAGCATCCTCCATTGAAAGACCTTTGACACGCTCCTTTAATTCGGCATAGAACGCCGGGCGCGACATATCAAGGTTTTCATTATTGATTCTGACCGGCAACACGAAGTGTAGCCATTCGCGGTCAGGCACCCGGTGACCCCAATCCATCTCATCACGTGCCTTCAGGGACGAATTTATATTCTCCATATAATATGAGGCCGGATATGAAGCGATGTCGGGAAGAGACATGTAGGCATAGAGGAATTTCAGAGCCTCTTTCTGACGTTCATCCAAGGAGTCGGATGCCAGCAATCCCGAAAGCTCATCCTTGACCACCATACTGTCAAGCCTCTCGTAAAAAGCCTTGTCAACCGAGGAGGAAGGGAGCGCTGTGACAGCCGAAACCACAACAGAGGACAAAAGACAACCGGCGGCAAACACCGGGATAAAAAAACGTTTCATGGTTAGATTTATATTTTCTTGATTATGAGCATTGTATCTGCGATTACTAATAGCGGGATGTTATTCCCAAAAGTTGCCGGACCATATGAGGCGACGTGGTTTTAACCTCATACTCATCCTGACCGGGAAGCCCCATATTCACACCCCCATGACGGAAGAGCATACCGCTCGGACGCGATTCACGGGCGGTTGTATGCACCGCCCCTACTCCCGTAGCCTGAATAAGTGATTCGCAATTCTCCACATTGATTCCGGCTCCGGCCATAACAAGGAGACGTCCGGCGGCAGCATCGACCAACGTCTTTATCATCTGCGCCCCGGCAGGTGCCGAAGAAGCAAGCCCGGAGGTCAGCAGCGCCGTACATCCGGCCCCCACCACATCTTCAAGTGCCTGCATCGGATTGCGGCACAAATCGAAAGCGCGATGGAATGTGACGGAGGAGGCTTTTGCTTTCTCCATGACGTGACGCAATGCCTCGGCATCGACATCACCGGAGGGAGTCAGCATGCCTATCACTATGCCGGTAGCACCCTCGGCCACAGCGGTAGCGGCATCCTCCGCTATCAGACCAATCTCATCTTCGCTATATAGGAAGTCCCCCCCTCGCGGCCTTATCAGCACATTTATCTCGGGAAAACCAAGCCTTACAGCACTTCTAATCAACCCAAGCGAAGGGGTAAGCCCCCCTTCCGACAGAGAAGAGCAAAGTTCTATCCGGCTCGCGCCACCCTCTTTCGCACCCTTAAGGCTCTCTATATCGCCGCAACATATTTCAAGTTTCATCCGGGCAATTATTTTCTCACTTCGAGTTCAACAATATAGTCAATACCGTCATGCCCGGCTATCACCGAGCCCGGGGATGCAAGGTGGAGCGTTACGCCGTCCTTATCTGTGGTGTATCTCACTTTCTCTTTGCCGGCGAACGTAAACGCCTTCTTCACCTTCATGGTGGTGGGAATATATACCTCTGTCACCCCCGGTGAAAGTATGTGGACAAACATGCGGTTTCCTTTACAGGTGGCCGTACCCCACTCCTGTGCCACGAACGGAGCGCCTTCCGTACCGTAGATTGTCTCCCCGTTAGCCCTGAGCCATATACCCATATCTTTTAGTCGTTCCAACGATGCCGCCGGTAGTTCGCCGTTAGGCTGCGGCCCGATATTAAGCAACAGGTTTGCCCCAAGGCCTGCGGCTTTCACCAGATACTGTATCAGGGTCTTGGAGTCCTTATAATTGGTATCGACGACCTTGTAGCCCCACATACCGTTCATCGTGTTGCACGTCTCCAACGGCAGACGGCTTATCTGCTGCCCGGAATAGCCTACAGTGTTCTCTCCGGGAAGATCCCGTTCGAAAATCTGAATATCCTCTCCCGGAAATACATCCTGATGATGATTGTTTGCCACCATCGTACCCGGCTGAAGGCTGTGTACAAGGGCATACTGGTCGTCAAGCTGCCAATCGAACGGCACGGCATCCTCATCGTGATCCCACCATCCGTCAAACCATATAGCCCTTATCGGCCCGTAGTTGGTCAGTAGTTCGGTAAGCTGGCCGTTCATGAACTTATAATATCCCGGCCAGTCGGAATATGTGGAATCGCGCCCGGTGGTATGCCCCGTGCGCCCCTGAGGATAGTCCGGCCGCGTCCAGTCTATATGGGAATAATAAAGATGCAGGGCAAGGTCATTTCTCTGACATGCCTCCGAGAGTTCCTTAAGTACATCGCGTTTGAAAGGTGTGGCGTCCACTATGTTATAATCGCTCAGGGCGGTGTGGAACATCGAAAACCCGTCATGATGGCGCGATGTGAATGTCACATATCCGGCCCCGGAATCCTTAATCGCTTTCGCCCACTCCTCGGCATCGAAGTCTATAGGGTAGAAACCTTTTGCCGCCTTGGCATATTCATCGGCTTTCGGGCCGTAGTTCAGATACCACTCCCCCTGGCCGAACATACTGTATATCCCCCAATGGATGAATATACCGAAACGCTCATTAGAAAATTCCTCCTGAGAGCGGCGCACCTCCTCAGACGGGGTGTAGGCCGATGAGGCACAAGCCACCGGCGACATCATACCGCCACCGGCCATAAGGAGGGCCGTGGCCAAAGCAATCTTATTCATCCTTTTTTACATTCTTTTTTTCATAATGTAACGGAAGCGATGCCGCACCCAACAGGGCGGCATCCGCCTCCGGAAGAGAGGAGGTCAATATCCTGATTCGTCCTTTATAAACGTACAGAGCCTCACGCTCCAATGCCTCACGCATGGCATCGACCATAAACCGGGCAGCCCCGGCCACGCCGCCGAAAAGTATTATGGCATCAGGGTCGGAGAAGGCTGCAAATGAAGCACATGCCGTGCCTATTGCATCGCCCGTGAATCGGAATACCTCCAAAGCCAGCGCGTCATTCTTCTCAGCCGCCCGGCCTATATCCCGTGCCGACAGAGCATCCCTGTCTATATCTCTAAGGGAGGAGGGTATTGCCTCGGAATCAAGCAACCTCCGGGCAGTCTCCACTACCCCTCCGGCCGAGGAAACCGTCTGTAGACAGCCCCGTCGTCCACAGGCACACATTCGGTCGGCGGCGAAAGGGAATACCATGTGTCCGAGTTCACCGGCATATCCACGGCTCCCCGACAGCAGATGGCCGTCAACCACTATCCCGGCTCCGACGCCGGTACCGAGTGTCAGCATTATAAAATTATCAAGTCCCTGCGCCACACCGTAGGTCATCTCGCCTATAGCAGCCGCATTGGCATCATTGGTGATGAATGTCGGCATACCGGCGGCATCTTCCATAAGTCTTACCAACGGGAAATTAGGCCACGGCAGGTTTGCCGCGCCCTCGACAAGGCCCGTTTCGGCGTTGGCACACGGCACCCCGACCCCGATTCCGGCCACAATGCTTTGCGCAGGAAGTCTATTCACCAACTTTTCTATTTCAGCCGCGATACATCCTACAAAGGTCTCAGGGGAAGCGTGGCCGACAGTCGGAATCTTCACACAGTCAACGATACTACCTGTATCCGCCACCATACCGATAACGGTATTGGTGCCGCCTATATCAATTCCGACCGTATATTTTCGTTCATCCATATTGATAGGATTCTCAGTTTTTCATGGTCTATATCCCCGGTTTACGATACCACCGGGTGCATGTTGCAAATTTAAGCAAAAGATTTCAATAATCCGTTCCAATCATCCGAATTGATACCGGCTGCTATTGCGGATCTACATCGTAATACACCACGGCGCTCTTCATTGATGGAAGAGAGTGCATCTCTACATAAGTCTGCCTCAGGAGGTTCTTTACATCGGACATCGATACCTCCGGCTCTATCTTAAGCACTATACGCCTTATATACAACCCCTGCACGCGCGCCACGGCAGGCTCCTGCGGACCGAGCACACGCTGCCCCAAAAGCTCGCGCAGACGTCCGGCATAGTTGTCGGCGATAAGACGCAACGCAGCTGCATCGCGATGTTTCACGTACATATAGACAATCCGGCAGAAGGGGGGATAGAAATAGCGCTGCCGTTCGCGTATCTCATAATCATAAAACCCTTGATAATCATGCGCAAGCACATAGGCCAAAACGGGATGGGCGGGATTATAAGTCTGAATCAGGACACGCCCTTTCTGGCCGTCACGGCGTCCAGCGCGCCCGGACACCTGTTCCAGCATATTGAACGCCCTCTCCGCCGACCTGAAATCGGGCAGGTTGATTAACGAATCGGCGCTCACCACACACACAGTCTCCACTCCCTCGAAGTCCAGTCCTTTGGTGACCATCTGGGTACCGACCAGCATATCAGCCTTATGGCGGGAGAACTCATCGATGATATGACCGTAGGAATCTTTATTGCGGGTGGAATCCAGATCCATCCTCAGAATCTTTGCTTCCGGGAAGATTCTTGATACCTCGTCCTCCACACGCTCCGTGCCATATCCCAGCACCTCGATGGCAGGCTCCTTACACTGAGGACACACCTGCGGCAACTGATATACCGCCCCGCAGTAATGACAACGAAGCTGGTTCAGATTGCGGTGGTAGGTCAGAGCCACGTCACACTGGTCGCATTTAGGAGTCCACGCACACTGCTTGCAGCGGGCTATCGGCGCATACCCCCGGCGGTTCTGGAAAAAGATAACCTGCCGCCCCTCTTTGAGGCTTTGCCGGGCAGCCGCTATCGACGCGAAAGCGAGAGCCCCGTCTGTCTCCCGGGATTTCCGGGCCTGCTTCATATCTATGGTGCGCATCGCGGGGAGTGACACATTCTCGCCATAACGCTCGTTGAGTTGTACAAGTCCGAACTTGCCGGTCGTGGCCTTATAGAATGTCTCCACCGCCGGGGTGGCTGATCCCAAAAGAGTCTTTGCCCCGTGCATACGGGCAAGAACGACAGCCGCATCACGGGCATTATAACGCGGAGCCGGGTCAAACTGCTTATAACTCGTCTCATGCTCTTCGTCCACAATCACCACCCCGAGTTTGGCAAAAGGGAGGAACACTGACGAACGCGCCCCGATAACGACACATGGTTCGGAGGATGAGAGCAGTTTCTTCCATATATCCACCCTCTCATTGTCGGAGAATTTGGAATGATAAATCACCACCTTGTCGCCGAACACCTCTTGCAGACGCCGTGTAAGCTGTGTGGTAAGGGCAATCTCCGGGACGAGGTACAACGCCTGGTCGCCACGTCCCATCACATAGTTTATAATGTGTATATAGATTTCGGTCTTTCCCGATGAGGTTACCCCGTGGAGCAACGTCACATCCTTTTCAAACCAAGATTTATGTATGCCGTCAAGAGCCTCCTGCTGAGCCGCGCTAAGGAGGGGAAGCGCTCCTCCGGCCACTCCCTCATATCTGAAGCGGTTTATCTCTTTCTCGTAAATCTCCACAGCCCCTTTCTTCTCAAGAGCCTTAAGAATGGCCGGAGACACCTGCGCGCGTCCAAGCAAATCTGCCCGGGAAACCTCCCTGACATCCCCGCGATGCACCCCCGACAACTCGGCCAAAGCCAACAGAAGGGTCTCCTGTTTCTTGGCCCCCTTGGCCAAAGCAAACGCGGCCGCAACCCCCGATGTCCCTCCGACAATACGAACGAAACTCTCCTTCTTTGTGCGATACCGCTCCACTAATTTTTCCGATACAATAATAGCGCCGGAATTTATAAGCCGGTTCACAACGGCCTGCGTACCATGGCGGTCAAGACGTTTCACAATCTCCGCAACCGTCATATGCCCCTCATGCTGCAACAACTGGGTTACGGCCACATAATGCTCGTTTGAGAAAATCTCCTCGCCCTGCTCATAATCGGGATTCAGTTCTACGAAAGTCTCACTCTCTATCTTCAACCCCGCAGGCACGGCAGCCTTGTAGACGTCCCCGACCGCGCAAAGATAATAATCGGCAAGCCATTCCCAAAGCCGCATCTGCGGATGCCTTATTATCGGAGCGGAGTCCAGCGTCATTGCAATGTCACGCACCTCTATCCCCTCAGGCGCCCTTGCCACCATTCCGGCAACAATGCCAGTGTAGAACTTCTTCCGTCCGAAAGGCACTATCACCCTGTGGCCTACACCTGCGCCACCACGCATCTGCGGCGGCACACGGTAGGTGAACGTGGCATGGAGCGGCAGGGGAAGCACCACTTCGATATACTCCCCCGCACTCACCGATATTTCTTTCTGCTGGCTCATTGACATACGCTTGTACTAAAATTCCAATACAAAGGTAAGTTTTTTTACCGACAATGCGAATTTTTCGTACTTTTGTCATATCGTTTCCAAACACGCTATAATTTCATGAAAATCGAACGTCAGACAATGGCCACTCCCATAGGCCGGATAACATATTTCACCATAACGAACAATGAGGGAGCGCGGGTAGTGCTATCCGAACTCGGAGCGGGGATAATATCATTAGAAGTCCCAGACCGCGATGGAAAGCGGGCAGATGTGGTTATCGGCTATTCTGATGCTGCAAGCTATATCGGCGACGGCCCATGCGCCGGCAAGACGCCCGGCAGGTATGCTAACCGCATCGCCGCAGGGCGCCTGTGCATAGATAATAATGAATACCGTCTGCCAATTAACAACGGCCCCAACCATCTGCACGGAGGCCCGGATGGTTTCCAGAACCAAATATGGCATGGCGAGACACTCAATGATGATACCGTAGTCTTTTCCCTTGAAAGTCCTGACGGGGATTCCGGCTATCCCGGTGTACTTTCAGCGAAGGTAACTTACAAGTGGGATGACCAATGCCGTCTGACTATAACCTACGAAGCCACGACCGACCGCGACACAGTTGCAAACCTCACCAACCATACCTATTGGAACCTCGCCGGACACAATGCCGGGAGAGATGCCGCCATGTCCCACGAACTGACATTGGAATGTTCGCGATGGCTCCCTACCGACTCCACCCTTGTGCCGACGGGGGAATTGTCCCCGGTGGCCGGAACACCGATGGATTTCACTCACCCCAAACCTGTAGGCCGCGACATAAATGCGGATTTCCAAGCCCTACGTTACGGCAAAGGCTACGATAACTGCTGGGTAGCCGACAGTTTTGACGGAAACATCCATCATATAGCCACATTGCGTGACCCTGAATCAGGGCGCAGACTCGATATCCTCACCGACCAGCCTGCCGCGCAAGTCTATACAGGCAACTGGCTCACCGGCTCTCCTCTTGGAAAGGATGGCGCGGAATATAGCGACTACTGTGCCATCGCCATAGAATGTCAAGGATTCCCGGACGCCCCGAACCAACCCTCATTCCCATCACAGCTTGTCACTCCGTCCCACCCTTACCTACGCCATATCATATTTGAACTCTCAGCATCATAAAACCCATAGTATCCCATATATAACTCCCGATACACCTCCGGCATTAAAACGTAAAGAGATTTACGGCTGCATTTGGTAGCATCGGGACAAATGCATAACTTTGCGGATAAATTTGCGGATTTATCCGCAAAGTTGCTATGTAATTATCTTACTTCATTCTATTTTATATCCATGAAACGAATCAAATTCGTGCTGGCGGCATGCATAGGCATGGCCTGCGGCATGACGATGCATGCCGCAGAGACTGACGGCGAAGGGTATCCGGTGATGTACCTCACAGGTGATTTCATACAAGACCAATGGAGTTTCTCTTCCGATTACAAGTTCACCCGCGAGGGGGAAACTTATACCCTGCATGTCGACAACCTCCCGGCTTCAAAACAATTTAAGATTACCAATGATGACTGGACCCTCAACTACGGGGGCGATTCCCAGGTGAACGGCGAAGTGGTGATTTCCGAAAGCATCACGGTTATAGGGAAGCAGAATGGTGCCAACTTCTCCTCCGGCGGCATGACAGACCTCACCATTACATTCCAACTCAACCGGCAGGGAAGCACCAACATAAACTTCATTGTTAACGGAAAGACGCCCGAAGTCGTGGGAATCTCAGGGACTCTGCCCGTGCTCTATATCAACGTCCGCAATGAGGACGGCTCGTTCAACAACGAAATCATATCAAAAGACCTCGATCACAAAAACTATTTCCAGGCCGAATATTGGCTTGACCTCAACGGCTGCTCATGGATGGAAGAGGAGGGAGCAAAATCAATCGGCAGCGAAGCCGAACCGCTCCCGTTAGAAATCAAGGCTCGTGGCAACTGGACGCGCCGAGGTTTCTCAAAAAAGCCATTCAAACTCAAACTCGGAGAAAAGCAAAAAATGCTCGGCATGACCAAGAGCAAGCATTTCGCCCTGCTGGCACATGCCGATGACAGCCACGGCTATCTGCGAAATTTCACCGGGTTCAACCTCGGCAGACGCATAGGGCTTCCCTGGACGCCCGCCCAACAGCCTGTGGAGGTTGTGATAAACGGCGACTATCGCGGCCTTTACTTCCTCACGGAGTCAATACGCATCGAAAAAGACCGCATAAACATCACGGAACTTGACGACAACGTTTCCGACCCGTCACTTATCTCGGGAGGCTACCTCGTGGAACTTGACAACTACGATGAGGAGAACCAGATTCAGATGGATGAGAAAAGCTGCGTGTCCGACCAGTACCTTGACCTGCTCCGCATCACATTCGACACTCCTGAGGTATATTCCCCCGAACAACGCAGATTCGTCACCGACCAGTTCACAGCAATGAATGATGCCGTAGGAGCCAACAGCGATGAACTGTGGCGCTATCTCGACCTTGACGATGCGGCACGCTATTATATAGTGGAGGAAATCATCAGCCACACCGAATCATACCATGGTTCGACCTATCTGTTCCGCGACCACGGGGCAGACCAAAAATGGCATTTCTCCCCTCTTTGGGACTGCGGCAACGCCTATTCCGGGCCAACCGACGGCTTCCTTTACGACCATGACGCCTACGGGAACACCTGGATCCCCTCTATACGCACCAACGACACCTTCAATGAAAAGGTGCGTCGTACATGGCTATGGTTCATGTCCACTCGTTACAACGGGCTGATTGACGACATAGACAGCTACGTATCGCATATATCCGCTGCCGCCAAATCCGACCGTATCCGCTGGGCCGGCCAACAGGTGCCTGACGGAGGCCAGGAAGTATGCGACAATTCCGACATGGTATCGCGCCGTAACCGAGTGGTAAACCATCTCGAAGGGAAAATCAATTGGTTAAAAGGTCATTTCGGCGACTTTACCACCGAAGGCACCGACATTGAGCCTGAACGCGACACCACCCCGGCCGCACCGTTGCCCGATTACGTAGGGTTCGAAAAAGTGTCTGCCGACATTGATTCAACCGACCTGCCTGCGGAATATTTCAACCTCCAGGGAATACGCGTCAACGCTCCCTCCGCAGGTGAAATCTATATCGAACGCCGTGGCACCTCGGCCACCCTTCGCATCGCACACTAAAAACAATATCCCACTATAAAAGGCGGTGTGTCAAAATTCATTTTTTTGACACACCGCTTCTGTTATATGATACTTT
>CAJUBM010000067.1 GCA_910584735.1 uncultured Muribaculaceae bacterium
GTTCGGCGCCACTACCATCCGGCCACTATGAAATTACCATTGTAAGATGCGACTTATCTTTACTAAGGCGGACAGTATGGCAAAAAGGTGCGTGTTTAACTATATTTAACCAATCGGGTGCTTTATATAAATGCTTTTTCACTACTTTTGCTAAATCTTTAACATAAAATACCAAGACACACTTACGAGTTGTCCTAACCTCATTCCATAATCTATATTCCTCTAATATGCGTTATCACATTTCCATGAAAACACTCACTTTCGTGATGTTGCCGTTGTTAATTGCCGGTGTGCTGACCACCTCCTGCGGAGGGCAGAACTGCGATGGTACGAAATGCAGGGAAGAGTTAGGTTTAGGCCCGGAAAAAATGAAGGATCGCGATGCCGCGTTCTATAAGGAGAACCCATCAGATGCCTCGCGTCTGAATGTATTCGTGGAGAACTCTGTGAGTATGAACGGCTATGTTACAGGCAACACCGGGTTCAAGACAGTGGTCTACCGCGTGGTGGGCCAACTATCAGCCGATGTCTTGCAAAACGGCGATTCCATATCGTTCAACTATATAAACTCCGAGATAGTCCCTTTCAAGGGTAAGAAACGTGAGTTCCTCAAGCAGGGGCTCGACTGCAATGCATCCCGGCCGGGACATTTCTCTACCTCCGGGGGCGACCGCGCCAACTCCGATATAATGACCTCCATCGAGGATGTGATAAAGCGCACCCCTTCGGGCGAGATTTCGATGTTCGTAAGCGACTGCGTGTATTCCCCCGAACCTGCGGCCGATATTGACAAAGCGCTCGAAAAACAGCAGACCGATATGCTCAACGCCTTAAAGAACAAGGCCAAGACAGACCCGCGTTTCGGCGTGGTGCTCTACCGCCTTACCTCCGACTTCCACGGCATCTACTACAACAAGACCAACGGGAAGATACAGTGCGACGGCCCGCGCCCCTATTTCATCTGGCTATTCGGCGATGCCTCCATCCTGGCTAATGCCTACCGTTCCCTCGAAAAGATAATGACCTCGGAAAAAGCAACCTCCCTGACGGGTATAAAAGGGTATGCCTACCTGCCGTATAAGACGAAGAAGAGCGACCATCCTTATCATTATCTATATGCCAAACCGAAGACTCCGATTTCATTCTTAGCTGACATTTCCGACCTCCCACTATCAACCGACTACCTTTTGAATAAGGCCAATTATTTGTGCAGCAATAAGAAATATGCTATAAAATCAATAGAAAAAGTGTCGGAGAAAGGAGTTTCCGATAAAGGCACATATAATTATAAATTCACCATAAAGCCTCTTTACGAGGACGACCATTCCGTGCTGCCTCGGACGGTTATAGAGATTTCACTTCTCTCCCCCCTGCGCGATAGAGCCGTGTGGGAAAAGAAGTTCGATGATCCAAAGGGTACGGACTACGATAAAGGCTATAATTCAAAATTACAGCGCACCTTCGGCATAAAGAGCCTCGTGGAGGGCATCGCCGATTTCTATAACGAGAAAGCATACGCCACATTCAAGGTGGCCATAAACTGATACATAAAACATTTCTTTCGCTATGACGACCAACGAATTCTTTACCTCTGTTTACAGTTGGTTCTGTGACCAGACAATACCCGTGTTCAAAGCTCTGGGTAACTGTATCATCGATGATGAACTTGTATTGTCAAGTTCTTTTCCGGCTATAGGTTTCACCACGCTTATAGTTTCTTTCGTAGTTGCCTTCGCCTTCTACATATGGCCCATTAACCACCCGCGCTTCAAGGCATGGTGGTCGTGGCTGATAATGTTAGGTGTGAACGCCGCGATAAATTTCGGCCTTGCGTTCGCTTACGTACATCACCGATTGGCCGATATCAACAAAGATGAGGAGGTAATAGAATATTTCACCGGCGATGACAAGCTCTCTCTCCCCTTCTCTCAGTGGATGGACTTCGCCTTGGCAAACCTATGTGTCAGCATAATGTTCTTCATCCTCGCCAGCCTGATTCTCACATGGTTCAGCACCAACTGCCGCCTGTCACCCTTTAGAAGCTAACAAATATGGGAAAGTTATATATATTTGCCATCGGAGGCACCGGCTCCCGTGTCCTCAAAGCCCTGACGATGCTCCTTGCAGCGGGTGTCAGGACCAACGCCGAGGAAATCATCCCTATAATAATCGACCCTGACGCGGCTTGCGGCGACAAGACCGACACGGTGATGCTGATGAACAGCTACACCACCCTCCACTCCGCCCTGAGCCATCATCCCGGTTCGAAAATCGATGCCTTCTCCACCCCTCTGCGTAAGTTGGGATTCACCAACGAATATGTGATGCCGATGGGTGCGAACACCAACAGCACGTTCGGCAGCTACATGCAGTTCGACTCACTTTCGGACGAGAACCGCGCCTTGGTGAACATGCTTTTCTCGGCCGACAACCAGGCCGCCGATATGACTATCGGCTTCACCGGCAATCCTAACATCGGCAGCGTGGTACTCAACCAGTTCGCCGCATCGCAGGAGTTCATGCAGTTCGCTTCCAGCTTCTCCCCCGGCGATAAGATATTCATCATAAGCTCGATATTCGGCGGAACCGGTGCCAGCGGATTCCCCCTGCTCCTTAAGAACCTGCGTATCATAGACCCCACCCTGCATATCCCCAATGCAGCCACGATACAGTCGGCAGAGATCGGAGCCATCACCGTGCTCCCCTACTTCAACGTAGAGCCGGTAGAGGATGCCACCATCGATTCTGATACTTTCGTCTCCAAGACCAAGGCTGCCCTCTCCTACTACGAGAAGAACCTCAAAGGATTGAACGCCCACTATTATATAGCCGACCCGTCACGCGGACAGCAGCAGAACAACGATGGCGGCGTAGGGCAGCGCAACGATGCCCATTTCGTGGAACTGGCATCGGCATTGGCAGCCATTGATTTTGCCAACGCCTCCTTCCCCAATCCCAACGCTACGGTTTACAAGGAGTTCGGCATCGCCACCGATACCGATGTTATCACCCTTAAGGACCTTGCCCCGCAGACCTATCTTCAGACCGCGCGGCAACTCACCGAGTTCACCCTCACAGGCAAATACATAGCCGAGACCCTCATGGGCTCACTCACGCAGCAATGGTTGCAGCCTTATGCCAACACGGTGCTGAACGGCCAGTTCTATAGCACCTTGCAGCAATTCACCATGGCTTTCCTTAACTGGCTGGCCGGGATGGACAGTCCGCGCCATACGCGCCGGTTCTCACCCTTCGTGCTTGGTCCCGCTCCGGGCAACGTATTCGGCCTGGTGAAGGGGGTTCAGCCAACAACGCTATTCATGGTGTCGGCCTCCAACTGGGATCTATTCAACCACTACCTCAACAAGGGAGACTGTAGCCGTCAGGCCAACCAGCACGGCGTAGGGCCCGAAGGCAAATTCCTGGCCCACCTGCTTTACGGAACTAAGAAAGTTGTAACCGACAAAATCAAACTCTGATGTCAAGAATATTCCGACTTCATAACAACGGATTGGACGGCTTCGGCGGCTGGGGCGTTACAACCCAGTACAACGGCCCGATAATCAACTCTATAGAGGACCCTGCCGGCGCAACGGCTACCAACGAGATTACATCCATCCCCTCCCCGTTTGCCAGGATGGACCTGGTGAAGGAGGCCTTCGCGTTCGTTAACCGCGTAGGGCTGGAGGGGAACACCATACATCACAAAATGGTGTCGCATGCCCTTGATGTGGCACAGATATTCTTCAACTTCGACACCTTCAAGGATGCCGGGCTGATAGAGATTGTGAAATGGGATGCCGGAGAACTTACCCCCCTCACATCGGGGCGCAACTACCCCCACTGGCTTTTGGGCAAGACTCTCGAACTGTTCATGACCGCCGACAGGGCGCAGTTCAACTTCGACCTGATGCAGGGGCTCTACATGCTGCGTTATATAGGCCCCGGAGCTCCCTCGCCGATGACTATAATCGGCTCCACCTCTCCGGCCAGCCTTTTCTATACCTCGGCCAACAACCACGACTATCTGCAAGGACGCATCATTTTCGGCAACCACCAGGCGTTTGGCAAAAAGGATTTCCTGCCGTTGAAAGACCGTAACGACAAGGACTTCATAGCGTGGATATATGCCCTGGCGTCTGCCATACCGGGCTTTGCAGCCCGTTTCCCGGAGGTCAACCAGTATCTGACCCTTACGTTCGGATGCCTTGACCATATGCTACAGAACCGGGTGAACGCCATGAACGTCAACAATATGGCTTCCGACTATGTTCCCATCGAACTCCAGCCGGGCGTACCCGTGGAGATTCTCGGTGTGCAGCTGGGTATGAACGCGCCGGTGGATATAGGTGCCACAAGCGATTTCGCCATAAATTCCTCTAAGGTAGGCACCAACCGCCCGTTGGTACTCCCCTCCGACAAATTCGCACGTCCGTGGCGTTATAACACCGCCACGTGGAATCCCGATACGGAGGTTCCCTTGCATCCGGGCGATATGGAGCGCCGTACCCTCCCGGGCGATGGCAAGCGCTATCCCTATCTGACTATGACCGACTTCCTTGAAGACACGCTCATACAGACCGACAGCAATCCTAATAAAAACGATTTCTTCGACGGCAATCTTAAAGATAACGCCGGAGGAGACCACTCGTTCCTCTTGCCGGTGAAGCGCCGCTATTTCGACTATTTCACGGTTGAAGATCTGAAGCGCGATATCACCATAACTTGCGACAACGCTCCCGGCGGCGGCCTGGCCGTGAAGGTGTCGCTGAAGATTCCAGTACGCGCCGGTTATATAGCTTTCGAAAGGGTCTACATCACCGACAATACGATGATGAACCCCAAGAACGGCACAATAAAGACCAAGGATTTCACCATTATCCTCTATCCGCGCACGAAGTTCATGGCCGGTGTGCAGCCCGACTATGTTGTGGGGCTGATGACCAAGTCCGACCAGTGGAAGCCCCGTCTGGAGTGTCTCACGAATGATGGTGTGGTGGTTCCCGCGACATTGGGACCCTCCGACCGCAATCAGGATGCTGCCGGACACCGCGTTAACTCCGCCGCCCCTGTAATGCCGATGGAGTCGGTTACGGGCAATTTCGATGTTATCGAACTTTCCGCCGAGGGATATAGCGGCCTGGCCGTTCCCGTGTGGGGAGGCGTGGCCGGAGGCAGCATATTCGAGTTTGCCGTAGACTTCGGTACATCCAACACCCATATCGAGTATAAGATAGCCGGACAGAACACCTCCAGCCCGCTGGATATAACGGCTGACGGACGCCAGCTTGCCACTCTAAACGAGGATGCCGTCTTTGACCCGGCTTATGCCATCGCGCTTAAGAACAACGCTATCCCCGCAGCGCTCGGCGGAACAAACAACATCCACTTCCCCATGCGCACACTGCTTTCCTACAAGAAGGCAACCAATTGGGCAACACCTACCGCGCCCTATATAACCGGCAATATGCCCTTCTACTTCGGCACGATAGCCCCGGCCACATATAACGACCTTAAGTCGGATCTCAAATGGTCCAACGATGCCCATATCACGGCAATGGTGGAATGTTACCTCGGTTCGCTGATGCACATCATCCGCAACAAGGTGGTTATGGAGGGTGGCAATCTCCCCCAGACAACCATACGCTGGTTCTACCCCACCAGTATGCCCGCCGCTACGGTGGCTAATATCTCGGGCATATGGACGCGTCTGTATAAGAGGCACATCGGCCCCAACACAGCCCTGTTGCAGGCTATGCCGGAGTCTGTAGCCCCGTATCAGTACTATCAGAACCACTTCGGTGCCGGAGTCGATGTGCTTACGGTGGATATAGGTGGCGGTACGTCCGATGCCTTCATTGTCGATTCCAACGGACAGCCGGCATATATCACCTCGTTCCGTTTCGCCGCCAACTCGCTGCTCGGCGATGGCTTCGTGGCTGCCGGGTTGCATGGCAACGGGTTTGTTAACCGCTTCCGCCCTGTTGTAGACAATGTACTTAAGGCCAATAACCTTACCAACATCAAGGCTATCCTTGACGATGTGGCCAATGCCGGAATCTCGGCCGACTACATAGCCATGCTTTTCGGCCTTAAGGACAATACCGACATCATCGCGGCGAAATGCTCCAACCAGGTCGACTTCATGCAGATGCTCCAGAACTCGGCGGGGGCCAAGACCCTCGTGCTGGCGTTCTATACGGCCATCATGTTCCATCTCGCCCGCTTCATCAAGGCGAAGCGCGAAGCCGGGAGCAACATCAAGGAGCCCGCCGTGCTGGCTTTCAGCGGAAACGGCTCGAAGCTACTCCAGGTGCTCGGCGTAGAGACGCAGGTAGGCGTGGAGATGCTTGCCGCATACACCAAGGCCATATTCGAGAAGGTGAACGGGCGCCCCTACCCTCACACCTACTTCCGCATCGTCCTTGACCCCGACAAACCCAAGGAAGCCACCTGCAAGGGTGGCCTGCTGATGAACAATGTGCTACCCCTGCCTCAGATACACCAGATGACCGACTCCCTGCTCGGCACCTCGGAGACGGAGTTTGTAGGGCAGAAGATGTACTGCGACCTCTCCGACCGCGACTGGGAGGGACTGAGCGACAGCATCAAGGAGTTCACCCGCATATTCTTCGAACTCGCCAAGGAACAGAAGATACAGGACAACTTCGGCACCGTGTCGTTCAACGACCTGCAGAAGCATCGCGCCATGTTCGATGCCGATGTCAAGCTTCGTGCCAACAACGCCCTCACCTTTATGAAGCTGCTCAACGAAAACAGCCCCATAGAGGACACCCTGTTCTTCTATCCCGTAACTGAAATGTTGAACAAACTGGCAACCGCTATCCTATGAGAAAACTTGCATTGATATGCCTGTTGACGGTCTGCGCCCTCTTCGCAGGGGCGCAGACCCAACCGGCTCCCACCGCCCCTAAGACCCATAAGGAATACTCTGAATATTTTCTGGAGAATAAGGATGAGATTCTGCGGCAATCTGAGGGTGTAAAGAAGATTATGGCTCAATCAGATTCGATTAGTAATCTGCTTGATACCGTGTTGAATCTCCAATTGTCCATCGAAAAAGCTTTACCGAACATATCGGATAACCCGGAGTTGGCCGAAAGGGCTGAGAAACTGATTGACGACTGCGACAAAAATCTTTATAAAAAGCTTACCAATCCCCCGTACCCGGTAATAATGATAACCACCGATGGTTATCTCCACACATTGGAGGAGTATAAACTTAAGTTGGGGAACCTCCTCCAAGAGATAAATACATATCTGTCAGAAAAAGAGGAAGTTGTCGCTACTCCGGACGAAAGTCAGGATTTAGAGGTTGCAGAAATAGCAATTCCTTTTTCTGCTCAAGGAATGAGGATGCTACAGCATCAGATAGACTGTAATACATTTATGTGTCTTGAGGTGAGCTCCACACAAACTATGATAATCATCTGTAGTATCGTTCTCTTCTTGTTGGCTATTCTCGGCGTAATCGCTTTCTTCAGGGACCTTTCGTTGAAGAAGCGCCTGGATGAGAATGAGCGGAGGATAGGAGGGCTTGTGCAGCAGGTTACGTATCTTCAAAGTCTGCTTGCCAATCTGCAACCAGTCAACCAGCCTGCCGCGCAGAAAAAGAGCAAGCCTGCCGCGCAGACGAATACCTATGATACCGACCTCTACGGGGCTAATGCATGGGGGTCACAGAGCCAGACTAATACCGTGCGTCAGCAGCCTGTGCATCAGACCCCTAAGAAGCCGAAACCCGAACCTGTGCCTACTGACTACCGTCTGTATGCCACGCTGAAAGCGGGTGCGGTTGTGCCGGAGTTCTTCAAGATTTCGCCGGAAGCAAGCAGTGACAAGATTTTCGTACTTACCCTACCGAACGTCGACAGCGATACAGCAACTTTCTCGATTGCCACCGGCACATTGTCGGCCGCGCAGATGAAGGAAACCATCGAGAACCGCGACACATATCTCCCCAACACTTTCTGCGAGACACGCAATATCGCCCCCAATCCCACCTCCATAGAGGTTCTTTCCCCCGGAAAGGCCAAGAAGGTTGACGGGAAATGGATGGTCGCCGACCGCGTCGTGATAAACTTAAACTGATTGTAAATCTTAACTGATTGCATATGTCCCCTAACGGGCCACAGCAAAAGAAATGGGTTTCAGCGCTACACTCGGCGCTGGAATCCTTTTCTGTCTTTATGCAACGGGTGACGCATGAGCTTGGCATCCTTGTGATTGACAAAGGGATGCGCTCCGTTGTCGGGTGGTATGATTCCCGGCATGGCAATGCTCCTTCATCATTCGCAAACGGCAAAGGATGCCACAACTCTGCGCCGGACACCTCGGTCCTGGAGGCTGAGATTTCACGCCTGCACCATTCCATTGACGCGTTGCGTCAGGAGGCTGTGAGAAAGGATGCCGAAATATCGCGGTTGCGCGATTCCAATGCCAGTCTTTCACGCGAATCGGAGGCGTTGCAGGCCGAATGTCGCGACCTCCGGGAACAGTGCCGCCAACTCACCGATAGGGAACATACCCTCATAGAGGAGGCCGACTCTTTGCGGAGCCGCTGCCTGCCGCAGAGCAACGTGCCTGCATGTATCTACTACGCCCAGGGCGACACCTCCGGCGAATATCTCCGTAAAGCCGTTACGCGATGGAGTGATGACTGCGTGTATGAGATACACACTCATCCCGGCGATACCTCCCAAGGGGAGTTTTATCCCGTGGTGAACCGCGACCTCCAATATGTGATTGACAACCGCAACGTCACCCTCGCCGCCTGCCGCATAAACCTCATAGCCCCCGGGGCGGTGGATATAGCCGTGGTTGCCAACGGGCGAGTGTCCCTCGAGGGTGGAAAATGGAAAGTAATTGAAAAAGCTATAATAGAACTCATATGAGCCTGTTGATAATATTTATCGCCGGGGTGGTGATATGCCAGATATTCATCTTCCGCAAGACCCTCGGCCTGATTTCCGATCTTAAGAAAGTACTCAGGGGCAATTACACCGCCCTGCGAAATACTACGGCGAACTATCTGCTTATCCGCATGGAGGAGGCAGACGACCCTGTATCAGTGGATATAAGGGTGGCTATAAACACATATCTTCAGAAGAACGTGGGTGCAGCCAGTGATTTCAACCTCATAAAGGATATAGTAGAGCGTAACTGCGATTCTTTGGACTCTGAAATATCATCGCAGACCCCACTACCTCTCTATATGGGGCTTATGGGCACGGTGGCCGGTATTGTAATCGGTATGCTCGCCATCACTATCAACGGCGGTATGGCGAAGCTCGACAATTCCGTTATAGAAATGCTTATGAGCGATGTGGCCGTTGCCATGTTCGCCTCCCTGGTGGGTATCACATTTACTACCATAAGTCTTTGGAAATCGAAGCAGTGCAAGACGGTGCTTGAAAAGAACAAGAACCGTTTCTATACGTGGATTCAGACCACGCTGCTCCCCGTTATCTCACGCAGTGCCGTGAACGCCATAACCATGCTCCAGCAGAACCTGACCCACTTCAACGAGTCGTTCCGCGATACCACCGACCGCATGGAGAAGAAGCTCGGCGATATGGGCGATGTTTACGAGGCACAGATCGAGATTCTTGAAAAGATTCAGAAACTCGACATAAACAAGCTCGCCTCGGCCAACGTGAAGATTCTCTCCACGCTTGACGGGTCTATGGACTCGCTCAACCGGTTCGCCGCCTATATGGATGCCACGACGTCCTACCTCACCGCCGTCCGCGAGCTTAACGACAAACTTGACGAGCATATGGACCGCTCCGAGGCCCTCGGCGTGGTGGCCGACTTCTATAAGAGCCAGATGAAGGAGATAGAGTTGAGGCAGGATGCCGTCAAGGCTGCCGTAATCTCGGTTGACGATGTTATGAAGTCGGCCCTGGCATCACTCTCCTCCAACAGCGAGCAGGGTCTGAAATCGCTCCAGGAGGCCTTCATAAACCAGATGGATGCCATGCAGGGTATGATGGAGAAGCAGACAGAGCAGCTTTCCAACCAGATTAAGCAGATGCCGCGTATGGTGGAGAAGCTCGAGGAAATCTCGGCAATCCCCGCCAAGATTGACAAGATGATAGAGCGTCTTGAAAAGTCTGATGCCGAGATGGGCAAGCAGATTTCGCGCACACTCCGCGATGTAGGCCAACGTGACGGCGGCAGGGTTATCACCTCTGCGGCAGGTGTGCCTGTTGCAGCCGCAGGCGGCTCGCGTATGCCCGGCTGGATGCGCTGGTGCCTTATCCTGCTCCTTGCCATAATAGCCGCTGCCACGGTAGGCAACCTGGTTATGGATATTGCCAATTACCGCAAGGATGCCGTTTCCGATGAAGCGGAAACTGTGGCTGTGGCAGATGTAGCCGCGCCGTCCGAGGCGGAGATTGTAGCGGTTGATACGGTCATGGCCGCTACAGACAGCCTGCTCCATAACGTAGGCCGGAAGATAGAGGATATGAAGCCCAAGGCCGCTTCAAAGGCTGACGCGAACCCTATTCCGTCCACCGAAGATAATATCAAGGCTGCGAGAGCACAGTGGGATAAATAAACGGATAAGCTATGGCACGAAAACAAGAATCATATTTTTGGACCAGCTATTCCGACCTGATGACGAGCCTCTTCTTCGTGATGCTCGTTCTGTTCGTGCTTGCCAGCACGATGCTGAACAACAAGATTGACGAGGTGGAGAAACAGAAGGAGGTATCCAAGAAGCAGCTTGAGATGGTAAAGCAGATAGAGAAGTCTATCGAGGCCATCGACCCTGAGTTCTTCGAGTATAACCCCGTGCATAAGAAACACATCCTGAAAATCAATGTGCAGTTCCAAAAAGGGAGCGATAACATAAACGACATTCCGCAGAGCCAGCAGAACGAGCTTGTGCGAGCCGGACGCTCCATACAGAAGTTCCTCAAGGGTTCGTATGCCAACGTGAGGTATCTCCTCGTTATCGAAGGGCAGTCGTCAAAGGACGATTACATGCTCAATGACGAACTGAGTTTCAACCGCGCCAATTCGTTGAAGCGATTCTGGAAACGCAACGGCATCAGTTTCGATGACAAATGCGAGGTAATCGTTAGCGGCAGCGGTCAGGAGGGACTGCTGCGCAATAAGGACGACGAGGCCAAGAACCAGCGCTTCCTTATCCATATCATCCCCAAACCCGGTGTGATTGACCTTATCGGGATAGAGGAGGATTCGGTGTCAGGGGCAAAAAAACAGAAATAACCGTGTAGCACACTCAGAAAATCTCTTAACCTACCACATCTTACCATTATGAACATTTGCAGAAAATTATCCCTGTTGCCGGGACTTCTTATAGCGTTGGCATTGCTATCCTCCTGTGGGGGTGGCACCGTTGAGCGGCAGGCTCTCAGTTCCGAGCAGATAGAGTCGAAATATGCCTCCGGCACTGTGCTTATAAAGAACACGTTCTATTACTCCCTCTCTTTCGGCGGTGGACGTGAGTTCTATTTCACAGGGCTTGATGCCGACGGCTCCCCAGAGAACCTTACCGTGGATTTGTCGGAGCTTACCCCGGCCACATGCTTCGGTTCCGGCTTCCTGATTTCAAAAGAGGGGCATATCGCCACGAACTCCCATGTGGCCTCGCCGTCAATAGATGTCTCCAGCGCCCGCTCCACCCTCGTGGCGGCATTTAACAATATCGCCGGCGAACTGAATAAGGAGATTAACGATATAAACGAGAAACTCGGTATGCTCCGTTTGGCCATTATTGCAAGCGAGGATTATTCCGAGCGTATGGAGATGAGAAATGCCTACGATGAACTCTCTAAGCAGCGCGATGACGCCCAGGAAGTGGTGAACGCCCTCCACTCGCTCGGCAGCATGGACTACAGCGTCTCCCTCCATTCATCTATAGGTATCGCCTATAACGACACCTATGTGACGAATATGGGCGATTTCAAGGACTGCGTAACCGTGGCCGATGACCCGCAGCATGACCTGGCCATCCTCCAGCTTAAAGATAAGAAGACTCCCGAAGGGAAACACATATTCCGTATCCCCGGCATGAGGAAGTCCGCAGACGAATCATCCGAGAAGTCCGAGGAAGGGAAGTCGAACAAGGTCAAGGTCGGTAAGAAACTCTATATGATAGGCTACAACCTCGGGCCCACCCTTGCCATAACCGACCAGGGAATCCAGGCCCAGGTAACATCCGGCGAGGTGACACAGGACACCGATGGCTCGAAGATAATGTACTCCATCCCCTCCCTGCAGGGGTCGAGCGGCAGCCCCGTACTCGACAAATACGGCAAGCTCATTGCCGTGAACTTTGCCGGGCTAAGCTCTACCCAGAGCTTCAACTACGGCATCAAGATAAGCCATCTGAAAAAACTCTACAGCGAGCTTTAAGGGTGGATTAATCATAATCCGATATTAAGGCGATGTGTTCAAAAACGGAAATTTGACACATCGCCTTTATCATATAACGCTCTTGGCAATGGTAACTTTTTAGTGGCGCCGGACCTCCGGGACGGCAGGCCACCCGAAAAGGCGGAGCCGGAGATTACCCCACCAGACACGGCTTTCGTTCTTCTGGTGGCCTGCCGTCCCGGAGGTCCGGCGCCACTAAAAAGTTACCCCGGATAATAAAATTTTTTAATAAGATGGCTGTCAGAATATTGACATATACTTCGTCCTTGGCGCACGTACAAAAAAGAAACGGGGAACTACTATCACAGTAATTCCTCGTTAAATAATAAACCAATCATTATCACATTTCTTGCAATGGAAAAAGTAATTTTGCTATGTACTATTAAAACACGCTACTGCGGAAATAGTTCGGCAAAATACACTTTTTTATCGGTTATTTTTATATTAAAGATATAATATCTTGGTAGCCAGTCGTATATGCGGTATAAGAATAAATTATAGATTCTAAAAATTTGGATTAACTATCCGATAGTTCTACCATATATGTCCTTTCTGCGGACATTATTCTATGTATCTTGTGTATATCGAAGCATTTTGATGTATTGTGTGGCTATTATGATATAGGTCATGCCTAAATTTGTGAAATTTGTTATACATTTGCAAAAATTCAAATTATTCTCCATATGAAAAGATTCTGTCTTCAATTATTCTTCTTGCCGGTTGCCATGTCGGCCTTATCATCCGAGGCCCTTACTCCGCCGTTTTCTGAGACCTTCGACACACAGGCGTCTCTTGGATCCTTTACCATCATAAACAATAATAACGACTCCAAGACATGGGCTTGGGATTCGTCTACTCAGGCGGTGAAGTACTCTAACTCATGGAAGGCGGCCGATGATTACCTCGTATTGCCGGGGCTTCAGCTTGAGGCCGGGAAGCTCTATACATTCTCATTCGACTGTTATAGACAAAGCTCTTTCCGCAGCGAGAAAATCGCTGCTTTTGTCGGCACGGAGGCCTCGGTTGACAAGCTTACTACCACCTTGCTGTCTCCAATAGAGATAATAGCCGCAAAAGTCGACAATCAGAAAGAGACAAAGGCTCTCGACTTCACTCCCGAGACTTCGGGTGTGTACTATTTTGCAGTCCAGGCTTGCTCCGAAGGGGGCCAACTCAATCTCTATGTGGATAATATCTCCGTGACGGCTCCCAAGACTATGGATGCTCCCGCAGCCGTGGGTGATTTCACGGTAACACCTGCTCCTTTGGGAGCTCTGAAAGCGGCCATAAGCTTCACTGTGCCGTCCGTTGACATTAACGGCCAGCCTCTCGAAGATCTCGAAAAGGTGGAGATTTATCGCGGCGAAACATTGGTTACGTCGGTTGATGTGGAACTCGGAGTGACCGAGCCTTATCAATGTAGCGATGACAACGCCGTATATGGTGAGAACGTGTATCGTGCCATACCATATAATCAGGGGGGTGCCGGATATGAGGCACGTACCACCGTTTTCATCGGGAATGACGTGCCTATGGCTCCGGGTAGTATAGTCCTGAGGCATGGAGAGGGTGATGGTGATGCCATCCTTCAATGGAGCGCCCCGGAAGCTGACGTACGTGGGCTGTCTATAGATCCCGCGACCCTCACCTATAAGTTGAAACATACGCGCCCCTCTCAAGAATGGTACGAGGATCTTGACGATGATGTCGCAGGAACTTCCTACAGCTATACTGAATGTGCGTCTGATTACCCCCAGGCGTTCTATAAATATTCGGTGAGAGCCAAGAACATGGCCGGTGAGGGGGATGCCCTTTTCTCTGAGATGTGGATTCCTCTGGGGAAGCCTGACGCCGCTCCCTTTACGGAATCATTCTCAGGCGGACAGCTTGAACACATCTTCCGCACGAAGATGGAGGTCGGAACCGGCCTGTGGGCTATGAGCGATGATGATACCAATCCTGACATGCAGTCTGTCGACGGTGATAACGGCTTCATTATGTGTAGTGGAGGTGCCGTAGGGGATGTGGGTGCCCTCTATTCCGGCAGGATAGACCTCTCCGGCGTAGAAAATCCCACTTTGGCGTTCTATTACTATAACTTTGACAGCTTTGATACCGGAACGATCCGGGTGATGGTAAGCTCCGGTGACGGTTTCGAACCGTTGGGCTCCCCGGTGGCTACAGGTGCGGGGGAGGAGTTGGCATGGAACCGGGCCGTTCTCTCTTTGGCCGACTATAAAGATAAGAAGGTAGAGATTGCGCTGAAGGCCACTCTTTCCACTACCAAGACTGTCGCTATTGACAATATAAGCATCTATAACCAGCTTTCCCACGACCTCTCGGTTATTGTAGAGTCTCCTGCGGTGGCCGTTACGGGTGCCTCCTGCCCTGTTGAGATAATGGTCACCAACGAAGGAGCCGCCACCTCCGGCGAATTTGCCGTTGAAATCTTCAAGAACGGCGAATCGGCAGCCACGGTAAACGGTGATGGCATCGCTCCCGGCAACATCGGCAGATTGACCTGCGATCTTCCCCTCTCCTTGTTTGACAAGGCAGGGAAAATCAATCTTTACGCTGTGGTAGACTACGACCGCGATGAGAATACCGATAACAATCGAAGCGCAGCCATATCCACCATGGTGGTGAACCGCAACCATCCGCGTCCTCTTGACCTGACGGCGTCTGCCGCTCCCGAAGGTAACGTTATGCTCGCATGGAATATGCCCGACCTCGTAAACGGGCCGCTGGTATCGGAGACCGATGATTTTGAATCATACGACTCGTTTGCCATCGGAAACGCCGGCGAATGGCAGTTTGTTGACGTGGACGGGGCTCCTGTTGACGGCCCGTCTGATTTCGATATTCCGAATGTCCCTGCCGGAAGTCCTGCCTCTTTCTTCGTTATGGATACATCAGGAGAGAGTTTCATCACGTACGGATTCAATTCTTACTCCGGAAAGAAATGCCTGGCTGCTGTTTTCAATGCCCGTGGCGTAAAGAATGATGACTGGGCCATCTCCCCGGAACTTTCGGGACATGCGCAGGCCATAACGCTTTGGGCGCGCAGCTATTCATCGAAATATCCCGATTCTTTCGAGATACTTTATTCCAAGACTACCGACACTCCGGATTCATTCTTCAGCGTTGCCAAATTCGAGAATATTCCGTCCGCATGGAAAGAATATGCCGCACAACTCCCCGAAGGCTCAAAGTATTTCGCCATACGCTATATCAGTGCCGATGCGTTCATCCTTATGGTGGATAACGTGACGTTTGCCAAGGCCGGCGCAGAATCACTGAAATATACCCTAAGCGGTTATAACGTGTACCGCGATATGGAATCTGTCGGGGTTGTAGAATCTAATGTATCCTCATTCACCGATACAGATGCTACACCCGGGAAGCATACCTACCACGTTACGGCTGTCTATCATTCTGCCGGCGAGTCTGACCCGTCGGAACCTGTTATAGCCGATGTCTCCTCGATAGGAAGTGTCGCATCCGATAAAGCTATATCGGTTGTCGGGACGGTCGGTAAGATTATCGTTAACGGAGGCAGTGGCCTTCCCACAGAGGTATGGTCGGTAGACGGACGTCTCATCACACATGTGCAGGATGCCGGATCTATCCCGGTTTATCCCGGTATATACGTTGTCAGAGTCGCCGACGAGACATTCAAGGTAACCGTACGCTAACCTTGTTCATTGGAATACGGGTGGCGGTGTGTCAAAAAAGATGAATTTTGACACACCGCTTCTGTTATATGACACTTTTGTCAATGTTACTTAAAAGTGACGCCGGATGGTAGTGGCGCCGGACCTCCGGGACGGCAGGCCACC
>CAJUBM010000068.1 GCA_910584735.1 uncultured Muribaculaceae bacterium
TCGCGGTCATGTCGATGAGGGTACTCTTTCTTTTAATTTTTACTTTTCCCATATTTACTCAGGTTAAACGGATTGTTGTTTTTAAAAGATTGGTTGTCTAACTGTGTAAACAGGGATTAGTGGGTAGCTGCGAACGACTGAACAATCGAGAAACCGATTTCGTCGATAGCGTAGGTGAGGTTGTCGATCTTGTTGGTGTAGAAGTTGTAGGAGATAACGGCGAAGGCACCGGTTGCGATACCGAAGGCGGTGTTCACAAGGGCCTCGGAGATACCGGTTGAAAGTTCGGTCGAGTCAGGAGCACCGGAAGCGGACAGAGCCTGGAACGACTTGATCATACCGAGCACGGTACCGAGAAGACCGACGAGAGTACCGAGGGTTGTGAGGGTAGCAACGATGGGGAGGTTCTGCTGCAGAGAAGGCATCTCGATAGCGGTAGCCTCTTCAACTTCTTTCTGAAGGGTAGCGATTTTCTGCTCTTTGGAGAGAACGGTGTTGCGGTCCATTTCCTCGTAGCGGGTCAGTGCTGCGGAAACAACGGCGGCAACAGAGCCTTTCTGCTTCTTGCAAAGCTGCTGGGCACCTGCGATGTCGTTCTTCTCGAGGCATTTCTTAACGGCAGCAACGAACTTGGCGATAGAGCCTGTACCTTTTGCGGACTTAAGAGCGATAGCACGTTCTACAGAGAGAACGATAACGGTGAGGAAGAGAGTCTGGAGGATAGGCACGATGATACCACCCTTGAACACGGTACCGATAAGGTCAACGGGATGGGCTTTGGACTGGGCCTCGTCAGCGAACCACATCGAAGCGCCGTCGAAACCTTCAACATCGAAGTGCGAGGGATGGCCGAACACGAACAGGAACAGGCATACTGCAATCACAAAGCAAGCTATGATCACCAGGAATGCGTTCTTGATACCGCGAACGTTGGTGCCGGGCTTAAGGGTTGCCGCGCTTTTTGAAGCGGGATTGGGCTTTTGAGCTTCCATAATTTGAATTGTACTTTTAGAATTGAATGATATTAATAATGATAGATTTTATTCTTTGCCTTTGACTTGCGCCGAAGGAAGGTTTCAAAACATGATGCTATGTCTGCAAAGACTTTTGGCTTTCGGAGGGGTGTCCGCACGGCAACTCTATTCTGTTGTCAAGGAATAAACGGCCTGCGAGGCTATTTATTACCCAAGATATGCGCCTAACAATCTGAAAGGCAGTTAAAAAGTGTTACGGCAACGACTTAATAAACGGTCAGGAGGCTTAGAGTTTAAGGTATTCATGGCATCGCCTATATATTAAATCTCTGGCTACCAACCACTTCAGCTACGCGCCTCGACTTCTTATCACCCTTTGGCAACATAAGGCAGCCGCACAGCGGAAAGTCTTCATAGCAAAAGCTATTTGCAAAATTATCACTATATTTTCAACTGACAAAATTTTTCACACGGATTTTTAACATTTAACTTTGTGGGTATGCTATCTTTTCAAAACCATCTCCAGGCCCACATTCATAAATTCTTCGCAAAACGGAACCTTCGGTTGCAAAGGAATATTTTATATCAACTACACAGCCCGAATGATAAAAATATTACGTATCTTTGCACCCGGAAAGCGCAATTGGCGAAATTTTTCCGTAATTGGCCGCTGCCCGTAATTTCCAGACACGATTTCTCGGTTTCCATTTTGAGAAATTGCCATAATTCCAAACACAATCCTGTAACGACCTTCTTCTGTCGGCAAGAATGTTGACGGTGTCCCCTACCAACAATAAAACTCTGTTTCCTATATAATAATGAGTATAGAGATAAAACTCAAAAAAGGCCTTGACCTGCACCTTGCCGGAGGAGTGGCCGACTTGTCAGCCAAGGCTATAAGGAGAATCCCGGAGCGCGTTGCCGTGACTCCCGACGATTTCACGGGAATCATCCCCAAAGCTGATGTCCGGGAAGGCGATACGGTGAAAGCCGGGCAGCCACTGCTCCATGACAAACTGGACGAAAACCTGAAAATAGTCAGCCCTGCCCCGGGCAAGGTGGCAGCCGTAGTACGCGGCAACCGCCGTAAGATCGAACGCGTGGTAATCGAGGTTGACAACACAGGGGAAGCTGTGTCGCACGATACCGCGGACGCCGTCATCTCCCGAGAGAACGCCCGTAACCTACTGCTCGTTTCAGGATTGTGGGCTTTCACTCGCCAGCGCCCGTACGACATAGTTACACGTCCCGATGCCGAAATACGCGACATATTCGTCACCGGCTTCGACTCCGCGCCACTGGCGGTGTCGCTCCAGAGATTCGGCTCCGACCACGAACGTGTGCAGAGGCTCGAAACAGGCGTAAAGTTACTGTCTATGCTCACTGACGGGAATGTATATATCACCCGGCGCCAGTCCCAACACATGCCCGACATACACGGTGCCGAAATGGTAGATATAACCGGCCCACATCCTGCCGGAAACGCCGGCACCGCGATAGCCGCGATAAACCCTGTCAACAAGGGTGAGACGGTTATGACCCTGACCGTAGAAACTCTCGAGCGCATAGGCGCCCTGGTACAAACCGGTATAGCGCCAATGAACACCACCGTAGCGCTCACAGGTTCGGAGGTAAAGTCTCCCAAGACCATAGAGACACTTATAGGGGCAGAGATAAAGACGCTGCTCGCCGATGACATAGCCGACGACCACCGCCACCACCGCATAATCTCCGGCAACGTGCTTACAGGCCATACGGTAACGACGGACGGCTACCTGCGGTTCCCTTACACACAGGTCACCGTGATTCCCGAAGGAGACGATGTTGACGAGTTCATGGGGTGGGCATCGATGTCACCGTCCAAGATGAGCATCAGCCCCTCGTTCCCCGCACGTCTGTTCGGGCGCAAACAGTTCAAACCCGATGCCCGCCTCTTGGGAGGACGTCGTGCGATGATTATGAGCGGCCAATATGACAAGGTGCTCCCGATGGATATTCTCCCGGAATATCTCGTAAAGGCTGTGCTTGCCAAGGATATAGACCGCATGGAACAACTCGGCATATATGAGGTGGCTCCGGAAGATTTCGCCCTGGCCGAATATGTCGACACCTCCAAACTCGAGCTACAGAAGATAATACGCGAAGGCCTTGACTATCTGCGCAAGGAACTTTCCTAAAAAACCGCGCCATAGCCCTTCTTAACTGGTTAGAATCGGGGACCCGCAATCCCCACTCCACTATACGACACAAGTAAAAAAAGACAAACACATACAGCGTTGAAAGCACTAAAAAAACTGATGGACAAAGCCAGGCCGGCGTTCGAACCGGGAGGGAAGCTGCATGCCTTCCGCTCGGTGTACGATGGCATGGACACCTTCCTGTTCACCCCACGGGAAACATCGAAATCGGGTGTGCATATCCATGACAGCATGGACTCTAAGCGCACCATGACAATCGTGATAGTGGCCCTGCTGCCATGCCTGCTTTTCGGCATGTACAACTGCGGCTACCAGCACTGGCTCGCATGCGGGGCAACCGATTTCCCGTTTTGGGAGATGATGCTCTACGGCTTCCTGGCAATCCTCCCCTCCATAGTAGTATCTTACGTTGTCGGACTCGGCATAGAGTTCTGCGTGGCCCAGTGGCGCAACGAGGAGATACAGGAGGGGTTCCTCGTAACCGGCATCCTCATACCGATGATATGCCCCATCGAGACCCCTTTGTGGATGATAGCCGTGGCTACGGCTTTCTCGGTAATCTTCGTAAAAGAGGTTTTCGGCGGCACAGGCTACAACATCTTCAACGTGGCACTCGTTACACGCGCCTTCCTCTTCTTCTCCTACCCGGCCAAGATGAGCGGCGACAACGTGTTCGTAAGCCACGATTCCATCCTCGGCCTCGGAGGAATGGCTCCTGACGGGTTCACCGGCGCCACACCCCTTGGACAGGTCGCCGTTTCAGGCGCACAGTCGGCATCGGAACTCTCCGGCGCCATGACAGACCTCTCAGGGAAAGCCATAGACCTCTGGCAGATGTTCCTCGGCCTTATCCCCGGCTCCTTCGCCGAGACCTCGACACTGTGCATACTCATAGGCGCCGCCCTGCTTCTTGCCACAGGCATAGCATCATGGCGTATAGTGCTGTCGGTGTTCGCCGGCGGGGCTATCATGTCGCTGATAGCCCACTGGTGCGCCACCCCGACCTATCCGGCATCGTTCCTCACCGTAGGTGAGCAGCTATGCCTCGGGGGATTTGCCTTCGCCGCCGTGTTCATGGCATCCGACCCGGTAACATCCTGCCGTACCAACACGGGCAAATACATCTACGGCTTCCTCGTAGGGGTCGTGGCTATCCTTATCCGCACATATAACAACGGCTACCCCGAGGGCGCCATGCTGGCAGTGCTGCTTATGAACGCCCTTGCCCCGCTTATCGACTACTGCGTGGTAGAAGCCAACGTACGGCGCCGCATGCGCCGCGTCCCGGCCCGGAAGTGACCACAAATACGCGATTCAAAGCCGCGACATAAATCCATCCTGAACAGAACACAACAATGATAAACAAGCAGAGCAACGCCTACACCGTCATCTACATCACAGTGATGGTGCTTGTTGTCGGCACAGCGCTGGCATTCACCGCCATGTCGCTGAAACCACGCCAGTTGGAGAACGCCCGTGCCGACAAAATGGGCCAGATTCTACAGTCGGTGCATATGTCTGCCGACCGCGCCACCGTAGTTGCCGATTTTGAGAAATACATATCCCGCCAGATTGTGGTAAACAGCCTCGGCGAAGAGGTGCCAGGCGCCACGGCGTTCGACATCGATGTAGCCTCCGAAGCCAAGAAACCGATAGAGAAGCGTCTTCTCCCGGTTTATGTATGCGATGTACCCGGGGCAGGCACCAAATATATAATCCCCGTGGCCGGCATGGGGCTGTGGGGCCCTATCTGGGGGTATGTGGCCTTCGATTCCGACGGCACGACCATCTATGGCGCGTTCTTCGACCATCAGGGAGAAACCCCGGGTCTTGGCGCAGAGATAACCAAGCCCGACTTCACCGACCAGTTCAAAGGACTGAAAATCTTCAAAGATGACAAGTTCATCCCCGTGGAAGTGGTGAAGAAAGGGCTGAAGCCCGAGGGGGATGCCGACTATGTGGACGGCATCTCGGGAGGCACCATAACATCCAAGGGGGTAAGCGCCATGCTTGACGACTGCCTCACGCCTTACAAGCCGTTCCTCGAGAAGATAGCCTCCGGCAACAACCACACTCCAGACAAAACTTTCTAACCACGCGCATCCATGGCAGAGAAACTAAGCTATAAAGACATACTGTTCAATCCGTTCTCAAAGGATAACCCGGTGATAGTGCAGGTACTCGGTATCTGTTCGTGCCTGGCCGTGACAGCGAAACTCGAACCGGCCATAGTGATGGGTATATCGGTTATCGCCGTGCTGGCATTCTCGAACGTGATAATATCTCTGATACGAAACACTATCCCCACCAACATCCGCATAATCGTGCAACTCGTGGTGGTGGCCGCGCTGGTTATCATCGTAAACCAGCTGTTACTGGCTTTCGCCTACGATGTGTCAAAGCAGTTGTCAGTGTTCATAGGGCTTATCATAACAAACTGCATCCTCATGGGACGCCTCGAAGCCTTCGCCATGGGCAACAAGCCCTGGCCCTCATTCCTTGACGGCATCGGCAACGGCATCGGATACGCCATAATACTGGTTATCGTAGGCTTCTTCCGCGAACTCCTCGGCTCAGGCACACTGCTGGGCTTCCAGATAGTGCCCCTGTCGTGGTACACCGACGGAGGATATGCCAACAACGGCCTGATGATACTCCCTCCGATGGCCCTGATTGTCGTAGCATGCGTGATATGGGTTCACCGCTCGCGCAACAAAGACCTGCAGGAGAAAAACTAATACGCCACGAATGACAGAATAACCGAAAAATGGAAAATTTCAACTTATTCATAAGGTCGATTTTTGTAGACAACATGGTGTTTGCCTACTTCCTGGGGATGTGTTCGTTCCTGGCCGTATCAAAGAACGTGAAAACCGCGTTCGGCCTGGGAGTGGCGGTAACATTCATGCTCGTCGTCACCCTCCCCATAAACTACCTGCTCGAGAACCTCGTGCTTAAACCCGGCGCCCTGACATGGCTGAGCAAGGATTTCGCCGATGTGGACCTGAGCTTCCTGTCACTGATTCTTTTCATCGCCGTGATAGCCTCGATGACACAGCTTGTAGAGATGGCGGTTGAGAAATATTCCCCTTCGCTGTATGCCTCGCTGGGCATCTTCCTTCCGCTTATCGCCGTGAACTGCGCCATATTAGGCGGTTCGCTCTTCATGCAGCAGCGCGGGTTTGCAAACGTGTGGACGGCCACATGCGCCGGCGCCGGATGGGGTCTCGGATGGCTTTTGGCCATAACCGCGATAGCGGCCATACGCGAACGCGTCGCCACCTATTCAAACGTACCCGGGCCGTTGAAAGGAATCGGCATCACCTTCATTCTCTGCGCTCTGATGGGAATCGCCTTCATGAGCTTCCTCGGAATCAAGCTCTAAGCCCGGGCCTCCTACCGGTTTCGTAAACGAATAACAGAAAAAGAATAACTCAACACCGTAACCACATACACGTTCCATGATAATGCTGGAATCAAACCCGATGAGTGCCACAGTGCTTCTCGGAGTAGGTATATTTCTGATTATGACCCTGGTGTTGGTAGCAGTGCTGCTGATTGCCAAAAAATTCCTCGTAAGCTCGGGGAATGTCACCGTAACCATCAACAACGACCGCAAGGTCGATGTGGCTGCCGGCGCACCGTTGCTTTCGGCACTTGCCACACAGAACGTATTCCTCCCTTCGGCCTGCGGAGGTAAAGGAAGCTGCGCCCAGTGCCGCGTACAGGTGGAATCGGGTGCCGGCGAGATACTTCCCACCGAGGCCGTGCATTTCACCCGCAAGGAAATCAAGGACAACTGGCGCCTGGCATGCCAGGTAAAGGTGAAGAACGACCTTGACATAAAAGTTGCCGCATCGGTGCTCGACATCAAGGAATATGAATGTACCGTAATATCAAACAAAAACGTGGCCACATTCATCAAGGAATTCATCGTAGCCCTGCCAAAAGGGGAGCATATGGACTTTATCCCCGGATCATATGCCCAGATTAAGATTCCCCCCTTCCATATCGACTACGACAAGGATATCGACAAAGCCTCTATCGGCGACGAGTATCTGCCGGCATGGGAGAAATTCGGCCTGTTCGGCCTTAAGTGCGTAAACACCGAGACTACCGTACGCGCCTACTCCATGGCAAACTACCCTGCCGAGGGAGACCGTTTCATGCTTACCGTGCGCATCGCCACCCCGCCGTTCAAGCCGAAACCCGAGGTCGGATTCATGGACGTGAATCCCGGCATCGCATCAAGCTATATCTTCACCCTTAAACCGGGCGACAAGGTGATGATGAGCGGCCCCTACGGCGACTTCCACCCCAACTTCAACTCAAAGGCAGAGATGATATGGGTTGGCGGCGGCGCAGGTATGGCCCCCCTCCGCGCACAAATTATGCACATGACCAAGACACTGAAGACCACCGACCGCGAAATGCACTATTTCTACGGTGCGCGCGCACTAAACGAGGTGTTCTATCTCAACGACTTCCTGCAACTGGAAAAGGAGTTCCCCAATTTCCACTTCCATCTGGCCCTTGACCGTCCCGATCCGGCTGCCGATAAAGCGGGGGTGAAATACACTCCCGGATTCGTACACCAGGTGATGCTCGACACCTATCTCAAAGACCACGAATCGCCCGAAGACATCGAATATTACATGTGCGGTCCCGGCCCGATGAGCAACGCCGTAAACAAGATGCTCGACTCACTGGGTGTGGATCCCGAAAGCATCCATTACGATAACTTCGGAGGCTAATGCCTAAAAGAGATAAGTAACCGGCCAAAATAATTTTGACCGGTTACTTAGAATCAAATCCAACCACAAACAGCCTCCAACGCCTTTAACGGCCCATAAGCAATGGTTAGAATCACAGAAAACGCCAACATAACACATATGACCACATTCGGCCTCCCGGCCGAATGTGGCCGTTTGATAGAATATTCCTCACCTGCCGACCTGGAAACGCTGTATGATGACCGTACACTGTTCTCCGAGTTCATCCAGATTGGGGGAGGGAGCAACCTGCTCTTCGTAAACGGACGCTATGACGGCACGGTATTGCATTGCGCCGACAAATCAGTAGAGTGGCTGAACGAATACAGCGAAAATCCGGTGATGCTATGCGGAGCCGGGCTGGAGCTTGACGAGGCCTGCCGCATAGCGGCCGAGAAAGGGCTGTGGGGACTGGAAAACCTGTCAGGCATCCCCGGTTCGGTCGGTGGTGCATGTGTACAGAACGCCGGAGCCTACGGCGTGGAAATCAAGGATGTGCTTGATTATCTCGAAGTCTTCGACAACACACCGGGAGAAGGCGCAATCCATACAATGGACTGCGGCGACTGCCATTATGGCTACCGCGATTCGATATTCAAACAGCCGGAGAACCGCACCCGGCTGATAATCGCAAAAGTTGCTTTCGCGCTTTCCACACGCCCGAATCCTATACTGGCCTACAAAGGTGTGACGGACGAACTCGGAGTGGAGCTTCCGCTAACACCACAGGAAACAGAGGCGATAACACCCTCGGATATACGCTGTGCTATTCTTGCCATACGCTCCCGCAAACTCCCGAATCCCGATTCCACAGGCAGCGCGGGCTCATTCTTTAAAAACCCGGTAGTGACCGAAAGCTGTTATAGGAATATCTGTACCCGTTCCGGCATGGAGCCGTCAGGCCACCGCCTGCCTGACGGCAACATAAAGCTCTCTGCCGCATGGCTTATAGACAAAGCCGGATGTAAGGATTTCACCCGGGGAGGGGCATCCCTTTGGCCTTCCCAGCCCTTGGTGATAGTAAACAGCCACAATGCCACGGGCGAGGACGTCTACCATCTCTGTCAGCACATCATAGCCACGGTAGAAAACACTTTCGGTGTCCGTCTCTCACCCGAGGTAGTCTTCATCTGAGGCGCATATCTATCTCCGTTAACCCATTCTACTAAAATTTCTTCTCTCCGTTAATATAAACCCTCTCCCAACAGATTGCCGTGAGTTCATTCGTCATAGAAGGAGGCCGCAAACTGAGCGGCGAAATCTCCCCCCAGGGAGCGAAAAACGAGGCGTTGCAGGTAATAGCAGCAACCCTCCTTACACCTGAGCCGGTGGAAATCACCAATGTGCCTGAAATACGCGATGTCAAGAACCTCATTCTCCTGCTCGAGCAGATGGGTGTGACGGTGAAACGCATCGAGAAAGGGCGTTATATATTCCAGGCCAAGGACATAGATACGGACTACACCCTGAGCGATGATTTTATAAAACGCTGCGCGGCTCTCCGGGGTTCCGTGCTGGTGGTAGGCCCCCTGCTGGGACGCTTCGGCAAAGCATACTTTCCCAAACCCGGAGGAGACCAGATAGGGCGCCGAAAGGTTGACACCCATATACAAGGCTTCATAAACCTCGGAGCCTCATGCCGGTATGTGTCCGAAAAAGGAGCATATCTGTTAGAAGTCCCCGAATCCGGCTATCTGAAAGGGTGCTATATGCTCCTTGACGAGGCATCCGTCACCGGCACTGCCAACATACTCATGGCGGCCGCCTATGCCGACGGTCCCACGACAATCTACAACGCCGCATGCGAACCATACGTGCAGCAGACCTCGCGCCTGTTGGAAGCCATGGGATGGCGCATCGGTGGAATCGGGTCAAACCTTATCACCATCGGCGGACGCATCTCACACCCCACCACGGCCATCCACCGAATACTACCAGATATGATAGAGGTGGGCAGCTTTATCGGTATGGCGGCTATAACCCAAAGCTCCATAACGATAAAGAACGTGAGTGTGGAAAACCTCGGTATCATTCCCGAGAGTTTCCGTCGTCTCGGCATAACCGTAGAGCAGCAGGGCGATGACCTCTTCATCCCCGCCAAGGAGAGCTATATAGTAGATACCGCCCTTGACGGCTCGATAATGAATATAGCGGATGCCCCGTGGCCCGGTCTTACACCCGACCTACTGAGTGTGATGCTCGTAGTGGCAACCCAGTGCCGAGGTAGCGTTCTCATCCATCAGAAAATGTTTGAGAGCCGCCTATTCTTCGTTGACCGACTGATAGATATGGGCGCCCAGATAATACTCTGCGACCCCCATCGCGCCGTAGTTATAGGCCACGACCACAAATTCACCCTCCGTGGCAACCGCATGAGTTCGCCCGACATACGTGCCGGCATAGCCATGCTCTTGGCGGCCATGTCGGCCAAAGGCAACAGCGTGATAGGCAACATCGAGCAGATTGACCGTGGATATGAGGATATAGACCTGCGCCTCAACCAGTTAGGAGCATCCATCACACGTCTCTAATTCTCCATACCTAACCCAGATTCACCGTCACCTAATGTATTACGTCTCAAAGCGCATGGAGATAGCCGGTTCCCACCGGCTTAAGCTAAGCTATGAAAGTGCCTGCACCCGTCTGCACGGCCATAACTGGATTGTAACTGTATACTGCCGCGCAACGACACTCAATGCCGATGGCATGGTCTGTGATTTCAAGCATATAAAAGACCGCATACATGGCTATCTTGACCATGGCAACTTCAACGACCTGCTTCCGTTCAACCCTACTGCCGAGAATATAGCCCGCTGGATTACCGAGCAGATTCCTGAGTGCTATAAGACCTCCGTACAGGAAAGTGAAGGCAATATGGCAGTCTATGTCAGCGATGACTGCGTTGGCGAAAATCTCCCTCTATAATACCACGCCCGGATGAAGATAAACGAGATTTTCTATTCCCTCCAGGGAGAGGGATTCCACACGGGAACCCCCGCCGTATTCGTACGGTTTTCCGGCTGCAACCTCCGTTGCCCTTTCTGCGACACAGACCATCACCAAGTGGGGGAGATGTCGCCGCAAGAAATCCTCGCCGAGGCCGGGCGATACCCCTCGCGCCACGTCGTGTTCACAGGAGGCGAGCCAGCACTGCAACTAAACACCGAGCTTTTAGACCTTTTTCATAGCGCGGGCTACTACATCCAGATCGAGACCAACGGCACATTGCCGGTACCGTACGAATCAATCGACTGGATTACGTGTTCCCCAAAGTTTGAATTTACAGACACCCCCGCGTCTCTTAAGATTCAGCGCATAGATGAACTAAAGGTGGTGTTCGACGGCAGAAACAACATGTCGCTCTACGATGCCATAGCCTGCCGCCACTACAGCCTGCAACCATGCGACACCCGCGATACCGACCGCAACACAGCTATCACCGCCGCAGCCATAGACTACTGCCTCCGCAATCCCCGATGGCGTCTGTCGCTCCAAACCCACAAACTCCTCTCAATACAATAGCGCAACACCGTTTATCTATACAACAAGCGCGAGATACGGCTGATTCTTTCCGTATCTCGCGCTTGTTGTGTAGATAAAGTTTCTATTTACTTACTTGACAAGCACCTTTACCGCCTCATTAGAAACCGTGACCACATATACTCCGGGTAACGTTTCAATCGCGATAGAGTCAGACATCGGTACGCCTTGCCACAGAACAACGCCATCGGCACAAGTAACCATTGTATAAAGCCCTTCGGCTCCTTCTATTACGATTCTGCCGACATCCGAACGCACCTTTACAACCGAATTGTCTGAAACAGTCTCCAGACCGACAGTTGAGACATTTATGATATTGGAAAAATAGGATTCCCCTTTATCATATACAGCCGTCACAGCATATTTAGGCCGTTGGTTCGGAGCAAAAGGCTCGACATATCCCGGTTCTGTTACTATTTCATCCGATACTTTCACGCCGTCACGATAAACGTTATATCCCAGCAAGGTCAAATCAATCGGTTGCGCATCAGCCGGAACATAGGATATATCATCTATGAGAAGGACAAATGCATTACGCGACACGCAACGGATGGCGAAATATCGCGTACCTTCCGGGAGCGAGACAGAGTATTGCGTCCAGTTAGCGGGAACATTCGATGCGATACCTTTCACACGCTCAAAACTTGCAATCTCCTTATCAGACGTAGATGTAAGTACTTCGATAGACTCCAAGCCGTACATATCGCTATAGCTTCGGGCATAGAAAGTTATTGTTTGGGCATCCCCTGACAACTCAGGAGAAATCAGCCAATCATTGTTCTGGCCGTCAACATCGCCGAACGCCGCCAACATCTGGTCTCCCGAATGAGGCATCCATCCGGTAGGCTCCCCGGCTCCGTTAATTAGAAGGAGGCCTGCATGAGCAGGGTTGAAAACCTGGAAAGCCATCGGCTTGCCTGCGTTATCATACGATATATTATTGCTTGAAGTGTTGTTGACAGTGTAAGTCCCGGGGCCTCCGTCAACATCAACAACAGTCCAATCTCCGATATTTTCAATCGCGAACTCTTCATAGCCTTCGAAATTGTCAGTCACAGGTTCAGGGTCAAGCACACAGTCTCCAAGAGCCGACCACTCGAGACTGACGTTTCCATCCCCATAGCATCCTGACAAATCCTGAACCGATGGATAATTGGGCATCTCCACACTTACCGACTTCCCAATAAGGATATTGTTCGCCAGATTCTCATCCTCGTTATAGATAATCTTAACACCGAACGACACGTTTTTTGACATCGCTACAGACGGCATAATCTTGAAATCAAAGCCGGCTGTCTCAAGTGGCTCCAAAGGCACTCCGGGCAAGCTCTGTAGGAAGGCTCCATTTGCCCAGATTTCAACCTCATAACCGTCAACCCTTTCAGTTCCAATATTAATAAGAGATGCTGTAACAGCAGCCTCGGTTCCCACCTTTATTTTATCAGACGAGACAATGCTTATCGCAGATAAATCATGCTGTGCAGGGTCGTGCACCACCAAGTTGTCTACATGCATGTGCCTGCCGACACTCCCGGTACTTCCCCGCAGACCAATCTGTATGAAATCAGAGCAGTCAACACCCGACAGAGGCACACGTGCGATATTCCATCCGGCCTTAGCCTTAGAATAATCCACATTGAAAAGCGGCTGGAAGCTACCATGTCGGGATGCTACCTCAGCGGTCAGCGTACCCTCCATTCCGTCGGAATAATAATACCAAAAATCAAATACGGGAGCCTTAGCCTTGCTGACATTGATCTTACCGGAATATATCAACGCTTCGTCCTGATTGCTTTGGGGGATGAACGTCAACAGGCCTCCATCTCCGTCATGAGGATTGGCAATCGGACTCAGTCCGACTATAGAGGTAAACCAACGGCCTCCCTCACCTGACAGATACTGACCCCAGGGCGATGTCTGGTTTATAGCCTGGGGGAAAGATTCTTTGAAAGGCAGATTCAATGATGAGCCTAAAGCAAGGATGTTTGAACGTGCCGAATTTCCCATACCCTTATCATTGACAGCGGCCACAGACCATGCAAACAAATCCTGTCCATCAATGACAGGCACAAATCTATATTGATTCTCTGAAAGTCCCTCCTTGATTATTTCAGATTCCGAATCAATTACCATATATCTGAGGACTGAGGAATCAATATAGCCCCCGTTAGCCCCGGATAACGGAGCATCCCACGTAAGTGTTACTACACCTGCTTCCTCGCTGATACGCACATTCCTCGGCAGTCCCGGAATATCATCTCCTACAAAGACAGTGCCCTTGGCGGCCAATCCGCGCTTATCTCCATCAAAAGCACGAATCACATACTCGTTAAAACCGGCTGCCGGGCTATCATCATGCCAGCTATAGGGAGTATTAACTTCTACAGGCGAGATAGTGTGTAGAACTTCTTCACCACGATATATTTCAACCTTCGATAAGGATGACAGTTGTTCAGAACCTATATTTAAGGAAGGAGTCACAAAAGCGATAGTGGCGCCCAAAGCTCCATTCTTATCAGCCGTAATGGCAAGATCGGTCACAGAAGATGGAGCAGACACGTCTGACTCCTCCACGACTTTAAGATTATCCACTATTACAACGTCCATATACTTATCGCTGCAAGCATGAATCCCGACATAATAGTCACCTCCTGTCTCCACCTGTATAAGCCCGGAAACCTCCTGGGGCGTCTTTACATCATATTCTTGTTCAGTGATTACAGTGGCGACAGCACCGGTGGTAACACCTTCCAAAGTCGCAGAGGAGCCGAGAACTATCTCTACCTTCTCAGGATAACGCCATCCTCCACGCGCACCGACCCTAAGGGATATATTATAAAGTTTATCTCCTTCCAAATGAATCGGCGGAGAGATGAGCCAGTCATCTTTCGGATTTGAGGAGCTGTACGTACACTGCATATCCCCCTCCATATCATCTTCATAATAATTGTGCGCCCAAGTCTTTCCATCGCCATGGACATCAATTATCGTATAAAGTTCCCCGACATTAACATTATCGAAGTCCTCCGAATACGGCACATTGAAAGCCCCGCCTGCCAAAATCTTTCCTGATATTACCTCCTCACTCGAAATCTCTCCGTAATGGACCGTCACGCCATAAGAATACGAATTCAGACCATCCTTACTGTAAGGCTCGGAAAAAGACGTGGCACTCTGCCTTTCTGCAACCGTCACTTGATCCGGATACCTAACCACTGTATAGCGCAATCCTGATGTATTAATGAAGCCACCATTCACACCTTTCTCCGGGGCATCCCACGTAACGGTAATATTAGTATCGTCATTCGATATTTCCAAATTCCGAACCGATGCAGGGGTATCTACCCCGACCCACAAGGTTTCCTTGACTGCCGGAGATTCCCCGGAAGCATTAGACGTGGTAACTTCCACCGTATGCATACCCGACTCTGAAACCGATGCTTCGACAGTTGCAGTAGCTCCGACACCGACAGTAGATGATGCCACCACATCGCCATCAATCTTCACCGTATAGGACAGCATACCCGACATAGGCGTTCCGTCATAAGTATAATCAGGCGCCACAAACGAAACCCGGCCACTTAGGCTTCCGTTCTCAAACTCCACAGAAAGACCCTCAACCTTATTAGGAGCACCGGCAGCGGCCTCCGGGGCAAGCACATGCAGAGCCGTAATCTGCTCATCATTCGGGAAATCAAAAATTTTAGTCACATGCCCGTCTGTAATATCAACCTGATATAGCGCCGATGAGCCATCGGTATGGCTGGCAGCCCAGTAAAGAATCCCGGAATTATCATCGAAGTCAGCCGACTGCTTATATTTCGGGACAATCCCGGTAGGTCCTACAGAAGAGATTGCACCGGTTGACTTATCCAGACGATTCAGATTCCCATCCTCATCAATAGCGAATATCACGCCATCGGGTGATGCCGCGATAGCAAAATACTCACAAGGAAGAGGGGCAATCTCTGAACGGATAAGGGTGGCAGGATCAAACGTACCGAAAACATAACCGTTCATGTCATCATTGTAGAATATCCCATAAATCTTTCCATCGGTCGCATCGTAGGTCATATCGTAACTTATGCACCCTTGATCCAAGTCCTTTACCTCCACCGATTCCCATGTTGTGGCATTATAATGATAGAAAGAGGCCAAAACCATCCCGAAAAACTGCGAGTATCCGACATAATAATAATCCTCTCCCACATAACAGCCTCCGCCATTAGCACGAAACTGGTCACCGTTCTGCAGAACTATAGGCTTATAGTCTTCAGTGGCACGAAAAGTGACAATAGCGGTTTCATCATTCCCGGCCGGTCGCAGGGCGCAACCTTGCAGACGTACATTCTCACCGGCCAAAGGGGGCGCATTAAACCGAAGCGGACGGGATACCGTGATGTTTCGGCCATCATCAACGAACATCCTCACGCGCGGATTTTTATAAAGTGCCGCATCATCATCAAGGAGATTAAACCTCCTCCCTTCAGATGCGTTGTCAGGGACTCGTCGCGATAAATCTTCGGCCCCGATTGACTGACACAGCCATCCGCCCATTGCAACGGCGACCGCTAACAGATAATTTCTAAGTCTCATAAGGAACTATTTTGGTTTAGTAGTGGTGCGATAAAAATCTTACCACTGTTATTAAAATATTAATATTTA
>CAJUBM010000069.1 GCA_910584735.1 uncultured Muribaculaceae bacterium
TGCCTCTTCTGGTGGCCTGCCGTCCCGGAGGTCCGGCGCCACTATAAAGTTACCATTGCCAAAAGTGCTATATAACAGAAGCGTTGTGTCAAAAAAGATGAATTTTGACACAACGCTTTGTTAATGGGGTTATTTAAGCCCGCGCTGGCGCAGCAGGGCATCGGATTCGGGGAGGTGTCCTCGGAAATTCTTGTAGAGAACCATCGGATCCTCCGAGCCTCCCGATTCAAGTACCTTTTTCAGTTTGGCGGCCGATTCAGCATCGAACACACCTTTTTCCTTGAAAAGCTCGAAAGCATCGGCATCCAGGACTTCGGCCCATATATAGGTATAATAGCCGGAGGCGTATCCTTCATCGCCGAAGATATGTTTGAAGTAGGGCGAGCGGTAGCGGAAGGTAAGTTCCTCGGGCATACCGAGCTTGTCGGCCACAGATTTTTCAAACGCTAAGACATCTATGTCGCCTTCCGGCATAAGGTGGCCCCAGTTGAGGTCGAGAAGAGCAGCGGATGAGAGTTCGGCAGTGGTGAAGCCCATATTGTGCTTCGAGGCGGCATTTATCTGTGCTACCAAAGAGTCGGGGATAAGTTCGCCGGTCTTGTAGTGGTGGGCGTAGCTCTTGAGAAGCTCGGGCTGGAAGGCCCAGTGCTCGTGGAACTGCGAGGGGAACTCTACGAAGTCGCGGTCTACGGAAGTGCCGCTCTGAGAGCGCAGACGTGCGCGGGAGAGCATGCCGTGGAGAGCGTGGCCGAATTCATGGAATGTTGTCTGCACGTCATCGATAGAGAGAAGTGCCGGGGTATCGCCTGTAGGAGGCGCGTAGTTGCACACATTATATATAATGGGACGCTCTACCGAGCCGTCTTTATTTATCCAGGAGGTTTTCAGTTCTTCCATCCAGGCACCCTGGCGTTTTGAAGGACGGGTATAATAGTCGGTCATAAATACCGCGAGGTGTTTTCCGTCGGCATCTTTCACATCGTAGACCTTTACATCTTTGTGATAGCGCGGAGCATCGGGCATTTCTTCGAAAGTGATGCCATACAGGCGGTTTGCCATCTCAAAAATGCCTTTGCGCACAGAGTCTACGGCGAAGTAGGGGCGGATTGCAGCCTCGTCCATCGCATATTTCTTCTGACGTACCTTCTCTGCGAAATAGTAGTAGTCCCATGGTGCGATTTTGAAGTTGTTACCTGCGGCGTCTGAAAGGGCCTGCATCTCGGCTACTTCTTCCTTTACTTTAGCTTTCGCGGGTTCCCAGACTTTCAGCAGGAGTGCTTCGGCGGCTTCGGGGGTACGTGCCATCTTGTCTGCCGTCATATATGCCGCGAAGTCCTTGTAGCCGAGGATACGGGCTTTCTCGGCGCGGGCTTTGACAATCTGGTTGATTACCGGGCGGTTGTCATTCTCACCCTGGGTAGCGTTTGAGGTATAGCCTTTCCACATAGCCTCACGCAGGTCGCGGTTGTCGGCATATTGGAGTACGGCCAGGCGGCTCGGGGCATGGAGGGTGAACACCCATTTCCCTTTCTTACCGCGTGTCTCGGCTTCGGTTGCGGCGTTGTCTATAGTTGTCTGGGGGATGCCGGAGAGTTTGGCCTTGTCATCAACTACGATTTCGAAGGCGTTGTTGGCGGCAAGAAGATTTTTGTTGAACTTCAGGTACAACTCCGTGAGAGTGGAGTTTACTTTTTTTAGCTGGGCCTGTTTATCGGCGGGGAGTGTGGCACCGTTGCGTTCGAACTGGCGGTAGGTGTCCTCTATGGCGCGGCGTTCGTCCAGTGGCTGGTTCACTGTGTCGATGTTGTTGTAGACTGTCTGGACGCGTTTGAAAAGCTCTTGGTTCATCATCATCTCATCGGAGAACGCCGTGTATTTGGGCATTATCTGCTCGGATACCTCGGTCAGTTCCGGGGTGGAATCAGCCTCTACGAGAGCCATCAGGACAGACATAACCCGTTCCAACGTAGGGCTCAGGCAGCTTAGCGGCTCGATTGTGTTTTCGAATGTTGGAGCGTCAGGGTTGGCAACGATAGAGTCAATCTTAGCGTTGGCTTCGGCGATACCGGCCTCGAAGGCAGGCATATAGTCACCGATCTGGATTTGTTCGAACGGCGGAATCTGATATTCCGTCTCGTAAGGTTTCATGAAGGGATTCTCATGTTGCGATTTGGAGCATGATGTCCCCAGAACGATAGCCGAAGCAGCGGCAGCGGCGCACATTCCTTTGATGATTGGTTTCATGGGCGTGAATATGATTAGGTTAATTAAACGTTGTGTCTCGGCGGTTTACCAAGTCTATATCGGGTAGGTCGTGGTTGTCGGGTTTTGAGACCGGTTCCCATAGAAATGTTGTGATTATGGGGTAGTGGTCGGAAGAGTCGGAATCCCCGGTTTTGAAGTCGATGGCCTCCAATGCCCCCCGGTATAGGACGTGGTCGATATGGAAGTAAAAACGGTTTGTATGGAACGTTATTATCGGGCCGTGTCCGGCTACCGAATATGCGTTATGCAGATCGGTGCCGGCCAGACGCCTCATGGCGAAACAGTCGGGCACATCGTTGAAGTCTCCGGCAATAATAACGTTTTGAATATTCATTGAATCAATTAGTTGGCGTAGTTCTTGAGCCTGCACCGCGCGATTGCGGAAAGCTTCGCTCAATTTGGGGAGCAGCTGCCGTTTTACAGCATCTATCTTATTGCCACCCTCACCCTGTGTGACTTCGTGGTAGAGTGCTTTGTCGGAGTCATCCAGACCGAAAGATTCCAAGTGGGCGCTTACTACCAATGTCTTACGCCCCATGATATTTACAACTGCCGGAGTATAAGGCTGGTATTCCTGTTTCGGATCTTTTAACGGCAGAGGATAGAGCGGGTACTTGGAGAGGATTGTCTCGGCATAGTTAGAGGTGTGGTGGGGGTAGATTTCATATAGGGAATCTATCTGTTCCTGTGTTATACGGAGCCGTTCGTTAGGCTTGAGATATTTCGGGAACTCCTGTATGCACACAAGGTCGGCCCCGGAGCGGATTATATAGGATAGGGTGGGGTTGACCGGCGAGCGTCCGTCGCCGGGGTAATGGGGCTGCTGGGGCTCGTCGCGTGTATCGAACAGCCCCATAGTGTTGTATGAAAGCAATACAAATGCCCGGTCCTTATTCTCCGGGGTGATTTTCTCCTTCATGAAGTTTAGCGGAGTGTTGCTTATTACCGGCCCGAGACATATGAGAAGTGTCGCTCCGGGAATAACCACCAGTTTCCAGGATATGAAGAGGTTTATCACTAACAGGATTATGGTTAGCAATATCCATGCCGGAAATGTAAGGGCAAGCATAGCCGGGAGGGCGGTGACGTTAGGGTCTACGAGTCCGGCATATGCGGCGCTGATGGTACATAGCGCAATCAGAATGTTGAACACGTATGATACCCACATACATATCCGGCGTATGCGGGGTGAGGGTTTTAATCGGGAGAGGTTGAACGATTTGAGAAAATCGGGTTTCATCCTAAAATTATTATGGATAAGTAACTGTTCAAAATTATTTTACACTAACGGGTCTGATTATTTCAATGTTTCTCCGGCAAAATTTTTGAATCTTCTCCTCTCTTCATCAGTCGTGTAGCTCGCTACACTCCTTCTTCATCGAGAAAAATCTTCTAAAAATTTTCCTCGGACAAACATTAAAATAATTTCGACCAGTTACTTAATAGGCTTTTATATATTTATATTAAAGTACGTTTTGTCCTTGTGGTGCTGTGTCTCGCGAGGTCGAACAACTGCAGGCGTTCGCTTTCGGAAAGAGAGGCGTAACCTGAAACTCTGGCCTTTTCAAGGATTTCGTTTTTCCGGTTACGTTGTTTCATCTTTTTCCGTATCGTGGCGGATGCCCTGTGTGGGGAGGTGCGCCATTTCCAGGCAAATGCCCCTCCGGCTATGGCCCCACCCATATGGGCGCATATGGTCTCGGCCGTACCGGTTGTGAAGCTTATCAGCGCGATTATCGCCACGGCATATAGCGGAATGTTACCGATGAGTATTATCTTTGTCCGATGTCGAGGCGCGTATATGGCGGTAGCCGAGATAATCGCAGCCGTGGCGGCGGAAGCTCCCGTAAGGTAGGCCGCCTCAGCGTTCCACCAAAGATTATAAAGTATAAAGCATAGCGCTCCTGATAATGCTCCGGCAAAATAAATCCTTAATATGTAGTTTGCCCTACGAAGCGATGAAAGCATGCTGCCGAACCACCCGAGCCATAACATATTTATTAGGAGATGGAGAAAATCTATCTGTACGAAAGCATATGTTATCGTGGTCCACGGGCGGCGTAATAAATCGGCACATATGGTTGGGAGAGCCACCCACGACAACAATGTCTCAATCGATGTGGCATCCCGCAGCACGATCCATGTGAGTTTGAACAGCACATAGACCGCTATATTGGCTAATATTATGCGCTTTGTTACCAGAGTCAGACGTAGGGCCCCCCTATAACCCCTTTTTTCTTCCAATAAAGAAGTATTATAAGTCCGGCCAGCATGCCGCCCAGATGGGCAAAATGAGCCACTGTGTCAGCCTGGCTGTTATATATCCCGAGGCAGAGTTCTAAAATTGCATATATGATGACAAAAGTCCGCGCCTTGATAGGCATAGGGGGGATAATCATATATATGCGCAAGTTCGGGAACATGAATCCATAGGCGAGCAATATGCCGAATATTGCCCCTGAGGCCCCGATGGTAGATGTATGGAACAGGGCGAACAACTGATGTACGGCAGGTTCGTTGGGGGCTATGCCCAGGGCCATCACATCGGAAGTCAACACATTTGATTTCGACAGCAGGTGGGTCAGCGCTCCCGGTGTTTCAAAAAGCCCGGCATAATGGTTTATCATCAGGGCGAATACCCCTTCCTGTATAAGGGCCGCGCCCAAACCGCATGACACGTAATAGAAAAGGAACTTTGCCGAGCCGAGTACGCGCTCCATCATTACGCCGAACATGAACAGCGCCCACATATTGAAAAACAAATGTGTGAAGTTGGCGTGTATGAACATGTATGTGAATAGCTGTGTAGGGAGGAATTGGTCGGATGTGAAGTAATATAGTGCGCCGTATTCTTCCAAAAAAGTTGCTACCGGGCGTACGGCAGCCATTGCTATCCATATTATTATATTGATTATCAGGAGATTTTTTGTTACCGGTGGTAGCCGGTAAATCATATCTTTAAAATTCATATATTTCCAAACGTTATTTTAATGTGCAAATATACGGAATTTTCCCTATAATATAGTCTCTTTTCTGAGAATATAACCAGATTTTAAATGAAAGTGCCGTGGCGGATATTAGGATTTTATGTGGTATTTTTTTGTGGGGGAGAGGGAAATTTGCTAACTTTGCAGTCGCAAAATCCGGGGGTGGGAGTAACCACCCCGTGTGATGGGAAAATTAAATATTAATTTTTGAGTAACACATTTTTAAAATGAAAACATTCAAGCTCGCAGCCGAACCCCGTACGGACCTCGGCAAGAAAGCCTCAAAGAACCTTCGTTGCGAGGGTAAGATTCCTGCCGTTCTTAACGGAGGTGAGATTGTTGAACTCCCTTTCAACGGTACTCTCAAACCGGGTGAGAAGCTCGTAGAGATAGAGAATGGCCGTGGCATAATCACTACCGACATCACCGTTACCAACGAAGGTGTGCGTAACCTTATATACACTCCTGACATCTTCGCCGTAGAACTCGATATGAACGGTGAGAAGAAGATGGCCGTACTCCGCGAAGTACAGTTCCACCCTGTGAAGGATACCATCCTCCATATGGACTTTCTTGAAGTGAACGATACCAAGCCGGTTGTAATGGCTGTCCCTGTTAAGCTCGAAGGCCATGCCGAAGGTGTTAAGGCCGGTGGTAAGCTCACCCTCTCGATGAAGAAGGTGAAAGTACGCGCCCTCTATACCGAGATACCCGAACGCCTGGTTATCAACGTTGACAACCTTGGTCTGGGCAAGACCCTCCAGATTGGTGACCTCCACTTCGAAGGTCTTGAGATGGTTACTCCGAAAGAAGCAGTGGTTTGCGCCGTTCAGCTCACACGTGCCGCCCGTGGCGCAGCTGCCGCCGAGGCCGCAGCCGCAGCTAAGAAGTAATCAGGCGTCTGTCCTGACTTTCAGGTAACTGTTCAAAATAATTCCGACCAGTTGCTTAAACGAATATCAACGGTAGCCGGGGCACCCGAATACGGGTTCCGGCTATCGTTTTTGTAACACTTGCTCTAATTTCAATGAAACATCTTATAGTAGGGCTTGGAAATATCGGTGCCGAATACTGCGAAACCCGCCATAACGCGGGGTTTATGATTGCCGATGCGCTTGCTGAATCAATCGGTGCGCAGTTCGCGACCGAGCGGTATGGCGATATCGCGCGTGGCCGGATTAAGAACCAGCAGGTGGTAATCCTTAAGCCATCGACATACATGAACCTTTCCGGTAACGCTGTGCGTTATTGGAAAGATAAGGAGAACATAGAGTTGTCGGATATATTGGTGCTTGTGGATGATATAGCCCTTCCGTTCGGCGCCATAAGACTGAAACCCTCCGGGAGTGATGCGGGACATAACGGGTTGAAGAATATCGCCGAGATGCTTGGCTCACAGGCTTATCCCCGCCTTCGTTTCGGGGTGGGGAATGATTTCCCGAGAGGTTGTCAGATTGATTACGTTCTCGGCCGGTTTAAGCCTGAAGAGCGTAAGGAACTCCCGGAACGTATCGATGTGGCGGTTGAGGCGGTACGCACGGAGGTGCTCTCGGGTCTCCAGACAGCGATGTGTGGGTTTAATAACAAATAGATTGAGTGATGAAGACGGAAGTCAGAGTTGATAAGTGGTTGTGGGCCATGCGCGTGTTCAAGACGCGCACGGTGGCTACCGATTCTTGCAAGAAGGGGAGAGTTGCCTTGCGTCCCGGTGGGTCCGGCGCGGAAATTCCGGCCAAACCTTCGAGGATGATACATGTCGGAGATGTGGTTATGGTTCGTAAGCCGCCGATAACGTATTCTTTTAAGGTAAAGGCTCTTACAGAAAACCGTCTTGGTGCCCGTCTTGTGCCGGAATATATGGAGAACGTCACCTCGCGCGACCAGTTGGATTTGCTTGACGTGGTTAAGATTTCAGGATTCATCGATCGCCGAAAAGGACTGGGGCGCCCGACCAAGCGCGAGGCCCGCGACCTCAATCGTTTTACTTCCGATATATATGCCGGTGACGATTTTGATTATGCCGACGATGAGGGGAATCAGTCAGATTCGGATGGTCAGTGGAGTTTTGACTTCGATGAGTCTGATTTTGATTGAGAATTTTTCTCTGAATCAAAAAATCATTAAGCGAACAGGCGTTCTATCAGATCCCAGCTTAACATAGAGAGTGACGGCGTAACGAGGTCGGATTTATCTGTCAGTGTATGGGCCGGATTGGTTGTGGCGAGAGCAACAATCTTAGCCCCTGCAAGGCGGCCGGCTTCAAGCCCCTGGTAAGAGTCTTCGAACACCACACAGTCGGCAGGGCTTACACCGATTTTCTCGGCTCCGCGCAGATAGGGCTCGGGATGAGGCTTTGAATGGCTCACGTCTGCAGCAGTGACAATGGCATCGAAATGGCGCGGAAAGTCGGGATGCTGGTTGAACAGGAACTCCATCTTCTTGTTGTCGGAACTCGTTACGATGACGGTCTTGATTCCTTTGTCACGAAGCATGTCAACAAATTCGAGTGCGCCGGGGAATATCGGATAAACTATCTCGTTCTCAAACTCATGGAGCAGCCGGTCGATATCTGCCCTGACGGCAGGATCCGGGAAATATGTGGTCAGTATATCATCAAGAGTGGTACCCTTTATGTCGTAGGCGAAAGTAGGTGAAGGAAGATTGTGATGACGCCCCACGCCCTCCCAAAAACGGGTATATAGTGTCTCGCTGTCAATCAGCACTCCGTCAAGGTCAAATAGCGCCCCCTGTAACATGGTGGACGAGCCGTTAAGTTCCATATATCTCGGTCTGTTAATAGTTGTCCTGAAAACAGGATGCAAATTTAAGCAAATAAAGATTTTTCAATATAATAAAATCTGTTAATTTTGCGTGATATGATAGATAATAAGTACAATAGCACCAAGACGATGGATGGTAAGCCGTCCGGAAGACTGCCGAAAGACAGTCCTCTGACCCTCGGCACGCAGTCTATCGGGAAACTGCTTGTGAAATACTCAGTGCCGGCAATCATTGCCAGCGTGGCGGTGTCGCTTTACAATATCATTGACTCGATCTTTATCGGCAGAGGGGTTGGGCCTATGGCTATTGCAGGCCTTGCCATCACCTTCCCTCTGATGAACCTCGTTATGGCTTTCTGTATGCTCATAGCTGCCGGCGGAGCCACGATAAGTTCCATATTCCTGGGGCAGGGGAACACGGCCAAAGCTACTGCCACGGTGAATAATGTAATGGTTCTCTGTATAATAAACGCTTTGGTTTTCGGAGGTCTCAGTCTGTTGTTTCTTGACCCTGTTCTGCGTCTTTTCGGCGCTGACGAACAAACTATCCCATATGCCGCTGAATTTATGAAGGTCATTCTTATGGGTACTCCCGTTTCGTTTATCTTCATAGGCCTGAACAATCTTATGAGGGCAACAGGGTATCCGCGAAAAGCCATGATATCGGCATTGTTGTCGGTTGTGGTAAATGTGATACTGGCTCCGTTGTTCATCTACCAGTTCCATTGGGGGATAGCGGGAGCTGCGTTTGCAACTGTCTGTGCGCAGATGGTGGCGTTCGTGTGGGTGCTCTCGCATTTTCTGTCGCATAAGAGTTTTGTTCATTTTGAATGGCACAACCGCTGGTTCGATTGGCAGATAGTGAAGAAGATATACTCTATCGGGCTTTCTCCGTTCTTTATGAATGTCACGGCCTGTGTGGTTGTGGTGTTCCTTAACAAGGCGTTGCTTGATTATGGGGGCGCGGATGGAAACCTGGCCGTAGGGGCCTATGGGATACTGAACCGCACGACTATGTTGTTCGTGATGATTGTGTTCGGTGTGTCGCAGGGTATGCAGCCTATTCTCGGCTTTAACTGGGGTGCGGGGAAATGGCCTCGCGTGAAGTCTACCTTGATGCGGGGCATATGGATAGCCACGTGTATAACCACATTGGGATGGGTGGTTACGAGATTCTTCCCCGATGAGATTTCGATGCTGTTTACAACCGACCCGTCGCTCGTAAGGATTGCCCGCGACGGTTTCCACATATATTTCCTATTCTATCCCATCGTAGGGTCGCAGATTATAATACAGAATTATTTCCAGTCGATAGGTAAGCCTAAACTTTCGATATTCCTGTCACTCACGCGCCAGCTTCTGTTCCTTTTGCCGTTCCTGTTGATATTACCTCGCTATTGGGGTATTGACGGTGTATGGGCTTCGATGACCGGCAGTGATATGTTGGCATTCATAGTGGCGGTTACGACATTGCTTATAATGCTGCGCCGCCATAACCGCAATAATTTACCAAATCATAAAAACGATGTTACACGAGATACAATTGAGGGTTGACCCCAAAACCGCATACGTCCCGGAGGAGTTGTGCCGGTACTGTTCACGCCAGCTTAATGTGGGGGATGAAAAAATAGGTGGTGTGCAGATTGTGCGCCGTTCGATAGATGCCAGGCAGAGACGTGTTATGGTGAATCTTTCAGTACGTGTGTGGATTGACGAGGTTATGCCTGCCACGGCATCATTGCTTACGCCGGTGGAATATCCCCGCCTGCCATCCGATGCGCCGTCTGCCATAGTCGTGGGTGCCGGGCCGGCCGGGTTGTTTGCCTCCCTGCGTCTGATTGAAGCCGGTGTACGTCCTATCTTACTTGAGAGAGGCAAGAGTGTTGATGCCCGAGGCGCGGATATGGCCCGGATAGCCCGTGAGGGGGTGGTTGACCCTGACTCGAACTATTGTTTCGGCGAGGGTGGCGCGGGAGCCTATTCCGATGGGAAGCTGTTCACCCGCAGCAAGAAGAGAGGGTCGGTGGAGAAGATTCTGCATATCTTGGTACAGCATGGTGCCAAGGAGGAGATATTGGTCGATGCGCACCCGCATATCGGCACTGACCGTTTGCCGAAGGTTGTGAAAGCTATAAGGGAGACGATTATTGCCTGCGGTGGAGAGGTGCATTTCTCAACGAAGGTGGAATCGCTTATAGTGGAATCGCATCCCGAGAACGGAGGGAAAATGGTGAGAGGAGTGGTGACCTCTGAAGGCACTACGTTTGCCGGGCCTGTTATTCTTGCTACAGGACACTCCGCACGTGATGTCTACTCGCGTCTTGCCGCAGACGGCATAGAGTTGCAACCTAAGGGAATAGCCGTAGGCGTAAGGCTTGAACATCCCCAAAAACTGATTGACCGGCTGCAATACCATTCACCTGAAGGGCGCGGGAAATATCTCCCACCGGCGGAATATTCGATGCTCACGCGTGTGGATGGCCGAGGTGTATATTCGTTCTGCATGTGTCCGGGTGGTGTCATAGTCCCGGCAGCGACGGCTCAGGACGAGTTGGTGGTAAACGGCATGTCGTCTTCGTCACGCGGAGGGCAATGGGCTAATTCCGGGATGGTTGTAGAGGTGCTGCCTGAGGATCTGTCGGCCTACGACCGTTTCGGGCCGTTGAAGGTAATGCATTTCCAACGGGAGATTGAACGTGCGTTCTCGCGGGAGGCTGCCGGTAGCTTTAACGCCCCGGCGCAACGTATGGAGGATTTCGTGGAGGGGCGTGAATCATCGTCTCTTCCTTCTACATCATATGCTCCGGGGATACATCCGGCACGTATTGACAAACTTCTGCCCCCGGCGGTAGCGAACAGGTTGCGGCAGGGCTTTGCCGATTTCGGAAAGAAACAGAGGGGATTCCTCACCAACGAGGCGGTGCTGATAGGGGCGGAGACGCGTACCTCGGCCCCGGTACGCATACCCCGCGATGCGCAGTCCTTGCAGCATGTGTCTGTTGACGGACTTTATCCCGCAGGGGAAGGTGCCGGATATGCCGGAGGAATTGTGTCGGCAGCCATTGACGGCGACCGATGTGCCGAGGCCCTGGCAGCTACACTCCTCAAAATTTAACATCATCCTTTGTATGCCGCGTTGCTATTTTTTGTAATTTTGAGGTATGAAACATGCCGTAATTGACCGTGAGACTGTACAGAAGATTATAGATACCGCCGATATTGTAGAGGTGGTGTCTGACTTCGTGCATCTTCAAAAACGAGGCGCGAATTATGTAGGGCTTTGCCCGTTCCATAACGAACGTACACCCTCTTTCTCGGTGTCCAGGGCTAAAGGCATCTGCAAGTGCTTTAGCTGCGGAAAGGGTGGGAGCCCGGTCAATTTCATAATGGAGCATGAGCAACTCGGGTATTGGGACGCGTTGAAGTATCTTGCCCGGAAATACCACATAGAGGTACAGGAGCGGGAGCTTACCGACAGCGAGCGGGCCGAACAGACAGCCCGGCAGGGGATGATGGCGGTTAATGACTTTGCCATGAGCCATTTCTGCCATAATCTTACTGATACTGCTGACGGCAGGGAGATTGGGCTGGCCTATTTCCGGGAACGAGGGATAAACGATTGGGCCATTGACAGGTTCAAACTCGGATATTCACTCGAAGGGCGTGATGACCTTTATAAGGCAGCCAAGGCGAACGGTTATGCCGACCATTATCTTGTCGATACGGGGCTGTGTATACGTTCAGAGAGAGGTCAGATCTATGACCGCTTCAAAGGGCGCGTGATGTATCCTGTGTTCACCATCTCCGGCAAGGTGGTGGCTTTCGGCGGACGCACGTTGAAATCGGATAAGACGATTGCCAAGTACGTGAATTCCCCCGAATCGGTAATATACTCGAAAAAGAACGAGCTTTACGGACTCTACCAGGCTAAAGGTGCTATCGTAAAGAAAGACAAGTGTATATTGGTGGAGGGGTACATGGATGTAATATCCATGCATCAAAGCGGGGTGGAGAACGTTGTGGCATCGTCCGGAACTTCACTTACGCCCGGACAGATCCGTCTGATCCATCGTTTCACACAGAATGTCACGGTAATCTACGATTCCGATCCTGCGGGGATAAAGGCGTCTTTGAGGGGGATAGACATGTTGCTCGGGGAGGGGCTTGATATAAAGGTTCTACTTCTGCCGGAAGGGGATGACCCTGACTCGTTCGCCCAAAGCCATACATCGGCGGAAGTTGAGGAGTATCTTCAGCAGCATGAGGTTGACTTCATTAAGTTCAAGACCGATATATTGCTTAAAGATTGCGCCTCAGACCCCGTGAAGCGTGCTAATGCGATTGCCGATATTGTGCGCTCTATCGCGGTGATTCCCGTAGAGATAAAGCGGCAGGTATATATCAAGGAATGTTCTCTTAGCTTCGGCATCGATGAGCAGATGATAGCCCGGCAGGTTACCAAGGATATTGCCGTGCTCAGAGAGCGGAGGGCGAAGGAAACGGCCAGGGAACAGGCAGTCCGTTCTATTACCGATGGACCCGGAGTAGCGGAAGTGACGGCGCGAGATGCCGCGCAGAAAGGGGATGCTGAGCGGCAGGACGTTGTGGTTGATGTTAACGTTGATGACGATGTCCGGGTTGCGGAGAAAGAGACTTTTGGCGGAGATAACCCTATGGCCGGACTGCAAAGTAGGTCACGGGCGACTATCCTTGAACCTCAGGAGAGGGCATTGTTGCGTATAGTGCTTAAATACGGGATGTTAGATCTCGGTGAGGAATTCTGTGAGGGCGAGGATGACCCGCGTCCTGTAAAGGTGATTGACTTTGTTGCTGATGACCTTGCTGCTGACGATATGGGGTTCACAAACCAACTTTACCAACAGATTTTTGACCGCGCACTGATGCTGCGTGATAATAACTGGGATGCCGATTTTGCCACGCACTACGCGGCGGCGGAAGAGCGGCGGCGTCAGACATTCGAGCATGGGATAGAGGAACTTAAGGCAAAGGCTTCTGACTTGTCGGAGATAAAGGCGGGGGAGACCTTGCTGGCCGAACGCGTGGCCTCCGGGTTTGAAGAGGACATACGGCGCTTCTCCATGAGCTATTTCGAAAGGATTCTGACCTACGATGCCGATGACAGGGTAAGGAAAGCGGTTACCGACCTGGTGGTGGAGCGCCATCAGATAAGCAGGATATTTACCAAATATAATTCGGTGGCGGACGCTGATGACCGTCGTCTTGACGAGCTTGTGCCACGAGCCTTGGTGGCATTGAAATATGACGCTGCGCGTTGTGCCTTTGAAGAACTGCGGCAACGTATATCTGCGCTACAACGACAGCCCGATTATGATATTGACGAGATTCTGAGGCTTATGGCAACCCAAAAGAAATGGCAGCAGTTCTGCGCCGAACTGGCCTCCCGCCTTGGCGAACGTGTCTATGAGCCGTTGCGATAGGGGCTCCCCCCGTCACGGTCAGAATCTGGCAGCTTCAGCGCCTATGGTGGTGGCATCGCCATGTCCGGGGTAGACAATTGTGTCGGGCGGGAGTGTCAGAAGCTGCTCACGGATGCTGCGCAGAAGCACGGCTTGTGAGCCTCCGGGAAGGTCGGTACGCCCTATCCCCATTCGGAAAAGCACATCGCCGGTAAGTACGAATCCCGCAGAAGGGACATAGTAGGCTACCGAACCACGGGAGTGCCCCGGCACGTAAAGCACCTTTATTTCTTCCTTACCAAGAGTGATTATGTCGCCGTGGGAGATGTAACGGTCAATCTTTAACGGTTCGAGCCGGTAGGGGAGGTGGAACATACGGGCCTGAGAGTCTACACCGGCCAGGAGTTGCTCGTCCTCCTTGTTGGCCAGTACCTCGGCGCCATAAACATCCTGCACGTGGGCTACGCCGAAAGTGTGGTCGAGATGTGCGTGGGTGAGAAGTATCATTTTCACCGACAGATTGTGCTGCTGTATGAATTGGTCTATCTTTTCCTCCTCATGGTTACGCTTCATGCCCGGATCCACTATAGCGGCCTCAAGTGTGTCCTTATCCCATATAATATATGTGTTCTCTTCAAAAATATTGACTATAAAACGGCTTATCTCCATCTTTGATATTGGTTACAAGGGTTTGTAAATAAGTTTCTTGGTCTCGAAAAATGGTTCTTCGAACCATTCAGCCAATGGCTGTTCAAGAACGTTGTCTTTTTTCCCTATACGGGAGATTTCATTCTGCAAATCACCGCCTTTCAGGCAAATAAGGCCGTTATGTAGCTTGTTGCGCTGGCGCGGTGATATGTTTTTACGCGCCATCGGCACGAGTTTGTCAAGATCCGTGACGGCACGGCTTACTATGAAATCGAATTTCTCATGACATTCACCGGCATCACCGTGCTGGAAGGTGACGTTGGTAAGCCCTAACTCTGTGGCTACAGCTTTTGCAACGTTTATCTTCTTGCCGATGCGGTCGATGAGGTGGAAATGGCAGTCGGGCCATATTATGGCGAGTGGGATGCCGGGGAATCCGCCCCCGGTGCCGAGGTCGAGGAACCGCGTGTCTGTTACAGGTGTGAACAGGCGGCTGATTGACATAGAGTGTAGCACGTGGTGGGGATATAGGTTGTCAATATCCTTTCTTGAAATCACGTTTACTTTCTCGTTCCACTGTGAATAAAGTTCTCCGAGCTTGTCAACCTGCTCACGCTGTAGCGGTGTGAGGTCTGTGAAATATTTGTATATGACAGATGCGTCCATGTTGTTATTCTTCCTCCGTAATTTCGGTTGCTTCCTTCATGGCGGTGTATTCTTCCCAGCCGGGATCCTCCTCCGCTTCGAATTGCAGGGGTAGGAGGGGAAAGGAGGCTAAGAGTTCGTTGAGTTTGCGCTGGAAGATGTGGAGACTGGTTGTATAGAACACCCAGTCGCGACGGTTGTCGCCCGTGTAGATTCCGGTCAGTACGGCCACGGGGTCGCGTTTGAATTCCTTTTCAAAGGCTTCCTGTACCTGTTCCATTAATTCCGATGTAGCCCGATCCGGCATACCTGTGCCGTCTCCATCATAGGGCCATATGACCGCTATACGGAATTTGAAACGTGGGTTTGTAATGAACTTATCCACGTTTCGGCGTCCTGTGACCATTATCAGGCGCCCCGGATGGTCGGCGCTGTCGGTGGGCGCGGTCCAATATTCAGCTTCCTTGCTCATTATGGTAGGATTTGAATTTTATCCATGTGTCTGCTAATTGTGCATAATAAGTAACGGTCAAAATAATTTCGGCCAATTACTTAATGAAACACTTATGGCAAAAAATAGTTTCCCCCATTCTGACTACGGTCGGAACGGGGGCATAACTGTGGCATCAATATCTCCTTGGACGGAAATTTTATTTGCTGCCAAGAGAGCTTGATACAGTCAGACGCAGACGGCCTTTTGCACGGCGGCGAGCCAGTACTTTGCGGCCATCGGCAGTAGACATGCGTTCGCGGAAACCGTGCTTGTTAACTCTCTTACGGTTGGAGGGTTGGAAAGTTCTTTTCATCTCTGTATGGTGTTTATTTTCTTGTTCTCGACAAGTTTATAAAAATTGTCTTTGGATTCAGGGCGCAAAGTTAACTCTTTTTTTACAAAATAGCAACTATTCGGCCCCAAATTTCAATCCAATCTTTAATACCTTGGTGAAGTTCAGTCGCAATCGGCGGCAGGGTGGACATTTTGCAGGATGAATTGTACGATAAAACTCTTTAATGGACAAAAAGTAGGA
>CAJUBM010000070.1 GCA_910584735.1 uncultured Muribaculaceae bacterium
AAGGACGGCCGCGGCGCGTGTCAGAATTGTCCATCACGTCGTCATGGAGAAGCGTGAAATTATGATACATCTCAATGCCGGCAGCCGGACGGAAGGCAGCTTCGTAATTGCTGCCGAATGCATCGGCCGCCATCAGCATCAATGACGGACGCAGTCTTTTGCCGCCTGCAGAAAGAGCGTAAGATATAGGTTCGTAGAGAGATGCAAGAACGCCGCCGGGATACTCCAGCTCGCGCAATGATTTCTCCACCAAAGCTGAATATTCAGAGAAAGTTTTCATTCGTAATTTATAAATTTATCGTAAATGGCTTTGGGCATGTCCCTGCCGCTGTCCGCTTCAAGCACTGTCCGAAAACCTATTATGAATCTGTTGTAAGTATTGCTGTCGTTACCGCATGCCGTCTTAAAAGCCTTCAGTTCCCTCTCCACATCCTCAACAGAGAGATTCTTCTCCCTGATAGACTGCATGTATTCAAGACCCAACTGGAGTCCGAGCCCCTGAGGATCTTCAACTCCCGCCATGGCATACATCCGCATCTTGTCGGCAAGGGGAAGCGAAGCCACGAAACTGTCATACTCGTCACCGAAGCTGTCAAGCTCTTTCCCGGTGTATTTCTCATAGGCAAAACTTGTGGCTATGCCGAGATTGTCAATCTTAGCATCTTTCAGCTGACCCAGGGCGGCACGACATATGAAACGGGCAACGGAATCAGGTGTCGTGTTTTTCATGACGAATGCCACGCGGGCTGTATCTGGGAGCGCATTGAAACCCTCCGGGAAACCGGAGCCAGAGTCTTTCTTACCGCCTTTGCAACCGCATAAAACAGTCATAATGCAAAATGCGGCAATAAAAAAATACCTTTTCATCATTTTTAAACAGCTTCTTATAGAGTGAAGTGTATTGACTTCTCTCTATAAATTTACTGCAAAAGTAATAAAAAATCGGCAAAAAATTATGTCAATTCAGAGAAAAGCATTAACTTCGCGCTGTGAAAACCGAAACCGCCGCATTTCAGCGGCAAACCGGAGCGACAGAAGCAACTCTGGAGTGATGCTCGAGTGGCTGAAGAGGCACGCCTGGAAAGCGTGTATACGCCAAAAGCGTATCGGGGGTTCGAATCCCCCTCACTCCGCAAGGAACACGTTGAAAGACAACGAATTGAAGCGTTGATTCAACGTGTTCTTTCCTTTTTCTCCCCCGGAAACGACATTAAAAAAAACCGAAAGACTGCCGAAAATAGCTGAGAAAAGCCGAAAAATGCCGAGGTCTGCACGCAACATGCACGCAAATATTTGAGGTAAGAAAAGCTATTAAAGTGGTTCGGAGGTGAGTTTAATGTTATGACAACCGTAAAAGTTATTCTTGACAAGCGAGCCGCCAAAGACGGAAAGGCTGCTCCGCTCAAAATCTCAATCTGCCATGAAAGGCAGACATCGCTTATCTCACTGAACGTATATGTAATGCCGCACCAGTGGGATTCAGTTACGGAGAAAGTAATCGACCACCCAAATCAGCTTCAACTAAACGCTTTCATCGGAGGCCGCAAGGTCGAGGTGGAAAAGGTGCTTATTTCATTGCTCGATGATGAGATAATCAGTGGAATGAGGGCAAAAGATGTAAAAGATTACATACTTGCCAAGATTGCCCCCAAAGTGGAAAAGGCCGAAAAGCCCGAAGAAGATCCGAACACATTTATAAAATGGTTCGACCGCTTCACCGGGCGCAAGCAAGGGCGCACAAAGGCAATCTATGAGGCAACACGCAGCCGCCTTGTGGCGTGGCTCGGAGAAGCCGGCCTTGCCAAAGTGAAGTTCGAGGACATCAAGATTTCGTGGCTCGAAAGTTTCAACGATTTCCTGGCAAAGACTTGCAAGACAAACTCGATAGCGATACATATGCGTAACATTCGCACCGTAGTTAATTACGCTATTGACAACGAGGTAACGAATACCTATGCCTTTCGCCGCTTCAAAATAAAGAGTGAGGCAACACGAAAGCGCAACTTCGACACAACAACACTCCGCGCCATATTCTCGGCGCAGGGGTTGGAGGAATGGGAAGAAAAGTACCGCGATTTCTTCGCCCTTACATTTATGTTGGTAGGCATAAATGTGGTTGACCTCTGCAACCTCGAAGAAATAGTGTCCGGGCGCGTCAACTATATAAGAGCCAAGACACATCGGCCTTATTCCATCAAGGTAGAGCCGGAAGCACTTGCGCTCATTGAGAAATACAGCGGCGAGAAGCACCTGCTTAACTACCTCGATGGCTGCGTCAACTACCGCCACTTTTACAACAATCTGTGTAAAGGTCTGAAAGCCGTAAAAGAAAAACTCGGTCTTTCTGAACTGACAACCTACTGGGCGCGCCATTCGTGGGCTACGATAGCTGCCAGCCTCGATATTCCCAAAGATACAATAGCCGCAGCGTTAGGCCACGGAGGAAATACAGTAACCGACATCTACATTGAATATGATATGAGCAAGGTAGATGATGCCAACAGAAAAGTGCTTGACTGGGTACTTTACGGCAAAGATTGGCGCAAACCTGTTGAAGCCCCGGCAAAACGGCGCGGTCGGCCTCGTAAGGCGGCTGAGGCCGAAGCTGCATAAATTACTCGGTGATTGGGTAGAAAACGCCTTTGAGTAACTGCGACATTCCCTGTTCGGTGAAGGTCGCGGTTATTTTTTCGCAGACGTATTTCTTGCCGTGTATGATGAAAACGCTCCTTACGTTTGGTATGGAATCGGCAAGGAACTTAAAGGTTGTTTTCTTGCCTGTGTCGATACGGTGTACTATACGGCGGCTGTTGAGCTGCCGATTGTTGAGGCGCATATTGAAATGGAGATACTGAAAGTTGCTCCAGTCTTCCATAATTTCAATATCCTCCACTTGCGGATAAGGCAGTTTGCCGCGAGTGTTCTGTGCTCCGTCCCAAAAGCCGACATAGATACGGTCGTAGTATTCGGCTTTCTTCTCTTTCTCCCCTGCTTCAAGGCTCTGTATGGTGTGGGTCTGCATAAACGGATATGTGCTTTCGTCCTCCCCGGTGCCGTTGTCCTCGTCGTAGCCGGAGAAAGAGAGGAACAGGCAACGTCCGTACTTTTCTTCGGTGTAGTCTATCCGCGCCGGAACAAATTCGATTTCGATCTGGTCGGCGTCTTCGCTCTCGTCCACAATGCGCCCGCCGAAAAGATTCACAGGCTGCAACACACATTTATATGTGAACCGTAATCTGTACTTGTCAAAATAAGGGGTACGGCTGACGGCACGGATAACAAAGTATGCGTCGGCATCTTTGGCATACAGCAAGCGGTCTATCTGACTGCTTCGATGATGCTGCCCGTCCCAAGTTCGCCAGCCTTTGTTAGCGGCCAAAAGTTCGCGCATGGTATCATATATGACGGCGCGGTCTTTCCATGCCTTTATAAACCAGTCGCACGAGTAATATTTCCATACGGCATGGTCGCACTCCTTATAGACGAGGTTTTTAGCCTCGGCATACTCGCACCGGGCATCTTCAACCGATACTTCGGTGGAGTGTTCGGAAAGCACGTCGCGCAGTTCGACGGCACCCGACGCGGCCATCAGGTCGTGCGTGAAGGCGAAAGCCACGGTACGGGCGCGGTGGTTTATCTCAAACTCCGCGCCTAAAAAGATTTCCAGTTTCTCGAAAAACTCCGCGACAGTCCAGTGCGGCAAAGCACGGGCGTACTGCGGCGTGTACCATGCCGCCGGGAGGCAGTTGCAGACAAGCAGCCAGCGGTGTTCTTCGGATTGCTCCCATTGCGACAGGTCTACGGCATAGCCTACGGCCTCGCAAATCTTACGCACGATGAATATGAGGTAAGGCTGCCACGACAGCCCCCATGTGTCGGAGTGCCAGGAGTAATGCCCCCTGTTCTGTGTGGCATCGTCCACGGTGTATTCGGCAAGGTTCTGAATATTGCCCGAATAATCGTTTACCCACGGCAGAGCCACAGCATCGGGATAATAAGAGGGCTGCCACGCCTTTACCGGGTCGGGCTTGCCCGAAGGCCATTGGCCGAGGTCGAGTTCATTTATATAGATGTCGTCGAAGGTCTGCGAGAAGTTCTGCTCGCTGCGGCCTTCAAGGAACTGGCATTTTACCTCGGAAGCGTTGATTTCGTTGACAGTGATGGAGCCGAATTTGAAAAACTTGCCGTGCCGTATTTCGCACTCGAAAATTACCTTACGGGCGATAACGTCCGCACGGTTGATGTTGCCGAAAATGGCCGTATTCTCCGGGCAGTCTTTCAGCGGAAAGGTTATGCTCAAAGTATAGCCGTCCGAACCGCTGAACATTCGATTTTCGGCCACATATTCAAAAGATGTGCCGGATTTGAGGACTGCATCGCGCCCGTTTATTCTAATTTCCATAAAGAAAGATTATTGATTATTTCCTTGATTTAGGCAGACGGTTTCGCATCAGGCGGTCGTATTCGTCCTGTGCGCGCTGTATGCCGTGGTCGCCTGTAACGGTATTGACGGTAACGAAAGGCTCGTTGAGCCGTTCATCGAGGCGGTCGAGCGTCGCATAGAGCCGTTCATCAGCCGCAGGTGCGGCCTGCGGCGGCACGTTGACATTGACAACGGGCATGGCCTGGGGTTGCGCGGCAAGCACCATAGGGGCTGTTATTGAGCGCGACACGTCGGCTGCGGTCAGCGATCCGACAGTGTTTGTGCGCTGTGCATAGTCGAGGGCTTCGATGAGCGGCCTTGTCTGCGGCGATTTCACGAGTTTCTGCGAGGCTACCCATTCTCCGGCATGAACCACACCGGCCACTTGGTCGGGCTTGCCCTCCGGGGTAAAGCCGCCGGATTTGTAGCCCTGCGCCTCCGATGCCTGTTGCTGCTTCTTGATGGTGGCTATCTGTATGGCACCTGCGGCAACGGCCATCGCCGCCGCTATCGGCGCAAGGATATAGCCGATAACTGGCACGGCGGCAGCGGAGCCATAGGCGTTCAGGGCATTTGTGGCTGTCTGCGCCACTGCCTGAATAACCTGCATCACGAACATTTTGCGGTTGGCCTCCTTCTTGATTTTGGCAATTTCCTTTTCTTTCTGCTTCTCGGCTTTCTTGACGCGATAGGAATTGCCCTCTGCAAGCTCTATTTCGCGGTCGTACTTTTTTTCGGCCTTTGCCACTTCGAGGTCGGAGGAAGCTCTGACAAACTCAGAATACTGCTGCATACCGGCAGTCATCACGGCAAAGACCGATTGGGCGAGCGCGGCAAGGCGTGTCGCCCAGTTGCCTCCGTCTTCCTCGGTGCTGTCAAAAAAGTTCTTCCATGCCTCGTAGATGTCGAGAAGCTGATTGGTATGTTCGGAGCCTAACCGCCTCACGCCCTCGATTGCCTTTTTCTCGTAAGCACGGTTGATGCGGTCTTTGGCGGCCTCGGCCTGTTCGTGGGTAATCACCCCCTGGGCTTCGAGCGAAGCCACAATGTCGAGTTCACGCTTCTTCGCAAGGGCTGTCCGCGCCGCCGATCCCTGCGCGGGCCTGGCGGAGTCGGGCATATACTCGTCGGCATATTTCTTTTTCAGGTCGCTTTGCGCCCGGAGATAGTCTTCGTAAGAGATAAGCCCTGCGGCATAAGCCTCGCCGAGCACCTGCGTTTCGAGTTCGAGGCGTTTCCCGGCTTCCTGATATTCGTACTGTTTGCGCCACTCGGCCACACGCTGCGCCAAAAGTTTCTGACGGCGCAGCCTCTCGGCGTCCTCGGCCTGTTCAATCTGCACGACATAGTTGTGGTATTCCTCGCTGTCTTTGGTATAGGCGTCGCGCATTTCCTTAAGGTACTTAACCTTAATCTCGAAAAGGCGTTGCTGCAATGCCTCCTCGTTCCCATAGAGGGCATTGCCGGGAGTGGCGGCGTCCATCTGCGCCTGTACCTCCTCGGCTGTCTTCTTGCGGTGGCTTTCCTCCACCGACATGGCGGCGTTCTTTTTCAGCCACTCGGCCTGAATCTCCGCTTTCTTTTTCAGCAGTTCCTGATAGTCCTCGTCCTCCTGAAGATTGTAGTCCTCGAAGATACGGAGGCGGTCGTCGTAGTATTTGATTTCGAGGTTGTGCTTGTAGAGAAGGAACTGCGTCCACGATTTCAGCCCCGCCGAATAATCGCTGACATTCTGTGCGGCACCGGCCTCCCATTCGCCTTTCGCATCGTTGAGTTTGTCCTTGAACTCCTTTCGCGCCTTTATTGCCGCGCGCCGTTCCTCGGCCTCGCGCGCCTTGCGGTCTTTTTCCGATTCATAGGGAGTAAAATCATCGAGAGTAAAGTCCGGGTTGCCCGCCACAGGGTCGTTGGAAGGTGTTTCAAGCACCGACAGCCGGGCACGGGCTTCATCGAGAAATTCGCTCACCTCGTTTGCGGCGATACGCCTCGTTGTTGGGTTCGGCTCGTTGATGCCTATGATTATGGCGCCGCCCTCTCCACGCTCGGCGTGGCCCTCGAAGTCGGTTATGAGTCGGCGAAGTTCCGTGGCCGAATATCCGGCGAGAGGATTGGTTTCACGCTCAATCTGATTTATTTCCCCCATCGCGGTTGTATATTCGCCGTGGGTGCCTATCATATCGTTAACGACATTTACGGGGTGCGCCGTCCAGCCCCATTTGTCCTGTAAGCTGCCTTTGATTCCCTGCAACTCACCGACAATATCCTGACCGATAGTGCCGGTGGTCTGCAAGTCAATGACGACGCGGTTAGTTATGCGCACGGCGTCCTTGTAAGACTTGCCGTAGGCGACAAGCTGCTCCTGCAACTTCTTCGCAAGGCCGCTGAAAGCATCGTCGAAAGTTTCCTGTGCGGCATCTTTCGCGCCCTGTATGGCACGTTCCTTAGCGGCGATGCGCGCCGCAGCCGCAAGCCTTTTGTAAGCGGCTGTAAGGTCTGTAATCTCGTTGCGCTCGTTGATTAGGCCACGCAGATACTTCCCATACTGGGATATGATAGTGTCCTTGACCTCCTTGTATTCTTTGGTTCCTCGCTTACAGGCTTCGAGTTTGCCGAAAAGTTCGTCAAGCTGCCGCTGTTCCTTTGAGAGTTCCTTTGAGAAATTGGCGGCGGTGTTGACAGCCTCGCGGAGCTTCTTCGTATATTCGGAAGTGCGGTCGCACAAAGCCTTTATAACGAGCACAAGAGCCGTAACCGCCGCGAGAATGAGGCCAAAAGGATTGGCCGACATAGCGGCGGTAAGGAGCCGGAAGGCGTGGGTGGCCGCGCCTATGCCCTGCGTAAAGGCTATCACCGCTATGCGCCCCAAAACGACAGCTATACGCCATGCGTTGTGAAGCGCGGTCGCGGCCTTGACAACGATATTATATGCTGCATGGGCTGTCTTCACCAGTCCGAGCCACGAATAATAGGCGGCAAAAACTGTGATGATACCAAGTATGGCCGTGCGGTACTTTATGATGAAAGTAACGATTTGGTTCAGCACACGGAGGAACACGGAAGAAGAAGTGTAGATGTGCCGCATGACCGGGTACAGCTTCTCGCCGAGTTCCACGGCAAGCTCCGTAACCCTTTTACGGGCCTTGTCGATTGCCGCCTGTGCCGTATTGTTGAAAATGGCGTATTCGTTAGAGGCCGAGGTGCCTTCGCGGAAAGCCTGATTAGCCTCGCCCAACTGCCATTTAAGGAAGTCGAGGTGCGAAGAAAGGTTTGACAGCACCGAGGACACGCGGGCACCGTCGAGGCCGAGATCCTGGAACAGCGGCGAGAGTACGGCAAGAGCCTGGTCTTCGCCCAGTCTGCCGAGAGCTTCGAGGAACATCATCACGCCCTCCGTGGTAGACCTGTTGAGGGTTTCGATGAAAGTATTTGTTTCCAGCCCTACCTTTTTCGCCATTTCTCCCGGCTTCTTGAAAAGCTCCATAATGGTGCGCTGCAATGCCGTGGCCGACATTTCCACCTTTTGACCGTGCGCGTCGAGCGTGGCGGCAAATGCCATGATTTCGGGTATCGTCATTTTCGCCGTCGAGCCTATGCCGGCCATACGCTGCGCAAACTCCACGATGAAAGGCTTGGCCGCGGTGCAGTTCTGCGAAAGGTGGTTGACGGTCGAGCCAACTTTCAGCATCGCGTCGCGCACACCGTACATCTGCTCCATGCCGAAGATGTTAGACAGCTTGGCGATGGTCTGCGTGGCACCTTCGCCGAGGTCAACGAGCGCGACATTTATAATAGAGGCGGCTTCGACATACTCCTTGACGGACTGCACCGTATTGTAGCCGAGGCGTCCGCCCTCCTGTGCGAGAAGATTAAGCTGCTCGCGCGCCAGTCGTGTATCCATGCCTTTGAAAAGCTCGTTGAGTTCGAGCACTTCGGCGGCGGTCATACGGGTGTATTTCTGCGTGTTGGCAAGTGTTTCCTCCATTTCGGCGTAAGTGTTGACGGCTTTACGTCCGGCCATCACCAGCCCCGTAATGGCGGCTACCACTCCCATTATGGCCGTCTGGCAGTTGTTCAGCCAGTTGTTGAACCTCTGCCACCGTGTCTGCCCGACAGCCATCTGCGCGTTGACCTTAGCGATTTCAGCTTTAAGCAGTTTGATTTTGGCAATCTGCATATCCCACGCGGCAGTGCCGCGCTGTATGCCGTTAAGCTGTGATTGCAGGGTGCGCAGAGCCTTGTTAAGCTCCCTGGGTGTCGCCCTGTCCATTCGGGCAAGCACCTGTTCGGCGGTCTTGGCCGAGGACTGCAATTTCTGAATAAGGCCGTTGGTCTGTTTCAGTTCCTTTTGCAGTTTCGACATCGTGGCCTTATCTCCGGCGGTCGCGGCTTTCGCCAGTTTCTTCTCCAGTTTTGCGGCCTCGGATTGCAAGCGTTTCAGCATTTGCTGGGCCTGCTTGCCGTTGACAGATAGCGTTACCGTTGCGGAAGTATTGTAATTAGCCATAATTCAATAGTTTATTGCGCAAATGTAACCGCAGCCTCTCTGCCCCTAAAAGACGGATTTTAGGGGCGTCGCGCGCAAATTGTGGGCGGTGCAGCCGGTGGCCCCGCAGTTTGCGCGCATAAAGCACCTCGCCGCCGCGATGTTTCGGGTATGAAATCGGGTCCCGGAATATCGCGGCGGCAAAGAGGTGTAACACAACGTTTTAACCGTACCGCTTCGGCGGTTCTACAAAAGTCCACGGATTTTTAGGAGGTTAAAAACGTTGTAAGCCTGAAAAACAGCGTTTTATCAGGCGCAAAGGGGGTTCGGGGGAATATTTTCCACCGAGGGTGCTTCGCACTATCCCCCCACGGCCTGTCGCTTTTTTCGGGTTGTTTCGGGATTTTCGGGCGGAATATGTAACCGCACCCACCGCCGCGCCCTGCGTAGGCGAAAGCGCGGTGATGTCGTTGACGCGATAATCAAAACGGGCGCAGGTCGTTTTGAGGTCGCGGCAAATTCCTATCCTTACATCAGCCGACGGGCGGTGATGCCCCGATGATGAAGCCGTGTTGTGGATTGGCATAAAAATCAGGGTGGAACGTAGCACGGGAGGCACGGCATACACCGTGAGCGCAGGGAGCGGTGTTGCCGTGGTATGAGTTGCTGTGCCACATTCCTTGTTTATCGCGGCCAATCCACTCTCGGCTGCATCATTTCCATATCCCGGAAGCACGTCGGGGTGATGTCGCGGCAAGCGTGGCGGTGGAGGCGATGCGCGTAGTGGAGGTGGCCGGGGCAACGGGGCGGTGATGAAAGGCGGAGCAATGCAGCCCAACCGAAAATCTCGGCCATAAAAGCCTCTGTGAAACAGTGGGTTGTTGGCCGGTTAAAGGTTTTCGATTGATGCGGAATGACCGCTCGGCCTTTCATCAGCGACCGCCACGGCAGCCGTAGCGTAGCTGTGCGCCGACGCGCCGCGTTTGGGGCGTGGGGCGGGGCTTGTGTCGGTATGCCGTTATGTCAATGTGTGGTTGCCGATGCCGCAGGGCGTGTGTCGTGGGTGCACGCCCCCGGCAGACGGTCTGCCGTAATGCAGCGGCGGTGCGGGGCGGCTTTGCAATGCAGTGAGAGGCACCCCCGACCGCAGGGAGTTGGCTCTAATGACCGTAGGGCGTTTGTGCCATTGGGGTGCCACCACGTCCGCACTGCCAAGCCATGCCCGGCAACGCGGCGGAGTGCAGTCAGAACGGCGAAAGGGGGCTGTCGGCCACGGTGCGCCCGGAGGTGTCGGCAAGCCAAGTCGTTGTGTCGGCATACCGTTATGTCGGCGTGTCGTGGCGGTTGTCCGCGAGGGTGGCCGATGTTCCTCTGCCGGGCGTTGTGCGGTGGCGGATCAGGGCGTGGGCGCGAGGGTGTGAGCGGAGGTGGCGCGGCGACAGTGAGCGCGGCAAGGCTCGGAGTGTTTGAACACCGCCGCCGGGTGTCGGTCTGAACTGTGTTCAAGGCACTCTCTTAAAAGCCGGAGTGAAGCCGTGGCGCAACGTGGCGTTTGTGGAGCGACAGACGCCGGAGCAGTATGCGGAGGTGTCGGAGCGGAACAATTTGAGAGTGTGCCGGGGCCGACACCCGACGGCAGAGGGCAACAAGCGCAGCGCGGAACTCGGAGCCGCTGCCAAGTGAGCCGCCACGCGCCGGAGCGATTAAGTCAAAGCGGCCTGTGCCTGTAAGCCGCCGCCTCACAACGCGATGGGTGGGATTGGGGATAATGCAAACGGCTACCCTCACGGGCAACTGTCTGAAATACACATATGACATATCAGAGAATACGAAAAAATTGCTAAATTTGCATCATACAATCATACAGTATTAGTTTATGTATAAAGCAATCGCAATAGCCGCAGGTATTATGATGTTAGTCACATCTGTTGTTGCACAAGAAACAACATCAAGGTTTGAACATCACGCAAATCTTGTCGGCAACACGTTAAATTGTTCGGCAGTTGAAGTGTTGGGTTATAACGATTATAATGGCTGTAAAATATCAGATACTTATAATATCATTGATAGCTGTTATATGGAGATAGGCGATGCGAAAGTTGTCAATATATATCACCTCGCTATCTTATCGCCAGACTATAACAATGGGAAGAAATGGGATTTATACAGCGATAGGGTGTTGTTGATGAAAAAAGGAGAAGACACTTTTATTTATGATAATGTAATTTCAAATGAGCCGATAATAGACGACGGGATTATTGTTCCTTGCGAAAGATTCTTTATCCCATCTGAAGATGAAAATGATGGAACATTTAACCAACCTTGCGATTTCGAGCTTGCCTATGTTAGAGGTCAAGGTTATAAGGTCGGGTGGAATATTGCTATACAGATTAGAGAGGATAAACTGTATATTGTAGGACTTTGTGTTTGGGAGCATAATTCTGATTTAACGTATACCAAGCGTATTGCTTATGAATACGAAACGGGTAAATTCCCGTTGGATAGGTTTGAGCGGTCGATGATAGACCAAGTGAGAAATGATGAAAATCCGATGCAAGAATAAACGAGCCGCCCGACTTTCGCAAGCCGGGCGGTTCTGTCAATCACAATCTGCTTATGAAAAAACTTATATCTCGGTGTGGCGTTTGCGGCGGCGGAGGTAGAGGGCGATGCCCGACACAATCAGAATGAGGGCGGCGAGGGTGAGTATTATCCGGGTGGTGTCGGGCGGCTCGGCTACGGAGGTGGTGGTTGTGTGTTCGGCTCTCGATGTGGCGGAGGCGTGGCGGTAGGCCACGGTGTCAAGTCGGTTATATCCGGCTATGGCGTTGCGTGTCTGTCTGCGGCGGTCGGCAATCTTACCGCCGACGGCGCGGATTCTGACGGTTTCTTCGGGCGACGCTGCCGATAGTGCTGCGTCGGCGGCGTGTCGCTCTATTGTTATATCCAGCGTGTCGAAGTCGAAGCTGATGCGGCGCATGGCGGTGTCGATGCGGAGGAAGTAGCCGGAGGCGAGGGAGGCGGCCACGCTGTCGGTGTCGGCGGTGTTGTTGGCGACAATATCCTTTTTCGATTTGCAGCCGCAAAGCGCGGTGAAAATCAGTATGTATGCGGCAAATGTCGAGAACCGAGAGTTGAGGGTCGAGATGGCTTTCATAGGTCGGATATGTCTTTATATTGCCAAAGGTTTGCTTGATAGCTTGCACCAGCGATCGCAGAGCTTTGCCCTGCGGCCGCTGACGTACAAGCGCAAACTTTGGCGATATTCATATTTATAAATCTGAATATTCGGCGGTTGCGTCGAAGGAGGGGCACGCTTTGGGGGCAAAATCACGGTGTCCGTATATCCGTGCACCGGGGTATCGCTCTTTCAGTTTCTTCAGGAGTTGGCGCAGGGCTGTTTTCTGTATTGGTGTGCGCGTGTCTTTTGGTTCGGGCTGTCCGTCGGGTAACCGCCTGTGGGCGTCGCAGCCGCCAACATAGCACACGCCTATGGAGTGGGCGTTGTGGCCGGAGCAATGTGCGCCGACCTGTTCGACGGGGCGGCCATTATGTACGGAGCCGTCGAGATATACGATGTAGTGATAGCCTATGTCGCGCCAGCCGTTGCCTTTTGGTTTCGGCGCGGTGTGCCACTGTCGGATTTGCTGCACGGTGAAGGGCTTTCCCTCCGGGGTGGCCGTGCAATGCACGATGATTTCGGTTATGCTTCGCATAAGGTTATGAGGGTTATAAGGTTATGAGGTTATGGGGTTATGTCTTCGTCGCGGTCTTTTGGCCGTGCGTATTTGTAATGATAGTCGATGCCGAACAGTGCCCCGGCGAAGGTGAGGATTTCGCCGAAGGCTATCAGCACGGAGTTGTGTATCTCGCCCGGCGGCGGCAGAATAAACCCTGCCACGAGCAGCCCGCAGCCGAGGGCGATAAGGGCAATGGCGGCGAGTAGCTGTATGGTGGGCTTGTGTTTGCGGAGGTTCATAATTTGTGGCGTAATTATTTGTGTATGTGGTGAATTATGATTATCTTTGCGTCTGTAAGTGAAACCATACTAAAAATGACCCGGACACCTCTTAACAATGTAAAGCCGCGCTAAAGATGAACTGGATACCTCTGCGTATGGCGGATAGCATTTCCCATAAGGGCTAACACGCCGGAGTTCCATAGATAGCATTTCCGGGTGGTCTTGTACCACAAGGGCTATCTCGGCTCGTATAAAAGATAGCATACCCTTGCGGCTCGCCCGTGAGGGCTTTCTTTTTTGCGGCTTTGCCGCAGTGGAGGGTTCATTGTTCATTGTTCATAGAGAGGTGGGGGCGGTGTGATTCAATGAACTATGAACTTTCTACTATGAACTTGCGAAGCAGTCAGGTCGAGAACGTCCATCGCAGTGTTCCGGGGTCGTATATGATGGTGAAGGTGGCGAGTGAGCTTGCGAGGTTGGCAGGGGTGATGGCGGCGGTGCCGGGATAGATTGGCTTGGCGAGGCCGATTCCGAAAACGAAGCGTATCATACGCTGCTTTTTAGGATTCTTGGGGTCGGTCAACGACACGGAGCTACGACCGAGGCCGAAGCGTATGTTGCCGTGTCGGTCGGTATGCCGCGTTACGAGTGTCGAGGCGTCGGCAGACCATCCCTCTGCCTTGACTGACAGGAAGCTGTGCGGGTTTGTGGAAAAGAGGATTTTAGAGCCGTCGAGTTTTACGGCGTAAATTGAGCCGTACAGCCCCCAGCCTTTCTTGGCCGGGCAGTATGGCCGCGCGGCGCGTTGCTCGGCGGTGGCGAACTTGTTCTTGTAGGGGTTGCGCTTGCGCACACGCCGAAAGAGATACGGCACATATCCGGCGGCGGTGAGTGTCTGCGCGCCGAGTAGGTGCAGCTCGCCGTTGATTACCTGACAGGAGATTTGCGAGGCTTTATAGAGGTTGTCGGCGGTGCCGACGCCGAGCAGGGAGTTTATGGTCTGTATCTGTTTCTTGATGTCGGCCACGTCGCGCCGCGCGGCGTTTAGGTCAACGACCTGTTGGGCGCGCATGGCTCCGGCTCGCTCTGTTGTGGCTTGTTGTATCTGAATCAGTGTGAGATCGGCCTGTGCGCCGGTGTATAGGTTGACGCTCCGTGCGGCAAGGTAGATGTGGTTGCGGTCGGCGTTGCCCTGCGAAAGCGCGGTGAGAGCCGGACGCGCCGTTTTCAGGGCCTCGTGCCACTTGATGATGATGTCGAGGTTGGCCTGTGTTCCAGCGGTGGCGAGTATGTCGACAATCTTTTGGAGAATAGAGCCGACGGTTTCGGGCGACACGGAGTTTGAGGCCGTCGTGTTCCTGAACTGGGTTATGAGTTGGGTTAAGGTCGTTACGTCTATCATTGCGGTAATCTTTACCGCAAAACTACGGCGACGGTGTCGCCGAAGAAAAGACACAAAATTTCGGCGATATGCGCCGTATGTCGCCGAAAATGTGTAACTTTGCGTATGGTACGCAGTCGAAAATATCTACTTGGAATCCTGGCAGTATGTTTAATGCTGCCGCTCTTTATGAGGGCGCAACAGAATAGTGAGCTAAAATACAATACAGTTTATACTAAATCGGGGGCAGAGCCAATAACAAATAATTTGGCAAAAATTATTCTACATAGTATCAATTTATGGCAAGAAAAATGTAAACGCCAAGTTAGAAATGGTGTTTGTATGCGTGATACTACGAATTTTTTGATTAGCTCCATAGGACTGCCAAGTGAGGTAATATATAATCTGCCGAGCAACACAAAATATGTTTATGATGTTAGTTACGGCAATGAATTATATAAGCAGGTGCGCAAAAATAAAAATCATAGCATAGGATATACCAAAATCGACATAGACCTTTTTGAGAATCATATAGAGATACGTTTTTTCAACCAAACTGCCGTGGCACAAAAGAAAGGAAAACGTCAATGGTGGGAAATCAGTTCATCCGAATATGATGCTGTATTCGAGTATTCATATAACGAAGATAAAGATGAATGGGAATTGATTGATGAAATGGATTAAGTCGCTGAAAAATAAAGAGGCAGCGTATAAGACTGCTTTATTCCATGAGCGAGGCGCGAAATGAGCGGTCGTTGATGGTGTCGGCGTGGAATCGGAACATAAAAAGCTACCTCCAATATTATGAATATGAATTACTCCAAAAATTACATCAAATATATTCCTAAAATAATGCTCTTGGTTTACGTAATTTTGTTCCTTTGCATACCAAATGTGCCGGAGTCCGGCGTTGACAGTATCTCGGAGTTTTTGCATATTCCTTATATAAGTGGGCGTGTAATATTTATGCTGCTGTTACTGTTGTATTTCTATAAAAGCACTAAAAATTATTCCATTTCAGAAAAAATAATAGCAGCAATAAATATCGCATTATTCCCGATATTGTTATATTTATTATATCGGGTGGAAAACCCCATTAACTTTATACCATACAGTATATCAGTTTATTTGCTAAATGGTAATGCGGAAAATATAACTATTATAGTGTTTGATTTATTGCTAACATTTGGAATGGGATTTCTTATTCAAAATGGCCTTATTAGTAAATATAATCAGCTCCACAAAAATAATTAAGACAGATGTTCAGCGGATTAGCGAGGCTCGGAATGAGCGGTCGTTGAGGGCGTTGGCGACGATGCCGCAGAAGTCGCGGCCGA
>CAJUBM010000071.1 GCA_910584735.1 uncultured Muribaculaceae bacterium
CTTTATTTGATGATTTCTAAACTAACGCGATTTTATCGCACCAGTAGTATTATAAAAACAAGATTTAGATTCTAAATACATATAAGTAACTGGTCGAAATAATAAGACCCGTTAGTATAAAATAATTTTGAACAGTTTCTTAAAATAAAATCGCGTAAGTATCGTTTATCATATAACAGAGAGCTTGGAAAATGAGTGTGAGATACCAGCTGTTATAGGTTGGGAAGAGGCTTGTCAGGGTGTTTGATTAACAACTTTTAACATCTTTGATGCCTCTTCAACGCAAAAGATATTGTAACTTTGCCTTGCGTTTAAACACTGATTCCATTTTCTGCCGTTATGGCAGGGACAGTCTTAGTTAGCCTTACTTGCGCCTAACCGACATTTAACATGAAGAATCAACAACATCCTGTTTCTGAGGCAGACATTCGCTTCATGGAGATGGCGGCCGACATAGCCGAAAAGAACATAGACCTCGGAGGAGGCCCGTTCGGAGCGGTTATTGTTCGAGACGGCAAGGTCGTTGCAACCGGTGCAAACTCTGTTACCATTACAAACGACCCTACCGCGCATGCCGAGGTGAACGCCATACGGGAGGCCTGCAAGAGTTTAGGCACATTCCGCCTTGACAACTGCATAGTCTACAGTTCCTGCGAGCCGTGTCCTATGTGTCTTTCAGCGCTATATTGGGCCGGTGTAAAACGGATATATTTCGGGAATACTAAGGAGGATGCCGATGCGATTGACTTCTCCGACGGGTTCATCTACCGCGAGCTTGAAAAGCCGCGTGTTGACAGAGTCCTTCCCTGTATCCACATAGAGAACGAAAAAAACATCCGCGCGTTCCAGAAATGGGCGGATAAAAAAGATAAGATTGAATATTGATTGATTAGAGATTGAATATTGGAGATTGAATTATTGACATTGCGTTGATTAGAATACTGATTGCACCTATAGAATTATTGGTACATTGTTTGTTTCTTAAACTGGTCAAACAATTATGAGAATAGGTTAAGTAAAGATTCTGAAGAATACTGATAAGTTTGTTTCATATACAAATGCCAATAAGGAAGGAGCCGGAAACGATGGGAATCGCGTCCGGTTTCGTTGTTTAGGGGGTGCACGATCAACGACTGTTAATCGTGCAGGTCTAAAGATGTAGGCGTCCCGGGTTAGCCGGGCAGGCGTGATGATATGTAGTCGGAGAGTTGGGCGCGGAAGGAGTCGCTTACAGGAATCTGGTGTGTGCCGATTATGATATTGCCGCGCTCTATAGTGTTGATTTTGTTCAGGTTCACAATGAAGGAACGGTGGACGCGCATGAAATCGTCCGAAGGAAGCGACCGTTCGAGTGCTTTGAGGCTGAGTAGCGACATGACGGCCCGGGATTCACCTTCTACAAATATCTTGACATAGTCTTTCAATCCCTCTATGAACAGGATGTCGCGTTTGGCTATCTGCCGCAGGCGGTATTCGGTCTTGACGATAAGGTGGTCCGACTGTCCGATGTCCTGAGGCTGTCGTCCGACGGCAGGATGGTGGGCGGAGGCGTCAGAGGCGTGTTGCACCGCGCGGTTCACTGCTGCAATGAAATCCTCATAGCTCACGGGTTTGAGGAGGTATCCTACGGAGTTCACCTTGTATCCCTCGATGGCGTAGTTGGCAAATGCGGTGGTGAAGATTACCATTGTGGATGGAGGTATAAGCCGTGCGAATTCCATGCCTGACAGCTGGGGCATCTGTATGTCGAGGAATACCAGGTCTATCCGGCCTGATGCTATCTCGGAAAATGCATCCTGGGCCGAGGAATATACACCTATGAGTTCCAGTGAGGGGGTGCGGGATGCGTATGATGCGATGAGTTGTGCGGCAAGAGGCTCGTCGTCTATGACGCAGCAGGTCAGTTTTTTCATTGCTTTAACGTATTGGCTTTATGGGTGGGGTTGTCGGATTCTTTTCTGAGCCGGATTGTGAGGGATGCGCAGAATCTGTTGTCGGGAGTGGTTGATGTCTCCAGTGATGCCCTGTTGCCGTAGATGAGGGTCAGGCGCCGCCGGAGGTTCTGAAGGCCTATTCCACCCGTGGATTGGCGGTCTAAGGTGGTTGCGTGTGCTATGATATTCGATGTGAAGCAGTTTACAAGGTCGTCATGGGCGTGTATGGCGATTTCCATAACGTCTGCCCTGCTGCCGGTATTGCCATGTTTGAACACATTTTCGATGAGCGGGACAAAAAGCAACGGCGCAATACGGGCATCCTCCATGTCCTTGCTGATGGAGATAGCGAGGTTTACCTGGGAGGACTCTCCCAGGCGTAGGCGCATCAGCCTGACATATGACTCCACCAGACCCGTTTCCTGCATGATGGTTACTTCTGTGTTATCTTCGTAAAGCACATAGCGGAGCATGCTGCTGAGCTCGTGTACGGCTTTCTGGGCTGTGTCGGGGCTGACGGCAATAAGGGCGTAGATGGTGTTGAGTGTATTGAAGAGGAAATGGGGGTTTAACTGGTTTTTGAGGCTTGACAGTTCCTGTTCGCGCCGCGCCGCGATTATTTCTCGTGAGTGCTGCTGCATGCGGGCCCAGTTGTCGCCGAGTTTTAACGCTGCCCCCAGGGCAATCGTGAGTACCAGCATCACGATGTCGCGTACCATCCATTTCATACTCCAAAGCAGGCTGGATACACCGGGAGGCGGCCGATGTCCGGGCTTGGGACCACGGTGGGGCATGATGGTGTGCCAGTATGGTTCCATCCATCGGCATATTAACCATATAATGGTCAGCGCCACTGTGATAACCACAAGGTTGTATATCACCATACGCAGTGCGGCATGTCTGTTTCTGAGTGCCCTTGGAATTATTAGGAAGTAGTTGATATAGAACACCAGGATGTATACTCCCGACTTGGCGTAGGCGCCGACTTTGAGTTGCCACGGAAGGGGGAATGGGCGGCCTAAGGTTGTAAGCACCTCCGGGAGGATGAAGAGCATCCCGATGGTTAGCAGGTGGGCCGCAAAGATGGTGAGCCGTTCGCGGGTAGGCTTGCGGTCGGTATTGGCGTTGTATGTGCCGGTGTCCGTGATTATTATGCTTTTGGGAATCATTTCCCACAAATTTAAGAATTATTTTCAGCCTGTGCCAATATTATGCGGCGCAGTGGGCCGGAACGCCGACATACAGCCTTTATTTACCGACCGATGGATGGCGCGGGGCGGGAGATTGTGGTCCGTGAGGTGTCGGTCAGTTCACGGGCAACGGCACGGGCCCGGTCGTTGTCGTTGTCATATTCCGAGGCCAGTTTGTCGCGGAAGAAAAACAGCTTGAAGACCAGGAATATGATGGCTAATTTCACGAGTATGAGTGCCCATAGCCTACGTCCGACGGTCATCTCTCTGAAGCCGCCGATATAGAGTTCTGTTATTCTGTGCCATAACGAGGGGGTGTTGTGTCTGCGTCTTTTTTCGGACATAACATTGTTGCAGGGTTAGAAAATTCGGAGTACCTTTGTAGACCACAATCGGTAGCGGTTGCCGCTACCGATGCAAATTTAATATAAAATTCTAAAAACCACATACTGAAAATGGCAAACTGGTTTGAATGTAAAGTACGTTACGACAAACTACAGGATAATGGCGCGGTGAAAAAAGTAACCGAGCCGTATCTTGTCGACGCCCTCTCGATTACCGAGGCTGTTGCCCGAATCACGGAAGAAATGGCACCCTTTATTTCGGGTGAATATATAGTATCATCGGCAAAAAGCACCAAGATTTCAGAGATTTTCTGGGATGATGCCGCCGACAAATGGTACCTTGTCAAGGTGGCGTTCATCACCATAGATGAAAAGACCGCAGCCGAGAAACGCTCTGTATCGCAAATCCTCGTGGCCGGAAGCTCTTTCAAAGGAGCGTTTGACAACTTTATGGAGAACATGAAGTCCACTATGGCCGAGTTCGAGATAGTCTCGATTGCCGAGACACCCTATATGGACGTCTACAAGGTGAAGCTGGGCAATCTTCCCTCTGACGCTTCTAAGGAATGAATACCCAGGGTGATATTATCTCGCGGATAGACGCCATACGGGCCACCCTTCCTACGGGGGTAGGACTTGTGGCGGTATCGAAGTTCCATCCGCTGGATGCCGTGTTGGAGGCGGCGCGGGCGGGGCAGAGCATGTTCGGAGAAAGCCGTGTGCAGGAGCTTCAGCAGAAAGTCGCGGCACTCGGCGAGATGAAGATGGCCGGAGAGCCTGTTCCCCCCGAGGTGGACTGGCATTTTATCGGGCATCTGCAGACAAACAAGGTGCGCCAGTTGCTGCGACTACGTCCCGCCATGATTGAGAGTGTCGATTCGGAACGACTTTTGGAACTGATAGACCGGGAGGCACAGGCGCAAGGCATCGTGCAGCGCGTATTACTCCAGGTGCATGTTGCCAAAGAGGAGACAAAGACCGGTTTCCTTCCTGAGGAGCTTTCCGAATACTTCCGCCGTCGCGGATTTGAAACCTTGAAAGCCACGCATGTATGCGGGGTGATGGGTATGGCCTCGAACACCGATGACGAGATGCGTGTTGCGGCTGACTTCCGCAGAATCCGTTCGGTTTTTGATGAAATATCGCGTATGTGTCCTGACCTGCGCGGTTTTGACACTGTGAGCATGGGCATGAGCGGCGATTACCTTACGGCTGTAGCCGAGGGATCCACACTCGTGCGCGTGGGAACGGCTATTTTCGGCGGTCGTTCCTATCATTAAATAAAAAATAATTGTTAAATTTGCCGGAAATACCATGCTTAAGCCATAATCGTACCTGTCTTCGGCTGTTTTATCCTACGGTAGGCCTTATGGACGGGGTTGGCGCTTATAAGACTAATCCTTAACATACAAATCCACATATTCTTAAACCATCATGAAACAAACCCAATCGTCAAAGCGTAATTTCGCATTGCCTATAGCAATCATGTTCGCTTTGTTCTTTATGATTGCCTTTGTAACAGGCTATCAGAACCCTCTGGGCAGCGTCATTGAGAAAATGAGCGCCGGAAACCCCATAATGTCCCAACTCGGCACATTAGCTAACTTTATCGCATACGCCTTCATGGGCTACCCTGCCGGTAAACTTCTGCAAAACCGAGGATTCCGCGTTACCGCTCTCTGGGCTGTGACCATAGGCTTCATCGGTGTGCTTATAACCTACCTGTCGGGTTTCATCACGGAGGCTTCCACCGCAGTGGTCATATATCTTGTGGGCGCATTCGTGGCCGGATTCTCTATGTGTCTTCTCAACACGGTTGTGAATCCTATGCTCAACTCTCTCGGCTCTACTCCTAACAAGGGGAACCAGTTGGTGCAGTTCGGCGGGGCGTTCAATTCGCTGGGCGCTACCCTTGCCCCTGTAATCGTGGGTGGTCTGCTCGGTGGTAGTGCAAGTACTATCGCCTCGGCCAATCCCGTGTTCTTCCTGGCGATGGGCATCTTCTTTGTAGCTTTCCTTGTGATTTACTTTTCGCATCTTCCCGAGTCTCCCGACCTGGGTAAGGCTGTCGCCAAGGTGCCTGTAAGCGGGGCGTTCCGTTATCGTAATTTCACTTTCGGCGTATTTGCTATTTTCTGTTACGTAGGTCTTGAGGTCGGCATGGCCAACTGGACCTACCAGTATCTTGAAAAGAGCGAGATGGTGGGCATCAACAATTCCGGGTTCGAGGCTGCCGCCCTTGCCGGTACGGTTGTCGGCATCTATTGGCTCCTTATGCTTGTCGGGCGTCTGCTCGGAGGCGTTATCGGCAGCAAGGTATCGAGCCGCGCCATGCTTGTCACAGCCAGCCTCGGGGCGATGATATTCATTGTGCTCGGTATATTTACCAAAGAGTCGTTCGTGCCCTTTGTCGGGTTCGACTCCAAGGAGTTAGCTTTCAGTGTTGTGAACATACCGCTCAATTCCATCTTCCTTGTGCTGTGCGGACTCTTTGCCTCCATCATGTGGGGTGCTATCTTCAACCTTTCCGTGACAGGGCTCGGCAAATATACGGCAGTTGCCTCCGGTATCTTCATGGTTATGGTGTGTGGTGGCGGCATATTCCCGGCCATCCAGTCAGTGATTGCCGGAAGCTCTATACTTGGCAGCTTTTGGCTACCGTTCGCCCTGGCGGCATATATCTTCCTTTATGCCGTGGCTCTTTCCAAGCCCAATCCCTCGCTTCCCGAGAATCCTGAGATACTCGTGGAGGAATAATGAGATAATCCGGGCGGCGGCTGCTTTCTGCGGCTGCCGCCCGGATACATTTGCCTTTCCATCCTCTCCATCTATATAAACCTAAAACCAATGGACAAAACAGTATTGAACCGCGCCGCCGATACCATACGCGTGCTGGCCGCGAGCATGGTAGAGAAAGCTAAGTCGGGCCATCCCGGTGGCGCCATGGGTGGCGCCGATTTCGTGAATGTGCTTTATTCCAAGTTTCTCGTCACCGATCCCGATGATCCGACATGGATTGCCCGTGACAGATTTTTCCTTGATCCGGGCCATATGTCGCCGATGCTCTATTCCGTGCTGGCCCTTACAGGGAAATATACAGTGGAAGAGTTGCAGCAGTTCCGCCAGTGGGGCAGCGTGTGTCCGGGACACCCTGAGGTAGATCCTCACCGAGGCGTGGAGAATACTTCCGGTCCGTTGGGACAGGGGCATACCATGGCCGTGGGATGCGCTATCGCGGAACGTTTCCTCCAGGCTCGTTTCGGCGATGTCGTAGCCCACAAGACCTATGCCTTCATCTCTGACGGAGGCATACAGGAGGAAATTTCACAGGGTGCAGGCCGACTTGCCGGATTCCTCGGCCTTTCAAATCTTATAATGTTCTATGACAGCAATAAGGTGCAGTTGTCTACCGATGTAGATGCCGTTGATGACGAGGATGTCGCTGCAAAATACCGCGCCTGGAACTGGAATGTTATAGAAATCAACGGTAACGACCCTGAGGCAATCGCTTCAGCACTTGAAAAAGCCGATGCCGAAACAACACGCCCGACACTCATTCTCGGGCATACAATAATGGGCCTGGGGGCTGTGACTGCCTCAGGCGAGAATTTCGAAGGGAAATGCTCTACCCACGGACAGCCTCTTAGCAAGTCCGGGGCCGATTATGCCAAGACTGTAGAGAATCTTGGTGCCGACCCCGCTGACCCGTGGGTCATCCCCTCAGAAGTTGAAAAACTGTACGAGGAGCGCAACTCCGAGCTTCGCAAGATATGCGCCGCACGTAAGGCTGAAGCTGCCCGCTGGGCCGAGGCCAACCCGGAGAAGGCACGTGAGCTTGACGACTATATCAACGGACGCCTCCCGGAGATAGATTATTCGGCAATAGTGCAGAAAGCAGGGGCTGCCACCCGTAACGCCTCCGCAGCAGTGCTCTCCGTACTGGCCGAGAAGGTCGGGAACATGATTGTATCTTCGGCTGACCTCGCGAACTCCGACAAGACCGATGGCTTCCTTAAGAAGACCCATGCGTTCACCAACGGCGATTTCTCCGGCGCCTTCCTGCATGCCGGTGTGTCGGAGCTTACAATGGCTTCGGTTATGAACGGTATCGCTCTTCACGGAGGTGTGATATGTGCATGCGGCACATTCTTTGTGTTCTCCGACTATATGAAACCGGCCATACGTATGGCCGCTCTCATGGAACTCCCTGTGAAATACATCTGGAGCCACGATGCTTTCCGTGTAGGGGAGGACGGTCCGACGCATGAACCTGTTGAACAGGAGGCCCAGATCCGTCTTCTTGAAGAACTCCGCAATCTCAGCGGCGAGCCTTCGATGCTTGTCCTGCGTCCGGCAGATGCGGTTGAGACCTCTGTAGCATGGGAGATGGCTATGGAGAATACCAAGACGCCGACCGGCCTGATACTCTCGCGCCAGGATGTAAAGGATTTACCCTCTGTTACGGGAAACCGATTCGAGGAGGCGCTCGGTGCGCGTCACGGCGGATATGTGGTGCTTGATACTCCTCATCCGCAGGTAGTATTGGTAGCCAACGGTTCGGAGGTGTCGTTGCTATGCGATGTCGCCGTGCAGCTTGAGGCAGGGGGCGTTCCATGCCGTGTGGTGTCCGTGCCTTCGATTGGCCTGTTCATGGAGCAGGACAAGGAGTATCGCGACAGCGTTATCCCTTCCGACGGTATCCCTGTGTTCGGGCTTACGGCAGGTCTTCCTTCAACGTTACGTGCCGTGGTAGGCGCCCATGGAAAGGTGTTCGGCCTGAACCGTTTCGGAGCATCCGCTCCGTTCAAGGTGCTGGATGAAAAATTCGGCTTTACGGTGGAAAACATAACCACCCGTGTACTGAAATTCATAGGTCGCATCTGATTATCCTGTAGGTTGCAAAAGTCGTTAGATGCCGTTTTTTGAGACACGGTTCACGGAAGTGAAAATGTTAAAAACGGCATTTGATAAAACCAACAGCATCGTTAACACGTTAAAATATTCTAAAAAAGCAGGTCGGTGCATTTCGGCTGACTGCTTTTTTAGGATATTTTCGTATTTGGGTGTTATTTTAGACCTGAATGTGAAATAATTAAAAAAAAATGCGTAACTTAGCGCCGAATTTCTGATGACGTGTCCTTGGATTATGCCCTGCCGGGCGTGTAACCCCACGTATCAGGTGCCGTTAGACGCGGCAATGAAGGCCTGTCCTCACATACGGAGGGATGTATCTTCAAAATTGATTATTTGAAACTTAATCTATTCAACTTTTTCTACTTTAGCTATGAAGAAAAGTATTGCTCTCGCATTCGGCTTCGCTATGCTTGCTGGCACTGCCGTTGCCCAGAATGCACAGGAAATCACCTACGTGGAAGACCCCGCACAGGGCTACCTGTTCAACCGCTTCCAGGACAACTGGTTCATCCAGGGAGAGGGCGGCGTTTCGATTGGTTTTACCGACGAGGATGACCACCGTGCTCTCAAAGACCGTTTCACTCCCTCTGCCCACCTCTATGTAGGCAAGTGGTTCTCACCGCTGCTGGGTGTGCGCATTGGTGCCGGTTTTATCGGTGTGAAAGGTCTCTCAGACAATGCAAACTGCGTAGGTATCCAGCCTTGGGAAGGAATGGTTGACGGCAGATTCTACAAGACCCGTCAGAACTACTTCGGTCCCTCGTTCAGCGTTATGCTGAATCTCACCAACTGGTGGTGCGGCTACCGTCCCGGACGCGTTTACAACGCATATCTCTATGGTGGCGGTGATTTCTATTGGACTGTTACCAAAGATCAGGAAGCGAACGGCGATTTCAAATGGAAAAACTGCCACGACCGTGTAATCGGTCTGCATGCCGGCCTTGTAAACGAGTTCAACATCACAAAGCATTTCGCTCTCGGCCTTGACCTCCGTGCAAACGCCATTTCGAACCACTCCGATGGCTATGGCAAGACATTCGTAGTTGGCGAGGCTCTGCTTACCGCTACCTACAAGTTCAACAAGACCGACTGGAGCGCTCCTATCGTACCCGTATGCCCCCCTGCAGAGAACTGCGACGAATACCGCGCACGTCTCCAGGCTGCCGATGCCCGTATCGCCGACCTCGAAGCCCAGCTTAAGGCTTGCCTCTCACGTCCCGTTGAGAAAGCTGAGGTTGTTAAGTACCCACTGGCAACTATCTACTACCCCTGCGATGTTTACCGTCTTACCTCTGTTGACCGCAAGGTTCTCGAATCTGTTGCCAACGTGATGAAGGCCGACACCAACAAGCAGTATGTCCTCACCGGCTGGGCCGACAACTACACAGGTAACGATGCCATCAACGTTCGTCTGCGCCACAACCGTGTTAACGGTGTGAAGAACCAGCTTCTCCGTTACGGCGTTAGCGAATCGCAGATTGAAGCAACCACCAACAACGGCAATCGCGTTGACCTCGGTGACAAGTGCCTCACTCTTGACCGCTGCGTGACTATCGTAGAAAAATAATCAGATACGATTTTAGCGTACAGCGCTTGACAAATACCGGGCGGTGTGTCAAAAATTAATTTTTGACACACCGCCCCTGTTATACGCCGCTTTTGACAATGTGGCTGTGTCAAAATCCAGGCAAACGCTTCTCTTACTAAAAATGTGGTTACTTTAGTGTTGCCGGATGGTAGTGGCGCCGGACCTCCGGGACGGCAGGCCACCCGAATAGGCGTGGCCGAATTAGAAATGCTAACTCCTCGGTAAATAGCAACTTACGTTTTTACTCTCCGTCTCTTCGGGTGGCCTGCCGTCCCGGAGATCCGGCGCCACTATAAAGTTGCCACTAATAATTATATTGTCATTGGGAGGCGTTTATCTGGATTTTGACACATCGCCATTGGGTTGTTATGCTTTCCTTGGTGTTATATCCCTGGTATTGGTATTGTATATGTGGGTGCCGGCGGAGGGGGCAGCCCTGATTTTGATGATGTGGAGTGCATTTCATCTGTATTTTCACAATCTTTATATATGACGGGTGACTTCCGTGACTAATAATAATTACGCTTTGTTGAAATTTTCGTAACTTTGTCCCAAATATACACAACTAAGAATTTATGGCACAACAGGAAGACGTGTTCAAGAAAATCGTTTCACACGCCAAGGAATACGGTTTCGTTTTTCAGTCAAGCGAGATTTACGACGGTTTGTCGGCTGTCTATGACTACGGACAGAACGGCGTAGAGCTAAAGAACAACATCAAGCGCTATTGGTGGGAGTCAATGACCCTGCTTCATGAGAATATCGTGGGGATTGATTCGGCCATCTTCATGCACCCTACAATATGGAAGGCATCGGGCCACGTTGATGCCTTCAACGACCCTCTGATTGACAACCGCGATTCCAAGAAGCGCTATCGCGCCGATGTGCTGATTGAGGAGCAGATTGCCAAATATGACGAGAAAATCGAAAAAGAGGTGGCCAAGGCCCGCAAACGTTTCGGTGAGAGTTTCGATGAGGCTCTTTTCCGCCAGACCAATCCGCGCATAGCCGAGACGAAGGCAAAGCGCGATGCTTTGCACGAACGTTTCGCCGTAGCGATGAACGACAATGACCTTGACGGGCTGCGTCAGATTATCCTTGATGAAGAAATCGTGGATCCCGTGAGCGGCACGCGCAACTGGACGGAGGTGCGCCAGTTCAATCTTATGTTCAAGACCGAGATGGGTTCCACGGCAGACGGCGCTATGACCGTGTACCTGCGCCCGGAAACGGCCCAGGGTATCTTCGTGAACTATCTTAACGTGCAGAAGACTGGCCGTATGCGCATACCTTTCGGCATCGCCCAGATCGGTAAGGCTTTCCGCAATGAGATTGTGGCCCGTCAGTTTATATTCCGTATGCGTGAGTTCGAGCAGATGGAGATGCAGTTCTTCGTGCGCCCCGGAAGCGAACTCGAATGGTTCAAGAAATGGAAAGAGACGCGTCTGCGCTGGCATAAGGCCCTGGGACTTGGCGATGAGAAATACCGCTATCACGACCATGAGAAACTTGCCCATTATGCAAATGCGGCCACCGACATCGAATTCCAGATGCCATTCGGCTTCAAAGAGGTGGAAGGCATCCACTCGCGTACCAATTTTGATCTTTCGCAGCATGAGAAATTCTCAGGCAAGAACATAAAATATTTCGATCCGGAACTAAACGAGAGCTATGTTCCGTATGTTATAGAGACATCTATCGGCGTTGACCGCATGTTCCTGTCGGTTCTTTGTTCAAGTTATGAGGAGCAGAAACTGGAGAACGGTGAAGAACGCGTGGTGCTGCATCTGCCGGAACCGCTTGCGCCGGTGAAATGTGCCGTCATGCCTCTTGTCCGTAAGGACGGTCTGCCTGAGAAGGCCCGCGAGATAGTGAACGACCTGAAGTTTGACTTCAACACCCATTATGAGGAGAAGGACTCCATCGGCAAGCGTTACCGCCGCCAGGATGCCATCGGTACGCCGTTCTGTATAACCGTTGACCATCAGACCCTGGAGGATAACACCGTTACGCTGCGCGAACGTGATTCGATGGAGCAGACCCGTGTGGCTGTTGCCGACCTCCACAAGCTTATCCACGGACGAGTGTCGTTGAACTCTCTCCTCCGCAAGCTCGGATAAATGCGTAGCGGTTTCGTAGCGTGATGTCTCATCCTTGGATGGGACGATGCAACCTATAAGAAACAACCCTCTGCCGATGCGGCAGGTAATTGCCTGTTTAAAGTCGGTAGTACAAACCATAATGATTTATGAAGAAATCTTTGATAATAACCGCAGTAATAGCTTTCATTGTCGTGGTGCTCGGTTTCGGCGGCTGTTCCAGCTATAACGGCATGGTCCAGGCCCAGCAGGCTGTAGACAAGCAGTGGGGCAACGTGGAGAACGCCTACCAGCGCAGGGCCGACCTCATACCTAATCTGGTAAACACTGTGAAGGGTTATGCCTCGCACGAGAAATCAACCCTTGAGAACGTTACCAATGCCCGTGCGGGACTGTCGCAGGCATACAATGAGGCGAACGCTATGGCCGGTGAGGGCGCTCCTACCGACATCGCGGCCTACCAGCAGGCCCAGAGCAAGCTTAAAGGCGCTCTTGACATATACGTCAATGCGGTTCGCGAAGCATATCCCGACCTTAAGGCCAACCAGAACTTTATGGCGCTCCAGGCCGAACTTGAGCAGACCGAGAACCGTGTGGCTACAGAGCGCAAGCGTTACAATGATGCCGTCGAGGCTTACAACGTGAAGGTTCTCCGTTTCCCGGGCAATATCTTTGCAGCCATGTTCGGTTTTGACAAGCGCGATATGTTCCGTGCCGATGAAGGCGCCAGCAAGGCCCCCAAGGTGGAATTCTGACGGCTAAGGAAATCTTTGACCTCTGATTAGGATGAAAAAACTGATATATATCATAGGGTTGCTTCTCGGCGGCGGTATGCTATGGGGATGTAATCCCGATAATGACAGCAAGACCACATGGGAGCGGTACACCGAATGGCGCGAGGAGAACCAGAAATGGTTTGCCCAGCAGGAGAAGCTTACCGATAAGGACGGTTCTCCCTACTATACACGCGTCACTCCCCCCTGGAATCCCGGGGCTGTTGTGCTCGTCCACTGGTTCAACGACCGTGAGGAGACCCGGGAGAACCTTGTGCCGATGTTTACATCTACCGTGGATACCCGTTACATCGGGCGTCTCTATAACGATGAGCCGTTTGATTCCACAGAGATTGATGCCGTATTCACCACCCAGGTAAGCGGAGTGGTAGAGGGTTGGCAGATTGCGCTCATGAATATGCACGTTGGTGATACGGTGCAGGTTGTCTTCCCGTATCAGCAAGGGTATGGCGCGATGAATAACGGCACTATTCCTCCATATTCTGCATTGAAGTTCAATATGCGTCTGGTAGATATTCCGGCATACGAGATTCCTGCTGAAAAATAATTTATCCGAGGTAACTTTATAGTGTTATATAACAGAGGCGGTGTGTCAAAAAAATGAATTTTGACACACCGCCTTTGTCAGTTTTTCGGAGAAATATTATTTCTTGTTGCCGAAATAGCGGGCGTAGAGGGCTGCGAAGCCACGGCCATGGCGGGCCTCATCCTTAGCCATTTCGTGAACTGTGTCGTGGATGGCATCAAGGTTTGCTTTCTTTGCATTTACGGCGATACGCATTTTGTCGGCGTTAGCGCCGGCTTCGGCCATCATGCGTTTGTAGAGGTTGGTCTTGGTGTCCCATACGCAGTCGCCGAGGAGTTCTGCGAACTTCGATGCATGTTCGGCCTCTTCGAAGGCATAGCGCTTGAAGGCTTCGGCTATCTCAGGATAGCCTTCGCGGTCGGCCTGGCGCGACATGGCGAGATACATGCCCACTTCGGTACATTCGCCGTTGAAATGGGCTTCGAGATCCTTAATCATCTCGGGGTCGCATCCTTTGGCTACACCGATTTCATGTTCGGTTACGAACTGCAGGGCTTCCTCAGGATTGAGTTCTTTGAACTTCGATTTGGGGGCGCCGCACATGGGGCATTTCTCAGGGGCTTCAGGACCTTCGTGAACGTAACCGCAAACGGTGCAAATCCATTTCTTTTCCATAATGATGAAATTTTTAGGGTGTTAATGAAATTATGTAGTTTTAAGAGTTATCAGATGTTTACTGCCGGTGGTCTTAATGAACGCCCTCATGAATAGCGCGGCTGCCAGGAACAGCGACAGTGAGAACGATAAAAGGATGCCATATACCCCCAATCCGGCGGGGAAGGCCAGGATGTAGGATGAGGGGAGGCCCACCACGACGTAGCTTACAAACGCAATCCATAGCATAGGCATCACGTTGGCCGTGCCTCTGAGGGCGTTGGCAAACGTTATCTGTGTGGCATCACCAATTTGGTATAGCACCAATGGGAAGATGACACTTCCGGCTACCGTCAGCACGGCCTCGTCCTGAGAGAAGAGGCCCATAAGCTGGCGTCCGAATAATATGAATATTGAGGAGGAGATGGCTGCGAAGAACAGCATTACCGCATATCCGTCAAAAGCAGATCGTCTGCATACCGCAAGCGATTTAGCCCCCGCATCGTTTGATACCTGTACGGTTATAGCCGTGCCGATACTATAATAGATGCAGAATCCGAGGGTGCCGACTATTATTATCACCTGGAAGGCGGCTAATGGTACTGTGCCGAGCCATCCGGCCAGGATGGCGCACAGGGAGAACGCCCCGGTTTCGAACATCATCTGCAGGGCCACCGGCCATGATGTGCGCACTACTTTGGCCATTCTCTGCCCGTCGGATGTGTCACGCCCGGAGAATCCCGTCCTGTATGTGCGGTTTGAACGTTTTATAAGGAATATGGCCACGATGGCCGCCATGGCTATTATGCGGGCTGTCAGGGTGGAGATTCCGGCCCCGGTAAGCCCCATTTCCGGGGCGCCCCAGTTGCCGTAGATCAGCATATAGTTCCCTATTATGTTGACAGCGTTGGCCGACAGAAGAATCCACATCGGCATAGCGGTGTTCCTTATGCCGTAGCTCCATTGGGCAAAAACGTTGAAAACGGCCAGCGGAATCAGACCCGCAAGGGTTATAAGGTAATATGGGCGGATTATGGGTAGCAATTCATCGGGTTGCCCCATCCTGTCAAGGAAGAAATAAAGCGTCCCCATAACCAGCGACATCAATATGCCCACGGCGATATTGGCTCTCAGGCCTACGCGGACAATACGTCCGATATCGCCCTGCTTTCTGCCTGCGAACAGCGCTCCGACAATAGGTGTCAGCCCGTAAGAAAAGCCAAGCCCTCCGATTATCACGATATTGAACACATTCACAACGAACGATGACGATGCCAGGGCCTGTGTGGAATAGCGGCCCACCATAATATTGTCGGCAAACGCTACGAGAATGAGACCAATCTGTGACACCATCACCGGCAGCGCGAGTTTCAATATAGATAGGCAGCGGTGGAGCATATATGTGATTGACAAATTTTGAGTGATACAAATTTCGTGATTTTTTTTGATAATACAGTAGTAGTGGTGCGATAAAAATCTTACCACTGTTATTAAAATATTAATATTTAGT
>CAJUBM010000072.1 GCA_910584735.1 uncultured Muribaculaceae bacterium
CTCTTTATTTGATGATTTCTAAACTAACGCGATTTTATCGCACCAGTAGTAATTGGACATAAAAAAAGGTGGGGATTATACCGGCTATAGTGGTTCGAGCTATGGCTATTTCAATTTCGAAGAACCAAATAAGGTATGCTTTGATTGCCGTATTTTTGTCAAACTAAATGAACAAGGTGAATTTGCGTGGAAGAAATTAATGGACGCGTTAAAAAACACATGTAAATCTCCCTCGAAGAAACTATCTATATTTCCAAGCCTAAACCCGTCGGATTACGAAGAAAGTGATGATGGGTTTCCCTACCAAGTGGATATTCCAAAATGCACTGTTGCATATGATGGTTATAGTCTTCCCTGCGAAACATTTAAGGTCCGTTCAAGCAATACAGCTAACATTATCTATTCTTTAGTCCAGAAAATTCCCGATATTGTGACTGACATCAGTTTGAAATACGGCGAAATAGAAACGAATATCTCAGGGAGCCTTATGTATCTTAAGGAGGATCACAGTGATGGGACTTTGGTTCGTCTAAACATGCTTCGCCCATATAGCAAGAAGAAAGGTAATAATTGTGGAGAGTATCGTTACTTTTTAAATGTGGATATAGAGAGTTTGAAAAGTATAAATCAAATAACTATTACACCAAACAACAAATAGGTCAATTCTATGGGTAAAAAAGTGTTTTTACTAATAGTAGTTACTGCATTGTGTCTGGTTTCTTATGCCCAAAGCTACAATCAGGATAAAACTGCCCTAACCCATTTTCTTGTGCGAATGTATGAGGATACGCCATTTGATGGAGTTAGGGCTGTAGAAGACTACCACAATGCTTACCTGATGTCAGTTGTCAAGCTCGACAAGGCTAAATATAAGACCGAAGCCGCTCTTAATCGTGTGGCTTCGGTTAAAGCCATGTCGCAGGCATCGCGCTTCTTCAATGGCTCCACTATCACTGAAGATATGATAATCCGAACAACAGAAAAAGCCGACGGAACATCAGACACAGAGATTATTGAGAACCTACGCGAACATTCCATAGGATATGTCAAGCGGCTTGAACAACTCACAAATTTCGCGGCAAAAGATGGCGAGCAGGTATTCATCTTTATAACCCCGTTGGTGGAAGAGTAGCAATGCTGAGGGGGATATGGGAGAAGGATTTTGAGATTTTAACGTGGTAGGCGGGTAAATCTCATAAGCCACTTCCAATATCAATTTTCAAGATAGTGAACATCCCGGAAAAAACAGGCAAATTAACAAGATTAAAAATACTCCTCTCATATAAATATCCCCCCAGTATTTTGTCTTCGTTTTTCCGATTATTTATTAATTCACTATTAGCACCCTCAATTTTTCAAACTGCACTGATAATCAATGTATTTGCGCAATTTAGAAATAATTCGTATTTTTGCGGGCAAAATTGATTCATAATGAAAGAACTCGCCACCAAATACGACCCTTCGCAGGTCGAACAAAAATGGTATGACTATTGGATGGAACACAAGCTGTTCCGTTCCGTGCCCGATGCCCGCGAACCATACACCATCGTAATCCCCCCGCCAAACGTCACAGGCGTACTCCATATGGGACACATGCTCAACGAGACTATCCAGGACATCCTGGTACGCCGCGCCCGTATGGAGGGTAAGAACGCATGCTGGGTTCCCGGCACCGACCATGCTTCGATTGCTACAGAGGCCAAAGTGGTGGCAAAACTCGCCAAAGAGGGGATCAAGAAAACCGATCTCACACGCGAGGAATTCCTTCGCCACGCCTGGGACTGGACAGAGCATCATGGCGGCATAATCCTGAAGCAGCTGCGCCGCCTCGGAGCATCGTGCGACTGGGAGCGCACGGCTTTCACTATGGACGAGACACGTTCAAAAAGCGTAATCCGCGTGTTCTGCGACCTCTATAAAAAAGGATTGATATATCGCGGTGTGCGCATGGTAAACTGGGATCCGGCCGCACTGACAGCCCTTTCAGACGAAGAGGTAATCTACCAGGACGAACACTCCAAACTCTTCTACCTGAAATATTACGTAGAGGGTGAGACGGACAAATATATAGTTGTGGCTACCACCCGCCCGGAAACCATCTTAGGCGATACGGCGGTGTGCGTAAACCCGGCCGACGAACGATATTCATGGCTGAAAGGAAAACGCGTGATAGTGCCGCTGGTAGGACGCTCCGTGCCTATCATCATGGACTCATACGTGGAGATGGAGTTCGGTACGGGATGCCTCAAAGTAACCCCGGCACACGATGTCAACGACTATATGCTCGGCGAGAAATACAACCTCCCGATAATTGATATCTTCAACCCTGATGGCACTATCTCGAAGGCCGGCGGCATGTACGTAGGCCACGACCGCTTCGATGTGCGCCGCGAAATAATCGCCGACCTCCAGAGCCGTGACCTGGTTGAGAAAATAGAAGATTACGACAACAAAGTCGGCTATTCGGAACGCACCAAGGTTGTTATCGAGCCGAAACTCTCCATGCAGTGGTTCCTTAAGATGGACTCCCTGACACCTGAGGCACTCAAGGCCGTGATGGAGGATGACGTACGCTTCTTCCCGCAGAAATTCAAAAACACCTACCGACACTGGATGACCGACACCAAGGACTGGTGCATCTCGCGCCAGCTGTGGTGGGGACACCGAATCCCGGCATACTTCCTCCCGGAAGGGGGCTACGTAGTGGCCGAGACACAGGAGGAAGCACTTCAAATGGCCCGTGAGAAATCAGGCAATCCGGCCTTGGAGATGTCAGACCTTCGTCCCGATGAAGACTGTCTTGACACATGGTTCTCCTCATGGCTGTGGCCCATATCCCTTTTCAACGGAATCCTCGAACCCGACAACGAGGAGATGCGCTACTACTACCCCACCTCCGACCTTGTCACCGGGCCTGACATAATCTTCTTCTGGGTGGCCCGCATGATTATCGCCGGATATGAATTTGAAGGTAAGAAACCTTTCAACAACGTATATTTCACCGGCATTGTACGCGACTCGTTAGGGAGGAAGATGTCAAAATCGTTAGGCAATTCCCCCGACCCGCTCGACCTCATCGACCGATTCGGTGCGGACGGCGTACGTATGGGTCTGATGATGGCCGCTCCCGCCGGGAACGACATCCTTTTTGACGAGAAACTCTGCGAGACCGGCCGAAATTTCTGTAACAAGATATGGAATGCTTTCCGCCTCGTGAAAGGGTGGCAGGTAAGTGATGCCGTTACAATCGATGAAGCGTCAGCGGAAGCCATAGCGTGGTTCGAAGCAAAACTCGCGCAGACCGCCGCCGAAGTAAACGACCTCATGGGTAAGTTCCGCCTGTCAGAGGCGCTGAACCTCCTTTATCGGCTTTTTTGGGATGAATTCTCATCCTGGTATCTTGAGATGGTGAAGCCTGCTTACGGCCAGGCAATCTCTGCCGAGGTATACCGCGCCACATTAGGATTTTTCGACTCCCTGCTCCGCTTGCTCCATCCGTTCATGCCTTTCATCACCGAGGAACTGTGGCAGAACCTTGACAACCGCCGCCCCGGCGAATCTATCATGTACGCGCCCCTGCCGGAAGCACATACTATAGATACCGCCCTGCTGTCAGCCATGGAAGAGGCTAAGGAAGTGATAACCGCCGTACGCGCCGTACGTGCCAAACGCAATATCCCGCAGAAAGACGCCCTCGAACTCCGTGCCATCGGACACGAAGGGATAGCCTCTGCCGGGCTACGCGCCCTCGTAGGGAAACTCGCCAACCTGTCGTCAATCGTAGCGTCAGGAGAGAAAGACGCCGCCGGAGCCTCCTTCCTCATCGGCACGGCAGAATATTGCGTACCCCTTGCCGACAACATCGACATCGAAGCCGAACGCGCCAAGATAGAGAAGGACATCGCATATTACGAGGGCTTCCTTGCCTCCGTAATGAAGAAACTCTCCAACGAGCGCTTCGTCTCGAAAGCCCCCGCCGCCGTCATCGAAGCCGAGCGCCGTAAACAATCCGATGCCGAGACCAAGCTCGCCACCTTACGCGCCGCCCTCCAGTCCCTCAATTAAAAAAATCGAAAATCATAACAATAAAAAAGTTGCATCTAACATTAGATGCAACTTTTTTATTTCTATAACCAAATAACTGGATTTATCTTAATCGAAGCTCCTGCCTTTTAGAACATGTAGCCTAAGCCTACGAATACAGAGGCGGCGGTGGCCTTTTGGATGGCTACCTGGCAGCCGAGCGACACGACTACTCTGTTGAAACTGGCAGAAAAATGAGGAATGGTGATGAAGCTAAATTCGGTGGAGGTATCGTTGCCTTCGCCGTTAGAAGCGACCCCGACGCCTAAGCAAAGAGGGAGATTGAAAGCTACCGTGCGCGATGAGTTTAGCGCCAACACACCCGTAGGGCCGATGGCGAACTGCAATACAGCGTAATCGCTCGGCACACAGCCATAGTTTGCCTGCGCCCCAAAGAAAAGTCCGGCGCCAAGGGAATCGGTTATCTTGGAAGCTCCTTGGGCGTAAACCCCATAGACACTACGCGACTTAAAATCACCACCCTCACCTGTGAAACAATATAGATAATTAAGACTTGCCTGCATGGAGAATATGTCAAACTCCTTGTCCGACACATTTACAGCGGACTGCGAGGAGGAAGAACCTGATGATGTCGTAAAGAGAACATTAGAACTCTGTGCAGACGAACTGCCCGAACCAGAGGTAGATACAGAGGTAGATGTAACAGTTGTAGAAGACGACCGGGCAGAATTCCCTGGCTGTCCCGGCTGCCCCGGAGTTGCCACTGTCTCAGGAATGATAAGCTCCATACCTACATACGTGAAAGTTTTAGCCTCAGGGTTCAATTCAATAATCTGCTCGGTGGTAACACCGTATTTCTTCGCGATTGACTCCAGTGTCTCCCCGCGTTCAAGGATATGCCTTATCTCAGCCCCGGCTGTAAAAGCACCGATGCATAGCGCCATCCCTACCGCCGCGATGCGTAATGATTGTACGATTTTCATAATGATTAAGTTTTATCTGGATCTACGTGAAGTTTTCCCCTTCCCTTGACATGATGGACAGGGGTCATGTCCATGTGACCCATCAACATATTTCTTACACGTATTACAATATTTTTTAAAGGTCAACCCCATCGTCGCAATCTTACTATTAGGAATCCACCCTGTTCCCTCACAAAGCTTACAAGTGACCTCTTCAAAAGTTATATCTTCACGAGGATTGCTCCCATCTGTAGTTGTGGCAGAAGAAGATTCTCCGTTATCCGGCACATAATAATGGGGTGTTTCAAGATACGTGGCGTCCATATTCCCCCAATAGCTATTTAATGCCGCCTGTTGTAGAAGGCTGTTGCTCACTACCCCTTTTGCGGCACCGGAAGACACGCAATCATAAACGGCGGCGTTCATGTCGCGAAGAGCCTTGGCAGCCCCCGGCGAGGAGTACATCGGGTTCCCATAGGCATCATATGTGACTTGTATCTGGAAAGCCGAAGGATCCCACTTGGTGTAGTCAAGAGCAGGTGGCAGAGAAACCCCTATAGCCGCAAATGATTCGGTCGGGGAATATGAGCTATTATATCCGCTGTATGAGTTATTATACGATGGCATGTACCCGCTATAACCATATCCGTTTCCATAGGATGCAGCCTGCAAACCTTGGGCCACACCTTGCAGCAATCCCATACCGAGATTGCCCCAGAATTCACGACGCCGCTGTTTCTTCTCCGCCTCAGCCTTACGCTCGGCTTCGCGGCGGCGGCGCATCTCCCGGCGTTGTTCTTCTTTCCGTTGTTCCTCCTCCTGCGCAAGGGGCAGCACACGCTCCATATCGGAGTTCAGCGCCAGTATCTGCTGGGAATCCATGGTGCGGTCGCCGTTGTTGAAAAGTTCGGCGGCCTTTCCATAACTTTCAAGAGCCTCTACATAATTTTTTGTCCCCTCACAACTCGTGGCATAGAGATAAGTAAGCCGCGCCGTGGTATGGCCACGCCTGTTCATCGCCCCTGTAAGGTAGCTGCGAGCCGATGAATAATTTCTGTCGGCCAATGCTTTCTCAGCCCTTTCAATCGAACGGTCATCAATGGCATAGGACGCTATGGCATAATTGGATAATGGCTCAGAGGTGCTATTCTCAGGCAGTTCCAATTCTACCCCTACATAGAGGTCGGTGAACATGGCGTTAGCCGCCTTAAGCTCGTCGGTATGCACACCCCATTTCCGGGCCACCGACTCCCAGGTGTCCCCACGGTCGACTATATAGGTGCGTCCTTGCAGGGATGGTGCCAGCAAAGTCAGTGCCAATCCCGCGAGGCATATCAGTTTGGTGTGTTTCATAACACTATCGTGTTTGTATTACCAGGAAATTCGATATAGACCAGAAGTCAGCCGGATTCGTGATGTGCAGGGTAAACTTCCCGTTCCCATCAGTGGTAAGGGAGTAGGTGCTCTCCGGGGCTGCCGTAAGTATTTTGGGTTTCTTCGCCTCGAATGTAATCTCGGTAAACTTACGTATGTCAACTTGGCGGAATTTCGAACGGTCAAGGGCATCCTTGGTCTGGATTTTCCCCTTACGGATTATCCCTTTGGATTCCAGTTCTTTCTTGGGAGCAATAGCCACGAATCCACGGTTAGCCATGTCGGACGAACGGGTCAGGGCATCGGTATAGCGTTTGTTCGCCTCCCCCAACTGTGAAATCTGCGTCTGCTGGGAAGCCACCACTGCCCTTAGCTTGGTTATGTCCACATCCTTTGCCTCAAGCTGAGTGCGTAGCTGTGCTATTAGTTCATCTTTCTGTTTGAGTTGCTGGCGCAGATTGGCAATCAGAGTCTGCGCCTGCCTGTCAGGTTCAATATCAACGTCCTCCTGTTCCGCTTCGCGCAGTTTTCTTTCCAAGTCATCAATATGGCGCTGCTGTGAACGTAGTATCGTTTCAAAACGATTAAGGTTATTAAGCGCATCCGCACGTGAGGCCGCCCCTTCCCCTGATGGATTCACGAACAACAGATTTTCTTGCTGTTGTACCGAATCAAGGGCCTGTCCGAGCGTCATCATCACATCGTTCACCTGCTGTAGACGCCGCTGTTGCAGACGCGCCACCTGCCTTAGGGAGTCGCGTTCGCTTACCACACGTATAACATCCGAGTTACTCGTGCCTCCGCAGCCGGACATTAATATGCCTATAGGCAAAGATATAACCACCGACCATATAGCGAGAAGTATTTTTGCGTTTTTCATGACACAGACTTATTGGTTTTCAATCAAATTGGTTCAGAGGGCATATATCAATTCTGATTCCTGACGTAAAGCATAATCTGCTGCCCCGGCTTCAAGCGCGATGTAGGCTTGGTTGTAGCGGGAAGCTCGTTCCATTCAATAATCTGCTCCGGGGTAACACCATAACGGTCGGCTACAGCCTGCAATGTCTCCCCCTGCTTCACCGGGTGGAACACCACTTTCAACTGCTCCTCCTGCGGGGCCTCCTGATCGGTTTTCTGCGGCTGCGCCGGTTCATACGGTTTGTCAAGCTCGGTTACAATCTCCGATGTACCGTCAGGATAGACTATCATAAACACCTGGAACAGGCCGAGTACATGGCGCGTAGGCTGGGGATTCTTACGGTCGGCTTTCTGAGTGCGGTAAATCAGCTTGTCTACGTCAAACTCAAGTTCATAAGCCTGAATCTCACGATAATCGGTAGTATAGATTATCGTGGCTTTGGAATCCGGTTTGTTCTCCTCGCCTGTCTTTCGGTTTCCCTCCTTTGTAAAGAATACATTGCCGCGCTTCGCGTACTTTATCATGTATATGTCCGTTACCGGAAGCTCATCGAGCTTAACCCCCGAAGTCTCGTTCTTGAACTTTACCGACTTGCCGCTTATCTGCTGAATCTTTGCCTCTATGGTAGAGCCGTCGCGCAGCATGATTATGTCGTTCTTCCCCCCCAAAAGAGCGGCCGGTGCCGAAACCGACACCATCGCGAATAACAATAGGAATATTAATGATAACTTTTTCATTGCATAGATTATTTGCCCTGCCGTTAGGTCAGCAAGGCCGAACAGATATGCAAAATTACGCAAATTCCGCTCATTTATCAGCACGTTATCGCTAAAATATGTTAACAGAAATCTTTCAAAGTCTTTTAAGGAGCGCTTTTAAGGAATGTTTTAAGGCGAAATACACCTCTTCGGGTGGCCTGCCGTCCCGGAGGTCCGGCGCCACTATGAAGTTACCATCGTCAAAAGCGTCAGACAATACAAAAGCGATACAATAAAGGTGGTGTGCCAGAATTCGAATTTTGGCACACCACCAAGTTTTTTTAAGAACGGACAAGATTAGTCCTTCTTATTAAGCGGGGCGTTCTTCGCGGGGAGCGGTTCCTTTATGCCGTCACGGATTAGGAGGGCGTCTATAGTGGGCTCCTGGCCACGGAAACGGCGGTAGAGTTCATCGGGAGCCTCCGTACCGCCACGTTCGAGAACATTCTTACGGAATTCATCGGCTGTCTTGCGGTCGAAGATACCGTTCTCTTTGAACTTGGCGAAAGCATCGGCGTCAAGCACTTCGGCCCACTTATATGAGTAGTAGCCTGCGGCATAACCACCGGCAAATATGTGGCTGAACTGCGGGGAAATCAGCGAGCCCTCCACATCCGGGAATATGCGCACCTGCTCTATAGCGGCGCTCTCGAAGGCCGCAGGGTCGGCAACGGCGGCACTGTCAGTAACCGTATGCCAAGCCATGTCGTTATAACCGAAAGCAAGCTGGCGCATGCACGAATAGGCTGCACCGAACTGCGATGATTTCACAATTTTGTCAATCAGAGCCTCCGGGATAGCCTCGCCTGTCTTATAATGGCGGGCAAAGGTGTTGAGGTAGTCTTTTTCGGTCAGATAGTTCTCGTTGAACTGCGAGGGAAGCTCCACGAAATCGCGATATACGTTCGTTCCGGCAAGAGAGCCGTAGTTGCAGCGTGACAGAAGGCCGTGGAGTGCATGGCCGAACTCATGAAGGAAAGTTTCGACCTCGTAGGGTGTGAGGAGCGACGGCTTGTCGGCAGTAGGTTTGGTGAAGTTCATCACTATCGACACGTGCGGACGGCGATCAACACCATCGGCATCCACCTGCTGGCCACGGAACTCGGTCATCCACGCTCCGGGACGTTTCGATTCGCGGGGGAAGAAATCGGTATATATCACACCGATAAAGTTCCCTGCCTCGTCAGTCACATCAAACGCCTTCACATCCTGATGATACACATCAATCGAATCATTAGGCGTGAACTTGAGACCGTAAAGCCGCGTTGCCAGGCCGAACACACCGTTTATCGTATTGTCAAGTTCGAAGTAGGGACGAAGTTCCTCCTCATCATAGGCGTAACGGGCATTTTTCAACTTATTGGAATAGTAGCTGTAATCCCATGCATTGAGAGTGATGGGACGCCCTTCTATCTCGGAAGCGAAATCGGCAAGCTCCTTCATCTCACGGTAAAGAGCCGGACGGTAGGCATCGCGAAGCTGGTCAAGGAGTTTGTAGACATTCTCCGGATTCTTGGCCATGGTGCGTTTCAGCGACTGCGCTGCATAAGTGTCCGAGCCGAGCAGGCGCGCAATCTCCATGCGCAACACGGCTATGCGCTTCATCACATCCACGTTCGAGAACCCACCCTTTATGTTACGGCCCGTGTACAACCTGTAGAACTTCTCGCGCAGGTCAGGACGCTCGGAATACTTAAGGAACGCCATATACGTAGGCTGTGCCAGCGTGAAAAGGTATTCCCCGGGGCGTCCTTTGGCAGCAGCCAGTTCGGCAGCCTCGGCCACTATGCCCTCAGGAAGTCCGGCAAGGTCATCCTTGCCGAGCCAAATCTCATATGTGTTAAGCTCTTTCAGCACGTTCTGTCCGAACCGGGTGGTAAGCTCCGAGAGGTCTGAGTTTAATTTACGGAACTTCTCACGGTCTGCACCCTGTAGGTCGGCCCCTTCAAGAGCGAAAGAATCGTAGGTCTTTTGCAGCAGGGTCTTCTGTTCGGGTGTTAGTGTGAGCTTGTCGCGGTCGTTGTAGACAGTCTTGACGCGTTTCCACAATCCCTCGTTCAGGATTATAGAGGTAGAGTAATCGGACAACTTGGGAGTGACGCGTATCGAAATCTCCATCATCTCGTCGTCCGTGTCAGCCGACAGGAGGTTGAAGAAGATGTTAAGTACGCGGTCAAGGTCGGCACCGGCACGGTCAAGTGCCACGATGGTATTTTCAAATGTAGGGGCCTGCGGATTGTTAACTATGGCCTCTATCTCTTTCTGAGCCTTGGCTATACCCGCATCGATGGCGGGTTCGTAGTCGGCATCTGTAATCTTAGAGAAGGGAGGGGTGTTGTGAACGGTCTGGAACTCGCTTTCAAACACCTGTCCCGGCTGTGTCTGGGCTTGTGTCATAATAGCAGTAACGGCTGTTAATGCAACTAATAGTTTCTTCATATATTCTTCATGTTATAGATTTTACGGATTACTTCATGAATATAAGGGCTACCGCCCCTACCAGCAGCCCCATGGCTGCAATATGGTTCCATCTTATGGTGAAACCCTCGAACACCAGCAGCGAGAAAACCATGAACACCACGAGGGTTATCACCTCCTGCATGATTTTCAACTGCATAAGCGAGTAAGGGCCTCCGTTCCCTTCGAAACCGATACGGTTGGCAGGAACCTGGAACGAATATTCAATCAACGCCACACCCCATGAGCAAAGGATAACCACCCATAGAGGCCAGTTGGACGATACGCCTGCGGTCTGCAACTTCAGATGGCCGTACCAGGCCACCGTCATGAAGATATTTGAGCATACCAGCAATAAAAGTGTGAGTATGTGCGGATTCACTTCTTCTCTTCTTTTTGATTCAAATAACCGCGTATGGCAGACAGATTGAAAAAGCGCTGCTTGCCACGGCGGAAAAAACATTTGTCCCTACGTCGAAGCGCCTCCATGAAAGCCGGTGCCTCCCCTTCCGGCGAGGATGGACGGAGAATCTGCGGCACAGAGTCGAGAGTCACTTCAACGGTGCCGGCTACCGGCGGGAAGCCGAGCGCCACGAACATCCGGGCCGGACGGCCGTCAACCGGGCCTTCAATCACCACCGAGGCGGTAGAACTCCAGCGCGGTATCACCTCCCCTCGGTCGGCACACGATTTTTCAGAGCCATCAGTCAAAGAACGGCCTGATGGCGCGTGATAAAACGACCTTGACAAACCGTCAAGAAATGTTGAGGGAGCCAAACCATTCTTCAGCGACATCTCCCGTGCGAGCAGATGCTCTGCCGCAGCATACCGCTCCCTGCCGTAGCGGCGCTGTTTCCCGCCTGAGAAAGCGTAGTTGGTACGTATGGCGTAAGATGCCTCCAACGGATATATGAAAGTCCTGTAGTCGTCGACTTCGAAATATGCACATTCACCATTGCCGTCCGTAACGCCGAAAGCAGCCTGTAGGCCTCGCGGCGCCGGCCAGTGGCGCAACAGCGAATCGAAATCCTCGACCGTGCGGCACACTTCGAGGGCGCGGCGCATCACCACCCCCTCGCGATCCTTGAACAAGGCCGTGTCGGGCTGCATATTATATGTGGCCGTATTAATAACGGCAAAACCTGCCGAGTTGAAACCGGCCCAAACCTCGCGCCTGTCCGTATCGCCACCGTTGAAAAGCCCCACGAACGCCATAGTGGAATCCGTCTTTTCCACACGGTCTATAAAATTGGAGGATGCTCCGGTGTCGCGATGTTTCCACAATAATGTGCGGCCCGAGAGCGATGCCCCACGGCCTACCACGGCCGAAGTACATCCATCGGCCTTCGGAACGGCAGGGAGCGCCATAAGCACCGCCGTCCACAACAACGCTATCATCCTCATACGATTCACAAGGCAAATTTACTACATTTTGGACGGAATTTGTGCCTTTGCGGGAAAAAAGTTAAATTTGGGGTCTGAAAATGTCTGGTCATGGCAAAAGAAACACCGTATATATTTGAACTGGAAATGAAAGTCCGGGATTATGAGGTTGACTCGCAAGGCATTGTGAATAACGCCAACTACCTCCACTATCTCGAACACACGCGTCACGAATTCTGTGAGGCCGTAGGCGTATCCTTCCGGCAGATGCAAAGCCGGGGGATAGACCCGGTTGTGAGCAAGATTGAAATCTCCTACCTCACCCCCCTACGACTTGCTGACAGGATGCGCTCATGCCTATGGCTTGAACGCAAAGGGGCAAGGTTCATATTCCATCAGGACATATACGATATGAAGGGAAATATGGTTGTAAGAGCCCTTGTCAATATCGTCTCACTTGAAAACGGACGTCTAAGCCGTGGAGACACTTTGGCCGAGTCATTCGCAAGTACCCTCTCCCCTGCCACATGACACGACAGCCCGACAACCATGCCAGACCTATCCTCACCGACGCCACGGAGTATCCCAAAAGACTGCTCGCTGTCAAGGATGCCCCGGAAAAGCTGTATGCCTTAGGGGAATGTGACCTAAACTCCAGACATATAGTAGCGATTGTGGGCACACGGTCGGCCACGGCATACGCCTTAGGGTTCATAAACGCCCTGATAGATGATCTGAACAGCCACCTTGACAGCCTGGTTATTGCAAGCGGCCTGGCCTTAGGATGTGATGTAATGGCCCATCGCCGGGCAATAGAAGACGGGGTGCCGACAGTAGCCCTGCTCGCCCACGGCCTGGACCGTATATATCCGGCGGCACACCGGCAGCTTGCCACCCGCATGGTAAACGAACGTACAGGGATGCTCCTGACGACATATCCCGAAGGCACTCCGATACATCGCGGTAACTTTTTGGCCAGGAACAAGGTAATAGCAGGCATATGCGACTGCGTGGTAGTAGCCGAATCCGCCGCCGACCGTGGCGGGGCATTGCACACAGCCCGTTATGCCGCCGCAATCGGTAAGAAAGTGTTCGCCCTACCCGGACGTATCACCGACCGCTACAGCCGTGGATGCAATATGCTTGTCAGGGAAGGCACGGCACACCTTGTCGAAAGCGCCGAGGATATAATCAGAGCCATGGGATGGACGCCGCGCCATAACCCCGAAGGTGTGCAGCAAGAACTTTTCCCCTCAGTCCCTACCGGGGACGCTGCAACCATAGCCTCGTTCCTGGAGAAGACCCCCGACGCCACAGCCGACACCATATCAGCCGACACAGGAATCCCGATAGGCTCACTATTGTCCACACTTATGGAGATGGAATTCAACGACCTTGTAATCTCACTCCCCGGCAACCGCTACAGGTTGCAATGAACCGATGCCGAGATTGAACGAAACCTCTTCCCATGTGGTTTACATTTAATAACGCATCAACAAAAAACAACTTTATCCCCTGAAAAACAAAATGGAAAAACGAATTATCGCCCCCTCGGAACTCATCATAAATCCTGACGGCTCTGTATTCCACCTCCACCTGCTGCCCGAGCAGCTTACCGACCGCATAATACTCGTCGGAGACCCTGCGCGTGTGAATATCGTTGCCGAACATTTCGACACCCGTTCATTCGAGGTGCAGTCGCGCGAGTTCCACACCATCGGAGGCACGTATAAAGGGAAACCGATAATGTGCCTGAGCCACGGCATCGGCCCTGACAACATCGACATAGTTATAAACGAACTGGACGCCCTGGCCAACATCGACTTCGCTACACGCGAGATAAAGGACACGCACCGAGAACTATCCATGGTGCGTATCGGCACATCGGGGGCATTACAGCCCGAACTCATCCTCGGCACTCCTGTAATCGCAGAAAAAGCCATCGGGTTTGACGGTGTGTTGAACTACTATGCCGGACGCAACGATGTCGCCGACCTTGACTTTGAAAAAGCCTTCTGCGACCACACGGGGTGGAACTCTCTGTGGGCCAAACCTTATGTTGTGGACGCCCATAACGCACTGGTCGACCAGATCGGACAGGACGATATGGTGCGCGGCAACACCATATCAGCCGTAGGCTTCTACGGCCCGCAGGGACGCGAACTGCGCCTGCCGCTCGCCAATCCCGACCTGAACAAACGCATCGAGGAATTCCGCTACAACGGACGCAAGGTCACCAACTATGAGATGGAATCAGCCCCCCTCCAGGGTCTCGCCCGCCTGATGGGTCACCGTGCGATGACAGTATGCTCAATAATAGCCAACCGCATGCGCCACGATGCAACCCCTAACTACAAGACTGCGATACGCGACCTCATCTCCACCGTACTCGACCGCATATGACAAACAAACCGGTTTAACCGCCACTGATGATATTGAATATACGTAACATGGTGTGCCGCCACTGCGTACAGGCAGTGGAACGCCTGCTCTCCGACATAGGTATCAAGCCCGTGTCGGTAGAGTTAGGACGTGCTGTTATCGATGAACAGGAACTGACACCCGCACAGCTTTCAGCGCTCGACAAAGCTCTTACCGATGAAGGATTTGAACGCATACTGACACCCGAAGCCGAACTGACCGAACGGGCCAAGCATGTTATTCTAAACCATCTGCGCCGGGAGGAATGTCCGCTGAATCTTTCCGCCTGCCTCGAACGCCATCTCGGCACGGACTATCCATCTATCAGCCGTGCATTTTCCGCGACCGAGGGGCGCACGATAGAGAAATACTACATAGCCCAGAAAGTCGAACTCGTCAAGGAACTTCTTCTTTACGGGGGTCTCACATTGGCTGAAATCGCCGACCGGGCAGGCTACTCCTCGGCAGCACACCTGTCACGCCAGTTCAAATCAGTCACCGGCATGACCACTACCCAATACCTATCCTCGCGCCCGGAGCGCTCCCCCCTCAACATGGTATAGGAAAGAAACCATATCAAAATCCATATACACGTTTCCTTAAAAGGAATTTTATTCCGTGGTAACTGGTAGTGGCGCCGGACCTCCGGGACGGCAGGCCACCCGAAGAACAAAGGCCGAA
>CAJUBM010000073.1 GCA_910584735.1 uncultured Muribaculaceae bacterium
CGAAGAGGCGGAGCCGAAAATCACCTCTCCCAACTTCTGCTTTCTTTCTTCGGGTGGCTTGCCCCGGAGGTCCGGCGCCACTACCATCCGGCCAATCTAAGGTCATTGGGTAACAAATTTCGCGTAAAAAAAGCGCTGTATCTGAATTTTGATACAGCGCTCCATGCCTTATATGCAGGCAAAAGTTTATTTCACCGGGCCGTCCTTCACAAGGTCGCCGAGAGTCTTGTATTTGGCAACTTCCTGGTCAACCTGCTGCTTCAGGGCGTCCTCAGGAGCACCCATATACTTATTAAGAGCCTTCATGAAATTCATCAGCGAAGCCGAGACGTTTTGTTTGTCCTCTTCGGTAAGGACATAATCCTTATAAGGCTCCATCTCCTTTTCCATCGCTTCCATCTGGGGCTTCAGCGGCTCAAAAGCCTTTTCAAGCTGGGAGGGGTCCGATACGGACTCAACAATCGCAGCCATACCATCGAAAACGGTACACATCTTGGCTACACATTCCCCTCCGTTCTGAGGAGCCTGCGCGCGGCAAGGAACAACCATTGCGGCAACCGCCACGACAAGCATCAAAATAAGTTTCTTCATTTTTCTATAATTATTGGTTAAAAACTATATATCCGATTGCTATAGGCACATGAAAACCGCTTTTCCGACACCTACGCCACAAATGTAGGAAAATATTGCCATCCTCACAAACCATTACCACACAAATTCCCAATTACACAGATTTAACCGGGCTGAATCAAACTCACAGTTCCGGCTGACTGCTTAATCTGCATTTTTTTGAAAAAAATCACTTCAAAATTTGGTTTATAACATAAACCTGTTTAACTTTGCAGCCAAGAAGGATAAAGAGTGACATCGCGCGAGTTTGCTCTTTTATTTTTCAGGATATGGTTTATACCATAAACTTGTTTACACGCACTAAACCTTGGTAAAATGGAAGAAAGAAAAATCACTGAAACAGAGAGCATCGAAATCATCACCGCGATGATCTCCCGAACAAAAGACCGCCTCGTCAAGGGTGGAGGAGATATACTATTGATGTGGGGCTACCTAATCATAGCAATCACAGCGTTGGTTTGGATCCTTCTTATCACAACCCACAATCAGGCAGTCAACTGGTTATGGTTCCTAATCTGGATTATCGGCGGAATTGCCACTCCGATTATGGCCAGGAAGAAACAGGCAGACAGTGGAGTGAAGAGCTATAGCGACAAACTCGGTTCACAGATTTGGTCGGTAGTCGGCCTCAGCGCCATTGCCACAACACTTTGTTGTCTTGGATTTCTTCTTTTCGGAGGGAAAAACTCATGGGCGGCGATGTTTGCTTTCGCCTTGATTATCGTCCCGTTCGCAGAGATTGCCCAAGGATTGATTATCCGGGAAAAAAGTCTCGTAGCAGGAGGAAGCATAGGGCTGGCAGTGGGAATATTCACAATTTGCTGCATTGCCGCCGGTGTCACATTGTATGCCAACTGTTTTATGCCGCTTTTCATAGCAGCATTTGCAGGCATGATGATTATTCCCGGCCATATATTGAACCATAAGGCAAAGAACAAATGAAAGAACTGGATCCATTGCTGCACTCCCAGCTGAGACTTGCCGTAATGTCGATTCTGATGAATGTCGAAGAAGCCGATTTTGTCTATCTTCGTGAGAAAACCGAATCAACCGCCGGCAACCTGAGCGTTCAACTCGACAAACTTTCCTCAGCGGGCTATATCTCCGTCGAAAAAGGCTTCGTAGGCAAAAAGCCCCGCACGGTATGCCGAATCACCCCCCATGGCCGCAATGCCTTCGAGGAATATGTCGATGCCCTGAAACAATATATCAACCTATAATCTCATTACCTTTTTAGCTCTCAAGAACCTCCATCGGCCGGTGAACTGTACTCCAAAAGTTTTGAGTCTGACTTTAAAATGCAGTTTACCGGCCTACATTCCCTCTTTTAGAATATGAATGTTAAAATCGAACGAAACTCAACTTTATCGTTGCGATTATTGTTTTTATGACATAACTTTGCAACATGATAACGAAAGAAGATGTTGAAAAGTTTCTGGGAAATTTTTATGTCAAAGTAAAGGTTTTTGGTCTTAGTTTCAGAAATGACAGACAAAAGAATCAGACTGCCCTTGCAGAACTCGGCATAACAGCCCATATCCGTGAACGTATCGTAATGGATATAAAATGGCACGATTATTCTGATGGTCCGATTATTGATACCTTAAACAATTATGGAGAGATGTGGGTGTTCGGAAAAGACTTTGAAGGACATGAGATTTACATAAAGATTTCAATTAATGAAAGTGAACCAAATGCAATATGCATATCATTCCATGAAGCGGAACATCCGATGTATTATCCATTAAAGAGCCACAAGCATGAGCCAGACAATGACAGATAGGCAGTTTTGCAAAGAAGTGAGAACCTTGAAATTCCGCAAGGAAGAGTATGAATTCGTTTGTTCTTTCTTCATTGACAAGAACGGGGAAGAATGGACTACCACGAATCTGGATGAAGCTAATATCAACCAGGTTTATAACCAGTACAGGGTTCGACATGGAATTCCGTTTCCGGCGGAAATCGCTCATTTACGTGATTACTACGAAGTTTCTGCATCTATGATGTCTGAGATACTGGGATTTGGAACTAACCAGTGGCGATTGTATGAGGACGGTATGATGCCCAGCGAATCAAATGCCCGGGCAATAATCGCAGTCAGATCGAAGTCCATATTTCTTGAATATTTAGAAGCAGCTAAAGATGAAATTGGAGAAAGACTTTATTCCCGAATCAAAGAGCGTGTGGAGAAACTGCCTGACTATATCCGTCCATCCAAGCCGTCAGAAACAAGCGGATACGTATCTTACAACTCCAAGAAGATCGCAGAAGCTATGAAGTTCTTCACCAAGACTCTAAATGGAGTATTCACCACTAAGATGAACAAACTGCTTTTCTATACTGACTTCCTCAAATACAAGCACGATGGTTTCGGCATGACCGGTTTGGAGTACAGAGCCATTACCTATGGCCCCGTACCAAATGGTTACGGCGAAGTTTACACACGAGCCAAAGGCATAGAGATGGAAGATTACATCTACCCCAACGGCACAAGCGGTCAATTGCTTACGTCCTTAGAGGCTCCGGATATGAGCGTATTTTCCGATGCTGAAAAAGATATTCTCTCCGCTGTATGCAGGCGTTTCAAAGATGCGAATGCAGGCGAGATTTCCGAACAGAGCCACCAGGAGAAAGGATGGATTGAGTGCGTGGAAAACAAGAAGCTAATTCCGTACAGATATGCCTTCGACATCTCCGAATAAGCAATAATATAACGTAAAATCAGGGAGACTCTCTACTACCATAGAAACGCTCAAATTCAAATCATTGCTGCACAAATTAAGCATAGCCTACCCAACCGGTTTTAGGATAAAAAAAACAGCGCATATTCAAGAACGAAGTGCAAAATTCTCGTTCTGAACAGCCCAATATTTTTTGAGGCACAAGGCTTAATGGCGGATTGGGGATGGGGCTTCACAAGCCCTCAGCCCCTCCCCAATCCGATATTAAGCCGCTCAAAATGTAACTTTCAACTTGCAATACAAAAAAAGGAGACCGAAGTCTCCCTGAGATTAACTAATTTTGTGTTGCAGATGTATAAACAATTAACCTCGCAGCAAAGGTCACAAATTTTCGCCTTACTGCAAAGAAAAACTCCGAGAAAAGATATCGCCTCCATTGTGGGGTGCAGTCAGTCAACACTGAGCCGCGAGATAGGACGCAACTCGACTGAAAAGGGCAACTATCTGTGGGATAAGGCCCATGCCAAGGCCATGGAGCGCAGGAGACGTACAACTTCCAACCGAGCAAAGGATCCGGCTGTCGTATGGGAGGCGCTTGATCTGCTTTTGGAAAAGGACTGGTCTCCCGAACAGATATCGGCCGACATGCGACGCCGTGGAAAGTTTATCTCCCATGAGCTTATTTACCGTAACATCCGTGCGGATCGAAGCGGCAGACTCGCCGCCCATTGCCGCCATAAGATGAAGTACAACCGTCACGGTCGCCCCGACCGTACTACAAAAGTGAAGAATATCCCGGAACGTGTGAGTATCCATGAACGACCTGCGGAAGCCGACGGCAAGCGCTTCGGTGACTGGGAGATGGACACAATTGTGGGCAAGGACGGCAAAGGCGCTATCGTCACCCTTACCGAGAGAAGCACCAACATGTTGCTTATGGAAAGGCTCCCTCTGGGAAAGCATCCCGAACCGCTGGCAAAAGTCGTTATCAGGCTTTTGTTCCCCTACAGGCACACTGTACGCACCATTACTACCGACAATGGTTCTGAATTCTGTTGCCACCGATTGATTTCAAAGGCACTGACTCCCAAAGGGGCAAAGTTCCGCAACCTGGTGTTTTTTGCCGATTCATATTCTTCTTGGCAGAAAGGCGCCATTGAAAATGCAAACAAACTAATCCGGCACTATATCCCAAAGGGAACCGACTTCTCATCATTGTCGGATGAATTCATCCGTAAAATACAGCATAAAATAAACCAACGGCCTCGCAAAAAACTGAATTTCGACTCCCCTAAAAATGTTTTCTTCCGACAAATCGTTAATTTTGCACTTGCCAGTTGAGAGTAGGACAGAGTATAGCGTACGAATTCCGCTGAAAAATAGTGGGAGGAATTGTGGGTGATTGTGAAAAAATTCGTAAATTTGCAGGCCATTACTACGAATCGCCCTACCAGCGATGCTTCCAATAAATTTCGAATTATAATTGTAGACGTACAAAATAATGAAAAAAGACATCCATCCCTCCAACTACCGCGAGGTTGTTTTCAAAGATATGTCGAATGAGGAAACATTTATCACCCGTTCGACCGTCGCTGCCAAGGAGACTATCGAAATCGATGGCGTGACCTATCCCCTGGTTAAGCTGGAAATCACAAGCTCGTCACACCCCTTCTTCACCGGCAAGCAGAAGCTGGTCGATACCGCAGGACGTGTCGACAAGTTCCGTTCACGCTACGGCGACCGCAAGAAAAAATAAATCGTCATCCCGACAGATACATACGTTGGCGCGGCTCTATTTCGTAACCACGAAGGAGCCGCGCCAACGTTTTTCTGCTCTCAAAAGTAGCCTGATACGGAAATTTTCATTACTTTTGCGCTACGAACCAACTAAATACACCATAGACATGGCAACTAAACCGTTCCATTACCAGCCGATGTTCCCCCTCGGCCCCGATACAACTGAGTATTACCACCTTACATCTGACTACGTGAAGGTAGAGAAGTGGGGTGGCCACGAATTTCTCGTTGTCGACCCTGAAGCCCTCACGGTGCTTGCGCGCCAGGCCACACACGACAACGCCTTTATGCTGCGCCGCGAACACAACGAGATGGTAGCCAAGATACTCCGCGACCCCGAGGCTTCCGACAACGACAAGTTCGTAGCCCTGACGATGCTCCGTAACGCCGAGGTAGCCGCCAAAGGACAGCTTCCCTTCTGCCAGGACACCGGCACGGCAATCGTACACGGAGAGAAAGGCCAACTCGTATATACAGGCTGCGATGATGCCGAACGTATCTCACGCGGTGTCTACGACACATATACCACCGACAACCTGCGCTACTCGCAGAACGCCCCCCTCACCATGTACGACGAGGTGAACACGGGCTGCAACCTCCCCGCCCAAATCGACATCCACGCCGAGGAGGGGGACGAGTATAAGTTCGTCTTCGTAGCAAAAGGTGGCGGCTCGGCAAACAAGACCTACCTCTACCAAGAGACAAAGGCCATTATCAACCCCAAGACCCTCGTCCCCTTCCTGGTGGAGAAGATGAAGAGCCTCGGCACAGCGGCCTGCCCCCCCTACCATATCGCTTTCGTAATCGGCGGCACCTCGGCCGAAAAGAACCTTGAGACCGTGAAGAAAGCCTCCATCAAATATTACGACAACCTCCCCACCACGGGCAACGAATATGGACGTGCCTTCCGCGACATCGAACTTGAGAAGCAACTCAAGGAAGCCTCTGAAAAAATCGGTCTCGGCGCACAGTTCGGCGGCAAATATTTCGCACACGACATACGCGTGATCCGTCTGCCGCGCCACGGCGCCTCATGCCCCATCGGCATGGGCGTAAGCTGCTCAGCCGACCGCAACGTGAAGGCAAAAATCAACCGCGAGGGTCTCTGGATTGAGAAACTCGATGCCAATCCCGGCGAACTCATCCCCGAGGAAATGCGCCGTCCGGAAGAGTCGCAGGCAGTGGAGATAGACCTCAACCGCCCTATGAGCGAGGTGCTTGCCGAACTCGACAAATACCCCGTGGCAACCCGCCTGAACCTGCGCGGCACCATAATCGTGGGTCGCGACATCGCGCATGCAAAAATCAAGGAACGTCTCGATGCCGGCGAACCCATGCCGCAGTACCTCAAAGACCATCCCATCTACTACGCCGGACCGGCCAAAACTCCGGAAGGTATGCCGTCAGGCTCATTCGGCCCCACAACGGCAGGCCGTATGGACCCCTACGTAGACCAATTCCAGAAAGCAGGCGGCTCCATGATTATGATTGCCAAGGGTAACCGCAGCCAGCAGGTCACCGATGCCTGCAAGAACAACGGCGGCTTCTACCTCGGCTCCATCGGCGGCCCCGCCGCAGTTCTGGCACAGAACTCCATAAAGAAGGTAGAACTCCTTGAATATCCCGAACTGGGCATGGAGGCCATCTGGAAAATCGAGGTAGAGAACTTCCCGGCCTTTATCCTTGTTGACAATAAGGGCAACGACTTCTTCAAGAAGATACAGGAGAAGTGCGCCGGCTGCCCCGTCACGAAATAATATAAAGCCATCATTCATCACCGGTTATGCCCCACGGGGGTGTAACCGGTGATTGAGTGAGATAAAGATTGAACCATAAAATTGTATCAATAGAATTATATCAAAAGACCAATAAGTACAATGCCACACAAAGCTCTATTAATGATTCTCGACGGCTGGGGAATAGGCAACCACACCAAGAGTGATGCCATCTACTCCACGCCTACCCCCTATTGGGACTACCTTATCAAGACCTATCCCCATTCCGAACTACAGGCTTCGGGCGAGAACGTAGGCCTGCCTGACGGACAGATGGGTAACTCCGAGGTAGGGCACCTCAATATCGGCGCCGGGCGCGTCCTATACCAGGACCTGGTGAAGATAAACCGCGCCATAGCCGATGGCTCGATTGCCAAGAATCCTGAAATCGTAAGCGCTTTCTCATACGCCCGCGACAACGGACGTGCCATCCACTTCATGGGCCTAACCTCCAACGGAGGTGTACACTCCTCGCTCGAACACCTCTTCGCCCTATGCGACCTCGCCAAGGAATACGGTCTGGAGAAGGTCTACATCCACTGCTTTATGGACGGCCGCGATACCGACCCCCGTTCCGGCAAGGGCTTCATAGAAGAACTGCAGGCCCATTGCGATAAATCCGCCGGCACCATCGCCTCGATTATCGGACGTTACTACGCTATGGACCGCGACAAACGCTGGGATCGCGTGAAGGTGGCCTACGACCTGCTCGTGGATGGCGAGGGGAAACAGGCCACGGACATGGTAAAAGCCATGAAGGAAAGCTATGACGAGGATGTTACCGACGAGTTCATCAAACCCATCAACAACTCCACCGTTGACGGTACTATCAAACCAGATGACTGCGTAATTTTCTTCAACTACCGCAACGACCGCGCCAAGGAACTCACCGTAGTCCTGACGCAGCACGATATGCCGGAGCAAGGAATGAAGACCATCCCCGGCCTGCAATACTATTGCATGACCCCTTACGACTCATCGTTCACAGGCCTCCACATACTCTTCCCCAAGGAAAACGTAAACAACACCTTGGGCGAATACCTCTCGAAACTCGGCAAGAAGCAGCTCCATATCGCCGAGACCGAAAAGTATGCCCACGTGACATTCTTCTTCAACGGTGGTCGTGAGGAGCCATACGAAGGTGAAGACCGCATATTGGTGGCATCACCCAAGGTTGCCACCTACGACCTCCAGCCCGAGATGAGCGCACCCGAGGTTGCAGACAAACTCGCCGCAGAGATACGCCGCTATGTCTACGACTTCGTAGTGGTGAACTTCGCCAACGGCGACATGGTGGGCCATACTGGAATCTATCCCGCAATTCAGAAAGCTGTTGAAACCGTGGATGCCTGCTGCAAGGAGGTTGTCGAAGCAGCCAAGGAGACCGGCTACGAGGTAATCATAATCGCCGACCACGGCAATGCCGACCACGCAATCAATGCCGACGGCACTCCCAACACTGCCCATTCGCTCAACCCCGTGCCATGCGTATATGTCACATCCGACCACGCTGCCAAGGTTGAAAACGGCATCCTTGCCGATGTGGCTCCCACCATACTCCATATCATGGGACTGGAACAGCCTGCCGAGATGACAGGCCATAACCTCATCGAGGGATAAAATCTCCCATAAATCCACAAAAACGGCGGTGTGTCAAAATTCATTTTTGGCACACCGCTTCTGTTATAACTTTAAAGAAGCCGTATGGTAGTGGCGCCGGACCTCCGGGACGGCAGGCCACCCGAAGAGGCGGAGCGGGAGAAAAGTCAACGATTCTTTTACAGATATTTTTGATTCGGCTGCGCCTCTTCTGGTGGCCTGCCGTCCCGGAGGTCCGGCGCCACTACCATCCGGCTGCTCGAAAAATTACCATTGACCGGAAGAATGTAAACTAATGTTAATTATTTGTTAAAATTTGCAAAACAAAGAGAGCAAAAATTACTTTTCGCTAACTTTCGCCAAGAATAAGCAACCTTATTGCCACAACACACAGCTTCATAGTGGCAATCTGACACAAGCCCACCATTTGCAGTGACTTTTATTTTAAACACATCATCTTATACCTTTAAATTTTAACAATGAAACAAAAATCTTCCATCAAACCCACCTGGCTACATTCTGTCACGTTTGCGGCAGGAATAGCGCTCATGGGTGCCGCAGTCAGTGCCGCTACATATCAAAGTGACATTACGAGTCCCCCGGCCGACACCGTCAACCGGATTGCCAAAGCCGAAAGTGCGGATGGGACGGTGATATTCACCCGTGCTATGTCGCAGCAGTCGGAATTTGATGCCTGTACGCTTCTTACCGACAACGGCGACACCAACAAATGGAAGTTTTACAAATACGGGCCATATATCCGCTACAACATATATGCCTCTGACGGCGTTGCCTCCGACAGCTACATCTTCATTCCGGGCGCATCGCTTAAGGCCGATAAGGAATATTCCATATCGATAGCCGGGAAAAAGGATGCCTCAAACGATGCATTTGTCACCACGATGGAATTCTGCGTTGCCCCGGCGGCGGACATTGCATCAACCATACATATTTCCACATCAGAAATAAACACTGCTTCTTTCCAGCCCGTTGAATCGGAACGGTTCTCCGTGCCGGCCACAGGCACATATTTCATCGTACTCCACGCCAACTCCCCGAAAATCAACGCTTCGGGCGGTTATGCCGAGATACACGCAAAAGATATAACCGTAACCGAATACGAAAAAGAGCAACCGCCCGTTTCCGATGCCCTACCTCTCCCCTATTCGGCAACGCCCACACTTGAAGAGATGGGGCTGATGTCCGTTCTCGACAACAACGGCGATGAATTCGACCGAGGCAGCTTCCTTTTAGGTGTATGGAACTACGATATGCAGCGCGAGCAACTGGTCTACTATTATTCCAACACCCACCAGGATGCCGATGACTATGTGTTCCTCCCGCAATTGCAGTTCAACGATACCCAAAAGGCCTACAAGGTAAAACTTGATGCCATGTGCGCCAGCAGCCGCGACCCCGAATCATTCGCCCTCTATATCGGCAAGACGCAGACACCCTCCGAGATGCGCTGCTTCTACGAGTCGGGAGATGTGACAAACGATGAAGACTGGCTCACCCACGAAGCCCCTGTCGGCATACAGGAAAAAGGGGACTACTACGTGGCCATAAAAGCCACATCTCCGAAAGACCGCTTCAAACTGAATGTGAAGAATATCTCCGTAACGCAGATGGAGACCTCCTCTGCCGTGCCACAGGCTCCGTCGGAAGCCGTTGCAACCGCTGCCGCACAGGGTGCATTGAATACGGATATATCTTTCAAACTTCCCTCACTGGATATTGCCGGGCGGCAACTATCAGGTACCGTGTCGGTTGAAATCGCATCCAGCGAGGAGACCAAGACAATCACAGGCCAACCCGGCGAGTCCAAAAACACGCAGATAGCCACCCGTCAGGGTAATAACGCCATAACCCTTACCGCTTCGAACGACAAAGGCACAGGCAACCGCATGGTTGTGAACGTATATACGGGTGTCGACATACCGCGCATCCCCATGCCGACTTCCTCCGTAAGCGAGGACAACCTCACCATGCACATAGAATGGCCGCGCCTTGAAGAAGGTCTTAACGGCGGATACGTTGATCCCGAGACCGTCGTATTCACTATCTCGCGCTACGACCCGGCAGATAAGACCTACGATGACGGCATCGAACTTACCGGCAAATATTCCTACGACTACACCGTGGAGGCCGCTTCTCCCCAGCACAAAGAATCATTCATAATAACGGCCCGCAATATTGCCGGCCATGAGGAAGGTTCAGGTTCCACACATGCCACGGTCGGCAAACCCTACCAACTCCCGATGGAAGAGATGTTAGCCAACGGCAAACAGACATTCGAACCTCTCAATACGGAAACTCCCGATGCCGGCTATCTCTACTCGGCCGACTTCCGCCTCTACGACCTGGCCACAATCTTCGAGCAGGCAAACCCTTACTATCCCGACATAATGGCGGGACACAGCAAAGCCCTGTGGGCCTTCGTGCGCTACGGCGAACCGGGCAAATGCCGTTTCGCCCTGCCGAAGTTCTCAACCGAGGGGGTATCGGAAACCAAATTCAAAATGAACGTGTTCATCAATAATATATTCCCCGAGACAGATGTTTACGCCGTATCGTTCGGTATGGAACCGGTGAAACTCGGCACTATCACCAAGGGCTCAGGCGAAGGATGGACCGATGTGAAATTCCTCGTCCCGGCCTCCTTGGGCGGCAAGAAATGGGTAAAAGTTTATTTCGATGCCACCTTTACCGATATTGACAACCAAAACATATTCATATCCTCCTACTCTTTAAGCGAACAGCTTACGAACGACTTGGCGGTAATCTCGATTTCCGGCCCCGAGGATGCAATCAATATCGGCGACAAAGGGGAGTACACGGCCATAGTCCGTAATGAGGGGAAGAACAACGCCGCCGCGCCGGCCCTTAAGTTCGACCTCGTAGACAAACTCGGCGAGACAACGGTATCAGTCTCGGCCGTTGCCGACAAAACCACCCTGGCACCCGAAGAAACCGCCGTCTATACCTACACAATCGAAGCCACTGCCGACAATCTCGGAGAATATACCCTCCGGGCCTACCTCCCGGAAGCCGATGAGAACCCGGCAAACGACAGCCGCGAGATTACGGTTAACATAATCCGAGGACAGAAACCCGTGGTCAACGACCTCGCAGCCGAAGGTGATGACAACTCCGTGACACTCACATGGAGCAAACCCGACATAAAGCTCACCGGCCTTGACAGCTTCGAAGATTACGAGCCGTTCGCCTACGGCAAATATATCGGCCTGTTCAAGAACCTCGACCTTGACGGAAAGAAAACCTACTCCTACGACCAGTGCCAGTTCGAAGCGGCAACCCTGCCGAAAGCGTTCATGGTAATAAACCCCGAATACCTTAACAACCGTCTGGTCGGCGAGAACTACGTACCCCGTTCCGGCGAACAATACTTAGTGGCTTTCTGCCCTGCCGACGGCTCAAAAGCCGATGACTGGCTCATATCTCCCGAGGTAAAGGCAGGCACTGTAGTCTCCTTCTATATCACCACAGTCGCCCTGAACGACTTCGCCGAACGTGTAGAGTTCTGCTACTCCTCCACCACCAACGAACCCTCCGAGTTCAAGACTTTGGAACAAATTTCTGTCTCCGGGCTGAACTGGATCGGCAAAGCCTTCGTTCTTCCCGATGACGCCAAATATTTCGCTATACACTATGTCAGCGCCGATGTATTCGGCATAATGATTGACGACATAGATTTCACTCCGATAATAAACAAAGAGTCGATATTCACCTACAACGTATATGCCGATGGCGATATAATCGGAGAAGGTCTTACGGAAACCCGATTCGTGCACAGCACCCCCGCCAACACCGATTGCAAGTATAACGTAACCGCTGTTGTCGACGGCATAGAATACAGCAAGTCAAACACTGCCACCGCCGTGCGTACCTCATTGTCTGATGCCGTCACGGTTAAAGGCACCATAGCCACTGCAGACGGCTCTATAATAATAACAGGCTACGAAGGCCACGCCGTGATGGTGTTCAATACCGATGGCCGAGCCGTCTATGTCACGGACAGGTCTAACGGGAACCTCATAATTCCCTGCACCCACGGTCTGTACATAGTCAAAGCCGGAAACGATGTAAAGAAAGTATCGGTAAAATGACCTTAAATTAAAAGTTACTTACAGTGAGAAAAGCTATAATTCTTTTCCTAAGCTGTCTATATACCCTACCGGGCGCCCTGGCCGACTTCCATGTCAACGCCGGGCGCGCCGAGGCAGGGCATGGAGCCGAGGACAACACCACAGATTACCGGGTGCTGCTGTACGAGGACTTCTCGCTATTCACCGCCGGAAGCGAGGAACGCCCCTCGGCCAACCCGGTGAACGACCAGTTGCAGATGATTCCCGACAACAAAACCCTCTCTCCCGGATGGCAGGGAGTGGAAATCTACCAGGCCGGGGGTATTGCCTACCAGGGCATTGACGGAAAACTGTTCACCCCGAATATCGACCTGTCAAAAAACGGAGGAAAGTTCAAGATAACATTCCGCATGAAACTTGCTCCAGGGTCGCCTGACGGATGGGCCAACGTTGTGCATGCCAACATATCCAGCCAGTCCTCCGTAAAACTTACCGAGCAGTGGCAGACCATAACCTACATCTTCGACGGCGGTACCCGTGGCGACTACGTCGCAATCAGGGCTGTTGACATGAACAATCCATCCTCCAGCCGCGTGAAAGCGTTTATCGACGACATAGTGGTAGAGGTGCCGGATCCGAAAGTTGAATCACCCACCGGGCTTACCTACGACAATTTTGACGGTACCGGCTTCAATGCCTTTTGGAACGGCGGGGCAAAGTATGACCGCTACGAACTGAGATTATACACCGTGGGGACTGATGGTTCTGAAACGGATGTGCCGGGAGACTTTACAACCACACGCACAGACTATCAATTCACAGACCTTGATGAAAATTGGAACGGCTACCGCCTACAGGTGCGCGGCTATGCCGGGACAGAGGTCTCTCCGTGGTCAACCCCGGTAAGCATAGAGGGAATCGCAGCCCCCGCATTAAATCCGGCGCAGATAACCGATGACGGATTTATCATATCGTGGGGGAATGTGGAAAATGCGTACAAATACGAGGTACGCACATTCATCGAACATACTCCGGCCGATGACGAACAGTTCTTCCTTGCCGACACGGATTTCTCATTCGTGCACCCACGCGATTTAGGGAGCGAGACCGATGTCGGTTTCGATGAGATGCCGGGATGGTTCTTCGGATGCGCCGACCTACAGGAGGGGTATATCGGAGTACAGGGCGCTTTCTCCTATCTCGGATATGCCGCACAGATTGAATCGCCACGCCTCAATCTCTCCGGCTCGGGAGGGAAAATCAGCGTAGAGTTCAAAGCCAAAAATGATGATTCGCGCACAGGCGTGGCCGTAGCCCTCTTCAGCAGGGAGGGGGGTGACTATCAGATGGTCGATGAACACCGTATTGACGGCCTGTCCAAGAACTGGTACACCGTCAGAGCCTCGCTCAGCGGGGGCGGCGACAATTCAATCCTGGCAATAATCCCTACACGCTCCGGAAATGTCTATGTCGATGATTTGAAAGTATGGCAGAATGTGAAAGCCGGTGTCAAAGCCCACCGGCTTGAGAGATTCGAGACCACTACCGGCAACTCAATCACGGTGAAAGGGATAAACTGTCCTGCCGGTGACGCGGTGTGCTACAGTGTGCGTACCGTAGGAGCCAGCAGTGACAAGAGCCGATGGCTCTACAGCCCCGACACAGAACTGACCTATCCATATGGCGGGAGTGCCATCCAAGAAGTCGGGAAAGATTCTCTCGGCGAACCTTCCATCCGTATTATAGGCCATACCGTACATATTGAAAACAACTCTGATGCAACAATAAGGGTATTCGACCTTACAGGACGCCCCGTACCGCTCTCCGATTTATACTCCGATGGAGACTGCCGGACTTTCACAATCCCCTCGGCAGGCATATACCTTATTAACATCGGAACCACAACCTCTAAGGTTGTAATACGTTAAAATCTCCACAATTATATAAACAATGTAAATGTGTCATAACAATAGTTCGTTAAAAAAATAATTCATAGGCTAAGCGGCATCTACCGCCAA
>CAJUBM010000074.1 GCA_910584735.1 uncultured Muribaculaceae bacterium
AACGTTTGTTAGACGAAAAGAACATATATACTTGAATTTTGGTTATGAGGGAGGTGTGTTTCTGTGAAGAAACACACTTTTCATTTATACCCCCTGATTCTATATCCACTCCACATTCCATTTATATACCCCCGATTATCGGATTCTCCTCCTTATTGGAGATATTATTGGATTCTTTTGCGTAATTTTGCCAAAAATTAATCTATGTACAACTCCCGCGACAACTGTGACACAACGCCGACAATCCCCTCTACGGACAGTACGGCTGGCAGCCTGCCTTGGGAAACCTCCGACATCCGCACACGCCGCAACCTTATAGCAAACATAGGGTTCGCCCTGTCAATGCTCGCCTTAGTGTTAGGGTGGATACCGATGTTAGGGTGGGTACTGTGGCTCGGAGGATTGATATGCTCGCTCATCGGACTGGCCAGACAGCCTCGTTGGAGCGCCGTTGCAGGCCTGGTGACAAGCGTCACGGTAATGGTCATGGCCATGTGCATATCCGCCATCGGTTCACGCGCCGTGTTCAGCTTTTTTTCAATGATGGCCCGGTAAACCGGCGGGGATGCCGATTTGTTCCTCTTCAGTAGGACATATCAAGAGACATATCCCTACGAATATACGTCACATAAACAACAATAAACTTGACATATGGGAAAATTTCTCACTGAATTCAAAGAGTTTGCCATGAAGGGCAACGTAATAGACATGGCTGTCGGTGTTATCATCGGCGGCGCCTTCGGCAAAATAGTAAGTTCCCTTGTGAACGACATCATCATGCCGCTGGTATCTGTAATCACCGGCGGTGTGAATTTCACCGATAAAAAGATAATATTACGCGAGGCCGTGATGAACGGCACAGAGGTTGTAAACCCCGAGGTAGCGCTCACCTGGGGCGTATTTATCCAAAGCATCGTTGACTTCCTTATCATCGCCTTCTGCATCTTCATGGCCATCCGTTTCATGAACAAGCTGAAAGCCGCCACAAAGAAAGCCGAAGAGGAACAGGCTGCAGCCCCCGCCGAACCCACCGAAGACCAGAAACTTCTCACCGAGATTCGCGACCTGCTCAAAGCCCAGGCACAGCGCGAGGCCGGGAAATAAACATCCGGACAACCTATTTACCATACAACCTGCTTATGCCGGGAGGGGACACTATATTCCTAATCGGATTCATGGGATCGGGCAAGACCACGCTCGGCCACGCCCTGGCATCGCGCATGCCGGGGTGGCGTTTCATCGACCTTGACGAAGAAATCGAACGGCGTGAATCGCTGAGTATCGCCGACATATTCGCAAAATACGGCGAGGCAACCTTCCGGGAGATAGAAGCCGACACCCTCCGTGCGCTCGCCACTCACTCCCACCCGGACACCACCCTCCTTATAGCTACCGGGGGAGGTACTCCCTGCCGCGAGGGAGCCATGGAATGGATGAACGACCACGGCCTGACCGTGCTGTTGGAGGCATCAGCCGACAGACTGCTGCACAGATTGGTACAAGCACAGTCACAACGCCCCCTGCTGCGAGGGAAAACACCGCGACAAATCGGTGAATTCATTATCTCCGAGCAACAACGCCGGGCAGTATACTACGACAAGGCATCAATACGCTTCCCCTCTGACCTTTTGGAAACCCGGGAGGAAATAGAGGATACATGCCTGCGATTCATTAAGGAATATCACGACATACGCCACGCCCTTTAACCGATACGCACCTTTTCGCCATACCCCCGATGTTTAACGATCCTGACTTCGCCTGTAGCATAACACCTCTGCCACAACCGGCATGCACACCCATCGGACGCCGGCGCCTTTCGATAGGACTGCCCAAATGCGCAGCCCCCACAGAACGGCGCTTCCCCCTCACTCCGGAAGCCGTAAACTCCCTGACCGAACGCGGCTTCTCCGTAATAATCGAGGAGGGTGCCCCGGCATGCATACACTACACAGATGAGGCATACACACGTGCCGGGGCAAAGATTACCGACCGCGGGCGCACACTGGAGTGCGACATCGTGATACATCTCTCACCGCTGCCCGTCTCCGACATACGCCGCCTAAGACGCGGTGCAATGCTGCTTTCTCTCTCCAACTTCGGACGTCAGCAGGGCGCCGAGGTGGTGCGCTCTCTACTTGAAAGGCATGTAATCAACATCGCCATAGACCTTATAAAGGACGACCGTGGCAACCACCCGTTCGCCGACATACTGGCCGAGATTGCCGGACGCGCCGCCATGGTAATGGCAGCCTCGATGATGGCCGACCCGGTGGGAAACAAAGGAATCCTCGTGGGGGGCATATCAGGCGTAATCCCATGCGAGGTGGTGATACTCGGTTCCGACATAGGAGCGATAGCGGCGGCCCGTTCGGCCATGGGCCTGGGAGCCACCGTAAGGATGTTCGATGGCGACGTGTACCGCCTGCGGCGTGCCCTGCGCGACCTGGCCGGAGGGGTGATAGGCTCCTCAATCCACCCCCATGCCCTGGAGAACGCCCTGCGTACAGCCGATGTGGTAGTCTCTACCGACCTCCAGGGATGCCCGGTGGTAGTGGAGGCTTCAGGGGAGGAGATTATGAAGAAAGGGGTATTGGTGTTCGACCTCTCGCCCGAACCCGGACGCGCCTTTCCGGCTATGCCTCAGATCGACCTCGCAGCGATAAGGGGGGGCGGCATCCCACAGCAGGCGGCATCGTACTACACCCGGCAGCCACGTAAACGGCTCTGTTTCGTAAACGCTTCCGGAACCGTGCCGCGTACTGCCGCCATGGCCCTTAGCGACACATTCATAACCATGCTTGACGAAATTGCCGGAGGCGGCAGCGCCACTTCGGCCATACACCTCACAGAGGGGTTGCAGAGCGCCGCCCTGACATTTCTCGGGAAGGCGGTAAACGCACGGGCGGCACGACTGGCAGGCGTACGCTTCACAGACATACGCATCCTCCTAACCCTAAGCTGACAACACGGCAGAACAGAACCTGACAATGGCAGAGAAAAGGAAATTCTATGTGGTCTGGGTAGGCCGCGAACCCGGCATATATGACAACTGGGACGACTGCGAACAACAGATAGCCATGTTCCCCGGCGCACGATACAAGGCGTATAGCTCGCAGACGGCGGCAACTATAGCGTTCCGTGGCGACCCCGACGACCAGGAGGCCATAGTCCGCGCAATCGCGACCCATAACGCACAGACGGCAGTCCCGACCCGCGACATAGAGCAACTGAAAGCACAATTCCCCGAAATAAACGGAAACGCCATAGCCGTAGACGGTGCCTGCGCCGGAAATCCGGGACCTATGGAATACCAGGGGGTAGACCTACGGACGGGTGAACGCATCTTCCATTTCGGGCCTTTGGAAGGGGGTACAAACAACGCCGCTGAATATCTCGCCTTGGTTCACGCCCTGGCCTTGCTATACAACCGCAACGACTCAGTGACACCTATCTACAGCGACTCCCGCATAGCCCGCTCGTGGATACGCAACAAAGGACACCGCTGCCAGCAGCAGCGCTCCCCGCAGAACACCCGCCTGTTCCAGCTTCTTGACCGCGCCGACACATGGCTGCGGACACACCGCTTCACAAACCCCATACTCGTGTGGGACACCGACCGATGGGGTGAGAACCCGGCCGATTTCGACCGCAAATAACCAGATTCCTATTTCAACTTGTCAAGCACCACGGCTACATAAGGCGTGGGCCTCAAGGCATAGGCCCGGCCAAGATATTCAACCGCCTTACTCCGATTCGACAACCCGTCTCCGGCATCGGCACTGACACCCATGGCGTACCAGTTGCCGAGCGTAAGCAACGCATCATAATTGTCAGGAGCCACCTTAAGTACCTCCTCATACGCAGCTATTGCTTCAGGCAACATACCCTGGAACACGTAGCCCTCACCCCTCAGCAGAAGGAAATCAACATTGTCGTGCGCCCCGGCGAGCATCGCCCCGCTGTAGGCGTCCATCATGCGCCCGTTGCGCCTGAACGTATAATATTTCAGCAGATATGAATCAACAGTGCGCTTCATCCATGGATACGCGCCCCTTACCGACAACAGGAAACCCTCATAGATTCCCGCATGTCCCAAAGCGAAACTGAACTCCCTCACACGCGAAAACACCGAATCGAACGGCACGTGGTTGTCAAGAGCCTTGGCCATCAGCCTTATCGGCGCCACCGAATCTCCCCTCATGGCGTTCACAACCACCGCACGGCCATAAGTGGAAGCAACCGCAGGGCGTTCGTCAAGCATAAGGTCATATACGGCAGCGGCCTGGTTCCACTCCTTTTGGTCAAAGAAACGACCGGCGCGTTCCTCCAGCACCGGATACGGACTTACCGCCCCCGCAGGCCGCACGGCCACAAACCCGAGGGTGATTATAAATAAGGCTACGACAACCCACTGTCTCATAATCTTAGTAAAAATATATTTCACATATTAGAACAATCATGGCCTTCGTTTTGTGCGATTGCATAAGAGTAGCCCCGGCAAAGTCCGACCACACCAAGTTACCGCAAATTTAGCGAACATATCTCTTAAAATCAAAAAAATCGGCATTCACGCCGTTTTTCGTCAAATCCTTTGCCAAAGTTTTTGGAAAGAGCACAGGAAAGTGTTAACTTAGCGAAAAACATTAGCAACTTCATTATCCCTAAATATCATGATTGACCCACACAGGTATTGCGTCATAATGTGCGGCGGCATCGGAAGCCGCTTCTGGCCCTACAGCCGCTCCTCCCGTCCGAAACAGTTCATTGACTTTCTCGGCACAGGGCGCTCACTGCTGCAGATGAGCTACGACCGCGTACTCCCCATAGTAAAACCTGAGAATATTATCATTCTAACCAACGAGCAGTACGCCACGGAGATACGTGCCCAACTCCCCGACCTTTCCGAAGAGCAGATACTGCTCGAACCGGCACGCCGCAACACCGCCCCCTGCATAGCCTGGGCGGCCTACCACATCCATGCCAAAGACCCGCAGGCATCAATAATGGTAGCCCCCAGCGACCATCTCATCACCCGCGAGACCATATTCGAAAAAGCCATACTCGAAGGATTCCGGTTCGTGGAGAACCACCATGCCCTGCTCACACTCGGCATAAAGCCCACGCGCCCCGAGACCGGCTACGGCTATATACAGGTCGGCCCCAAGGCGGAAGGGGAAATCCACAAGGTGAAAACATTCACAGAGAAACCACGCCTGGAACTCGCCGAAGTATTTGTGGAATCGGGTGAATTTTTCTGGAACTCAGGCATATTCCTTTGGAAAGCCTCCACCGTCATAGAGGAACTTCACGAGCATGCATCCGATCTGGCCTCCACCTTCGACAACGCCAACGGCCTCTTCGGCACCCCGGACGAACTGGAATTTATTGAGAAAAACTATCCCGGCGTCATGGGCATATCAATAGATTTCGCTCTTATGGAGAAATCACAGAACGTATTCGTGGAGTGCGTCAATTTCGGATGGAGCGATCTTGGCACATGGGGTTCGCTCTACGACAACTCCCCCAAGAACCGCGATGGCAACGTGACGCAGAACTGCGCCGTGATGGCCTACAACTCCACAGGCAACATATTCGCAGTCAAAGGCGACAAGCTCATGGTCGTAGAGGGTCTGAAAGACTATATCGTGGCCGATGCCGATGATGTGCTACTCATATGCCCCAAGGCCGAAGAGCAACGCATTAAACAGATGGTAAACGACGTGCGCCTGGCCCATGGCGAAAAATACCTCTGACCCTTGCATATTCCTCAGCCCTCTCCCAACCCATTTATTCCAAAACTCAATCACCCATCAATCGGAGTGATTGAGTTTTTCTTTATATCTCAATTACAGCATCCGGTTTGAAAGATAGATGTTCTCCATGAGAAACGTATCCCAACTGATTGCTCATACAATGGGTAGAGCCTATCGTTTTGTTTATATTCCGGTGAGAGTGACCGTAAATCCAATTTTCTATCCGGCTGTTGGCTATCATGTTGCCAAGTTCTACGGTAAATGCACCGTTAATCGGACTTCCTTGAAATTCATCTGACATCAGTTCAAATGACGGTACATGATGAGTTGCCACAATTATATGCTGTGTATTGCTTGATACAAGACTGTTTTCAATGAAATTTCTACATTTAAGGTGTTCATCATCAAACCGCTCCCATGTCAGACGGTATGCTCCGTTTCTTATCCGATGAAAATCACTGACACCGCGCTCTGTAAAATATCCGTTTGACGGATGTATCTCACTCCATAGTGTCGTAGCAATTAAATCGGTGTCTTTGTCAAGAGCAATCACCGTATTATAGACATACTCGATGTTTTTGCGGATTTCAAAACGCCATCCATCGTGCAATTCGTTTATGTCAAACGAATTGTAAAGTTCATGATTGCCCGGAATAACAATCACGCGGTCATAGTTTCCGCTTGCCCAATCCCAAAACGGATGTTTGATGTAATTATCATCACCAAGATAACCGATATCGCCGGCAAGTATCAGTATGTCACCCACCGGGATCAGCGGATTATTACGCAGGTAAACTGAGTTTGCACCAAATTCAAGGTGCAAATCAGAGGCATACTGTATCTTCATTGTGTTCTTCCTTTCGCAAAATGATTAAGAATATCAATGATATATTCAGTCCTTTCGTAATCGCCGTATGGAAGCGCACATTCTATTTCTTCTCTTATATTTTGTCGTTCAAGCGTCTGCGCCGCCCAATCGGAAAGATAGGTTGTCAATGTCAAATCCTTTTCATTGTCAAACAAACCTGTAATCCTCTCACAATTATTGAGCACATAAATCAAATCCTCAAAGTCATGAGAAAAACGGAGGTCATTACCTCCACGGCCTTTTATAGCCTCAATCTTGGTGGCGATATAATATAAGGTCGGAAATATGTAGATAGATGTTCCGTCAGATAATTGCACCTCCTTGCGGTGTGCAAACGCCGGTCGATACCATTCGTTGGTAAAGCCCAAAACACTCTTATCATCCGGCATTATATCCACTGTCTCGCCCCTATAAATCCATCGGCAGATTGGAGCACCGGGAGTGGTGGCATTGGAAAATCCACGACTGCGTATCTCTTCTTCAAATTCATACAAGCCACGATATGTAGCCAGTTCTATCACACAATCCACATCTTCAGTCATGCGGATTTCGGTAGCGGCGGAATCATCCGCATAAAGTTCGGCGACTGACCCTCCCACAAATGCGACCTGACGGTTCAGTTCACCCAGCCCGTCGGCAATTATCTTCAATCTTTCAAGATTACTTGACATCATAGCCTGCCAAAATATTTTTAAGTTCAACCTTCGCAATCTCAACTTCCCGCACTCGCCCTATCCTTATAGTGTCAACAATAGCCAAGAGACTATATAACATTGAATCATTGGCGACAGCCGCCGGAACGGTCTTATACAACGGCGTTATCGCGGCTCCACGCATATTGCCTTTCGCATCCGGCCAAACGTATTGTTCATTACCTGACACAATCCTGTCTTTCATAGGGGCTGCGGAAATGGCAGTGGGAACACCGCGAACCATGCTTTGAGGCTGTACCGGAAACACATACTTCAGACCATGGACAAGGAACTCTTCAAGAGCCAGAATATTCACACGCTGTTTAGTGTTATCCACCAACCGTGCCATTCGGCATCGTTCAAGCGCCTCGGAAACCTCCGAAGCACTTATACCAAGCTCCTTCGCAATCTGGCCGTTCAGCAGATTGCGCCCCTTGTCTGTAATCTTTTTAAGTAGTATTACTATGTCTTGTGGTCGCATACCATTGTGATTTTTAGCCATTTCAAAATTAAATTTGCAATTCGCGAATTGCAAATTTACTCAAATATCAATATCTTTCCAAATCACCCCCCCAAATTTTATGTATGGCAGAAGATTACTTTTGTCAAGAAAACCTTCTTCCCCGGGAAAAGTTAGCGGGATGTGTCAAGATTCGGAATCCTGACACATCCCACCACAGTAAATGTGTGTGCTTTTCTTTATCTCACAATAATTTTCTTTACAGTCGAACCGGCCTTGACGATATATACGCCGGGCGCTACGGCTATGCGAGTGTCGGCACTGCCGATACCCGAATATATCATCGAGCCGTTGGGAACAGTCACGGCAATCTCGCGTCCGCCGGCATGGAGGATAATGATTTCGCCGTCAGCTACAACAATCTGCACATCACCGCTGACAGCTTCCTCTAAACCGGAAGCCTCGAACTTCATGCTTACAACGTTGGAATCCTCCGATTCCCCTTTATTGTAGACGGCAGTAACGACATAACTGTAGGTCTTGCCATCCTCAAGGTCGGTATCTACAAACTCGTTCTCTTCCAAGATGGCAGAATTTATCTTCCGACCGTCCCTGTAAACATTGTAGCCCAAGAGCGACACATTCAATTTGCCGGGAATATACGACACATCGTCAATCATCAGCATCCAGGGATTGGTAGAACTGCTGCGTATGGCGAAATGTTTCGCGCCTGCCGGAAGCTCAGCCGTGTAAAGGGTCCATACGCCGGGCACAGAACCGCCCACGCCGTCAATCTTTACAAAATCCGCTACCTCCGTGCCTCCGGTGGAGTAATATACCGATATTCTTTCGGCGTATTCCGATGAATAACTCTTGGCCCAGAACGATATTGTCTGCGCTTCGCCGTTTAGAAGAGGTGACACGGCCCAGTCATCCACGACCTTACCGTCTTTCCACAGACACAGGCTGAAAAGATATTTCGACCCGCTGTGGGCCTTGGCCGCTGCATCGCCAAGCTGGCTCGAATCCCAGACCCAGAAGCTGCCGCGTGTGGTGCCCGGGGTGATGCCGGGGATGTTCCAGTTCTGGAATCCGGCAACCGCAGCGTTATCTACATCGATAAAGGTCCAGTCGTCATAATGGTCGGCAAAAGGTGTGGCCGTCTCAAAATCCTCAAACACCGGGAGGGAGCCTAAGGCATCAAGGTCAGGCTCGTTCCAGGTAAGGCGGATGCCGTGGCCGTCCGACTCACCTACCAACGCAGTTACCGCAGGTATGCCCGAATGGCGTGGCTGCACGGTTATTGTCTCGGTGCGGTTATTGTCGGGATTCTGGTCGGAGGGGGAACTTACCACCGCATAATATTCCAGTGCCACGGGGTCAGCCACAGCCATTGTGCGGACAAATGCCAAAGTCTGCAAGGCTCCCGAAGCCATGGCCCCTATCTGGCGCGTATCTGCCAGGGTGCCGTTCTCGTAAAGTTCAACCTTAACGTTGTCAATTACCTTCACACCCTCGTTCAACACCTGCACCTCGACATTGAACTCTTCCCCGGGATGCGCATGGGTGGACGCGGAAATCTTCTTGGCATTTACATCATAGTCAAGCAGGTTGCCGATAGTGATATTGTCAACCATCACATAGCTGTATTGCTTAATGGTCGGCGTTATCTTTATCTGGATAACCTTTCCGGCATACTCGCCCAGATTAATAGCGACCTTCCCCCAGGTGCGCGGCATACTGCCACAGATCCGGTCGACAGTAGAATTGTAAATCTCCGTCCAGGCCTCCTTGTCGGACTCTCTGAGAGCCACAGAAATCTCGTTGATGTTGGGCTGTCCCTCATCGCCGGTAGTATTGTAGGTGTAGAATACCAGTCCCGGCTTCGACATACCCTCTAATGTCACAAGGCCCGACATAAGGTCGCCGGAATCATCCTGGAACTTCCCTTCCATCAAGAAGAACTTACCATCGCCGTCCTGCGAGGAGACCCCGTTTGAATCGTACGTGTAGGCCCATACACCGCCGCCGGCGTCATCCGTACCCCACACATAGGTGTCAAGAGCGCCCGATTCGGCAAGCCCCTTATACGGCGTCCCGGCGGGAATCAGATCCGATTCCATGCCGGCTCCGATACCGGCCACATTCTCAGGCACGACTTCCACCTTTATGAAATCCTGCTTACCGGCTTTCGCCAGTTGGAATACATAACGTGGCTCGGAAAGGTCGGCAACCAACGGCTCGGAACCATCATCCGTGATACGCGACAGATTGTATTTCACATCGGCCGACGACATGTTAAGCCCGTTTATATCTTTCGTCACCGGATTCCAGGTTATGGCAACCTCACCCTCGTTATCGGTACGGCGTATCTGTACGCCCTCTATGCCGACGGGCAGGTCGTGTCCGATGAAAGCACTCTGAGTTACGGCCACACCGTCACCGGCATTATTGAAGCATACCACCGAGTATTCATGCATGCCGCGCTGAGGCACAATGTCATCAAAACTTAGACCGGCACCCGGCGAGGGAGAGGTAAAGGTCTTTACAACCTCATCGTCACGGCTCAACTCAATCTTCGTGATACCGGACAGCGCCGTACCGCTTGCCGACACCGAGGGAGCCTTAAATGCCACATGAGCTTTCAGGGCGCCATCGGCATCGGGAGTGACACTCAGGTCTGTAGCTACACCGGGAGCATCGTCCAGGACTCCGGCTCCTATCTCGATATTACGCAGATAGAGATAATACATATTCTTATCCGACATACCGTGGAAACCGATATAATAAATACCGTCAGCCGTCGGGACTATCTTCTTGTTTACGGCCAAAGGATTCGCCGAACTCTGCGTCACCACGGTAGGGGGCAGCAACGTTCTGTCAAGGCCCTGCACTGAGGCATCGGTTCCATATTTTACCTCAATCCTTTCCGGCGTCTCATCGCCATCGTAAGCGTAAACCTCGAACGACACCTCATATTCACGTCCGGCCCTGAGCCTTATGGGTGGCGAAATCAGCCAGTCGTTCATAGTCTTGGTCGTATTGTAGGCTATGCGCAATTCGTTCTGACCCCATACAGTCCACGTCTTACCATCGTTGTTCTCATCAAGTACCAGCCATCCCTCCAGGCCGTCAGTATTGAAATCGGGTATATAGGGAGGGGTAATAGCGCCGAGCTTGATGCTGTTTGACTTCGCGGGGGCAGACTCAACACCGTTGGATACAGCCACAACCGTATAATAATATATCTCCATCCGGTTCGGTTCCCCGATAGGCTCGCTGAACGTGGTGGACTTATGCCCTTGGGCCACCTTCACCGCACCTGGATAGCGTGTTACCGTATAGGAAAGGCCGCCGACATCGATATAGCCGCCGTTCACACCCGCCGTAACGGCATCCCAGCTAAGCTGCATACGTCCATCGGCATATGAGAGCGAGACGTTTGTAGACGCCGAGGGGGTATCCGTTCCGGCAAACACACCCTTGACAATCTTCTGCGGACTCATCCCGGCACTATTCTCGGCATAAACCGCGAAATCATATAGACCGGGCTGCTGCATAGTCACCGGGATTGACACTTCAGAGCCATACGAGGCTTTCTTCGTGGCAAGAACTTCCCCGGCAACCGCTATCTTTATGTCAACCTGGCCGGTAGCCTGCGAGCCATCGAACAGCGTTGCGGGAGCTTTTACGGTGGCCGTGCCTGTAAGGCTACCCCCGTTGAATACGACACCGGCACTCTGCACCTCGTCGGGAGCCTTGTCGGCAGCAGCAGAACCTACAACATACATGCCTGAGACCTCGGCTTCGTTGGGCAGATGGTAGAGCAGCGTAGCCGCTCCGGTAGAAAGATTCACCTCCGTAAGCACACCCGTGCCATCGGCCGGACTTACAGCCCAGAACATGCGGTCGGTCTTGGGGTCGATACATGCACCGGAGATATATGCCGGTATAAAACCAGTGATACCGATGTCTTCCACATCGCCTGTCGCACGGTCAATCTTGCACAAAGTAGATGATACGACCCTGGCATTATCGCCCGTGCCTACGATATTCTTCCGTATGCCGTAGAATGTGCCGGAAGAACTGATGGCGAACGCGCACCAGCTTCCCTCAAGCGCCGACACAGTGCCGGTGCGGCGGGCACTCTCATTCTTATATTCTATTGTGCCGAGTTCAACGCCCGTGCCGTCCGAGTTATAGAATATACCGTATATTTTGCCACTTACCGGGTCAACGGCCATACCCGCAGGTGCAAGCACGTTCTTATTCGATGGATAGCAATAGAACTCCAGTTCGCCCGTGGCTACATCATAACCGTTTACTTCGATAATGTCATAGAAACCGGAGTCATCAAAGTTCGTACCGTAATATATACCGTCCACACATACTCCGCCGTACCCGGCATCAAACCGTGGGATTATAGTTTCAAAATCCTCCTCTTCATTAGCCGGAATCCTTGCCAGATAAGCCCTGTCGGTGGTACCCATTGTAGACTCCCACATAACGTTACCATATATAATAGGAAGACGTCGGGAGACTTTAGCGGGTGCCTGAGTAACAGCGCGGCGGTTAGCCTCCGATGCGGCATAAGTGCGAATCCTCCGGTCATCGGACTTTTTCCTTTCACGAGAAAGCATAGTGACTTTGCCGCCATTCCCCTTCGTAGGCAACGCCAGGGTAGCGAACTTGGATGGCCGCGTCTGTGGAGGTGATAATACTTTCTCGGAAGATGTTGCCGCCGACGCCATCATGGCAATCAAGCAAAGGCAGATTATGATTCTTCTCATGTGATATTGAAATTTGGTTTTATAGATTTTTGGCAAATATAGCACTCCATTAACTCAACAAGATTAATCTATATTAAGAAATATCGACCCATTTGCTATTTTAACAGTGTTTCTCCCGGCAAAATATATAGGTACATTATAAATAACGCCTTTGGCAGTGTTAACGACCTTGAAGTCAAAATCAATCAACTGCAACTTTGGCTGTCTGTTGCCTATATCCCTCGGATGTGGCCGTAACAACATATATTCCCGCCGACAGGTTTTCCAACGAACTGCGGCTCCCGCCGACAGCCTCAAAACGGCGCACCAACGAGCCGGAGGCTGAATACACAGCCACCTCTATATTTCCCAATGCCGCAGAGAACTCTATGCTCGGGCCATTGATACGGAAAATCGCCGTCTCGGAGGCATCTGACACTTCCTGCACCCCGGCAGATATATCGGAAATCTGCATATCCATCCACTGTTTGTTCTCACGGAGTTTGTTCTTGAAAAATGCCAGCTTCGCATCGGTGTTGCCTTTCTCATACTGCGGCCAGCGCTCATAATTGATGCGGTCGGCCTCACGGCACATCTCCGCAATCCGCTCTGAATGGGCGAACACCTCCTCGAACCGGGCCTCGAACTTATCCCATTCATCCACCAAGGCCATACGGAACATAAGGGTGTGGAACATAGGTTCAATCCAGTGTACCTGCGAATATGCCGGATGGTCGTTCATCACCCAGTCGGATTTCGGGGAGAATCCCAAATCCCACACGGGGCCGAAATTCCATCTGGCACCTTCGCCCAAATCTTTGTGGAGATAAAAACTGCCGTTATAACCGTCAGTATCACCCAGAATCTCCCTGACGATAAAATAACGGGCCACAGACGCGGGGTCAATCATCTCGGCCCACTTCCGTCCGATCTCATCGCCGGAATATATGGCCTCGTTCATATCAGTGAACTGCCCGATAAGCCATGAGCGCTGTATGTCGCTCAATACCTCGGGGGTTTTATAGGTAACCCTAAGATCTATCCTGTCAGTCTCGGGTATCTTTATCTGTGCCTCATCATCATAGTTGTCTATCTCGACAAGCCATCCACCTTTCACCAGTTCCGGGTCTTTGCACAAATCCTCCTGTTCGTATATGTCAAGGCGCGACTTGTCAATCTTCATGCTTTCCACAACGAAATAAAGTCCGTCATAGGAGCCGTTGAGCACCAGTTCTACCGGCTCTATGCGGGGTGCCCACCCCATGCCGGTCATCCTTGCCATCTCATGGCCGCTTACGCATGCTATCCACTGGGCATACCCCACAGCCCACGGAATCAGGGCGAAATGCTTATGCTTAGGCATCCCGAGCAGCGGGGTCTTTTTCTCGAATTTTATTTTGTAAGGTTTCTTATCGAGCTTCCAAGAGGCGTTTCCACGCCCTTTGATAGTAAGCTCTATCCCCGAAAGAGCCTCGGCTTCGGTTCCGGCGAATGTGGCATACCCTTCGGGCAGCGACACATCCATGAGTGCCGGAATCTTGTTCTCCTTGTCAAGGACGGGGGCGCCATCCTGGGTGTTGATTGTAATTACAGGCAATGTGCCTGAAGCCTTTGACGGGGGCCAGCCATTGTCTACATTGCTTTCCTCTGCAATTGCGGGTCAATGTAAAAAGTAGGTTGTTAAAAAGGAGAATAAATGCGAACTTTGCCA